>CP036352.1:1853395-2162294 GCA_007753915.1 Phycisphaerae bacterium RAS2
ATCAAGGCGAACTTCCGTGAAGGCTTGAGCGTGTTGGAGTACTTCAGCTCGACGCACGGCGCGCGAAAGGGACTCGCCGATACGGCGCTCAAGACGGCCGATTCGGGTTACCTGACGCGCAAGCTGGCCGACGTGGCCCAAAACGTCATCGTGTCGTGCCATGATTGCAACACGATCCACGGCATCACCAAGGGCGTGTTGTACAAGGGCGAAGAAGTGGACATCGCCCTGGCCGAGTCGATCGTCGGCCGTGTGGCGCGAGACACGATTCGCCATCCGGTGACGGATGAAATCATCGTGCGTGAGAACGACGTGATCACCGGTGAGATCGCGCGGCGCATCGAAAGCCAACCGGCCGAGGGCGGCCTGGGGCTTGAGAAGGTACGCGTGCGCAGCCCGTTGACCTGCGACGCGGGGCAGGGCGTTTGTGCCCTTTGCTACGGCATCGATATGTCGACCGGCAAACTGGTCGAGCGCGGCATGGCGGTGGGCATCATCGGCGCCCAGTCGATCGGTGAGCCCGGTACGCAGTTGACCATGCGAACCTTCCACACGGGTGGCGTCGCGAGCCGGTCGGTCATCGAGAGCGAAATCAAGTGCAGCGTCGGCGGTCGCGTGCAGTTCCACGACCTCAAGGCCGTCGAGATGGAAGACCCCGAGACGAAGGAAATGCATCTCGTCGTGCTGAAGCGCAACGGGGAAATCTCCATCGTCGATGAGAAGAGCCGCGAACTCGAGCGCCACAAGATTCCATACGGTGCCCGTGTGTTTGTGCGCGACGGCGGCGAGGTCAAGGCCCGCAGCACGCTGGTCCAGTGGGACCCGCACTTGACGCCGATTCTGGCCGAGGCGTCCGGCTTCATCCGTTTCCAGGATGTCATCGAGGGCGAAACGGTCCGGCTGGAGAGCGAAGGCAAGGCTTCGAAGTACGTCGTGGTCGAGCACCGCGGCGACAAGAACCCGCAGGTTGTCATCGAAGACAAGGACGGCAAGATCATCGAGTATCACTACCTGCCGGCCAAGGCTCGTATCGAAGTGACCGAGAAGCAGGAAGTGAAGGCCGGCTGGCTGCTGGCGCGGCGTCCCCGCGAGCTGGCGGGCACGCAGGACATCACCGGCGGTCTGCCGCGCGTCACGGAGATTTTCGAGGCGCGCAAGCCGAAAGAGCCGGCCGTCATGGCCGAGATTTCCGGTACGATCGAGATTCGCAGCGACAAGCGTCGCGGAAAGATGACAATCGTCGTCAAGCCCGACACGAAGGAGCTGGAGCCGCGCGATCATCACGTCCCGCAGGACAAGCACCTGCTGGTCCACGCCGGCGACCGGGTGGAAGCGGGCGACCCGCTTTGCGACGGCCCGCTCGTGCCGCACGACATTCTCACGATCAAGGGTGAAGAGGCGCTGCACCAGTACCTGTTGCACGAGGTGCAGTCGGTTTATCGCTCGCAGAACGTGAGCATCAACGACAAGCACATCGAGACGATCATCCGGCAGATGTTGCGGAAGTTGAAGGTGGATCAGCCGGGCGATTCCAATTTGCTTCCCAGCGAGGTCGTGGACAAGTTCCGCTTCCGCACGGAGAACCAGCGACTTGCCAAGAGCGTGCGCATCAAGGACCCCGGCGATTCCAAGTTCCACGAGGGACAGATCGTCTCGCGCGAAGAGTTGAACAAGATCAACGACGATCTGGAAGCTTCCGGTAAGGCCCCCGCCAAGGGCGGCAAGCCGCGACCGGCCACCGCGTCGGCTGTCCTGCTCGGCATCACCAAGGCGGCGCTGCAAAGCGAGTCGTTCATCTCGGCGGCCAGCTTCCAGGAGACGACTAAGGTCCTGACCGAAGCGGCATTGGGAAGCGCCATCGATCGCCTGACGGGTCTGAAGGAGAACGTCATCCTCGGTCACCTGATCCCGGCGGGCACGGCATTCAAGTCGTTCCAGGAGATGAACGTCGAGATTCTCGGCGAGCCGATTGCCGAGCCGCAGATGCCCGTGCGGATGCCCGAGCTGATCGGCGGCCCCAACCCGGACGACCTCGAAGGCGCCCGGGAGGAGTTGGCCCGAGTCGTCTCGAAGGCATCCGCGCCGCTCGAAGGAATTCAGGGCATGGGTGAGGGCGGGACAGGCGCATCCACCGCCGTGGAACAGAACGAACCGTAGTATCGATTTGACAAGGGTTTGCCGTCGCCGGGAGCCGGGCGCTCTTTGCGGGTTTGGTTGACCGAGTTTGGGATCCGGCCTTACAATGCGGGGCTTTCCCCGCCGGATGGCCGGGTGTGAATCGCAAGTGCCGGCTCGGCCGGTAGTGAGACAGAGGTAGCAATGCCAACGATTAACCAGTTGTGTGCGAACCCCCGGCGAGCGGAAACACGCAAGAGCAAATCGCGCGATTTGGAGAACTCGCCGCAGCGGCGAGGCGTGTGCCTGATCGTCAAAACAATGACGCCCAAGAAGCCGAACTCGGCTTTGCGGAAGGTCGCTCGTGTCCGCCTGTCCAACGGGCGCGAAGTGACGGCCTACATCCCGGGCATCGGGCACAACCTGCAGGAGCACTCCATCGTGCTGGTGCGCGGCGGCCGCGTGCGCGATCTGCCGGGCATTCGGTATCACATCCTTCGCGGCGTGCTCGACTGCGCCAGCGTCGAGGATCAGGACAAGTTCGGTGTGCGACGGAACAAGTCGCGCAGCAAGTACGGCACCAAGCGTAAGAAGTAAGCGGGCGAAAGCTCCGCAATCAAGAATGCGGTCGGGTGTGCCGGCCGAGTATGGGGCCTGACGATCATTCGTCGGCGACGTGTGCGGGATCGCCCCGCACCCCAGAAAAACAGGAGAGAACATGGCGTTCAAGAAGTGGACTCGTTCGGGGGAGCAGCTCAAAGGCGATCCGAAATACAACAGCCGTCTGGCCTCCAAATTCATCAATTGCATGATGTGGAGCGGCAAGAAGTCGGTCGCGCAGAAGATTTTCTATGACGCGCTGGACCGCGTCAGCGAAAAGATCAAGGACACGCCGCCGATTCAGATCTTCGAACAGGCGATCCAGAACGTCCGCCCCAACATCCAGATTCGCAGCAAGCGCGTCGGCGGCAGCAACTACCAGGTTCCGATGGCCGTCAATCCGCGACGCAGCCAGTCGCTGGCCATTCGCTGGATTCTCGATGCGGCCCGCGGCAAGAAGGGCCGGCCGATGCACGAAAAGCTCGCGGCCGAATTCCTCGACGCCTTCAATCGCACCGGCGCCGCCATCACGACGCGCGAAAACGTGCACAAAATGGCTGACGCCAACAAAGCCTTTGCCCACTTTGCGTGGTAAGGCCGGCGCGACGCCAACCCGTTCATTGGTTCGAATATTCCCAGGCCCGCGGTCGAAAGACGGCGGGCTTTTTTCATGCGCGGCGATTTCGCCTCACACGACTAAGATTCATGGAATGTTGCCGCAGACTGGACGGTATAGAGATTGCGTGCGCGAAGCCCAGCCCGGTTTGCATTCGAGAATGCGGCGGCCATCGCGACAGTCCAGGGCGGAGAACACCAAACGTGGCGAGGAACATGGCGATTGTGGACAGCGGCGATTGGATTCACTATGTGTTGATCGGCGCGGCGGCATTGGTTGGGTGTGATGCGAAGTCGCCGCCGACGCCCGTCGGCCAACCGGTCGCCGAGCAGACCAGCGGGAGGATGGAAATGGAAAAAGACGCGGGGCGCGACACGATGCCCGAAACCGGCAAGCAGGCCACCGGGGCCGACCCCATCAACAAGTCTGATGAGCAGTGGAAAGCGTCGCTGACCCCGGAGCAGTACTACGTCACTCGGCAGAAGGGGACGGAGCGGGCGTTCACCGGGCAATATTGGAATCATCATGAGAAGGGCGTCTATCGCTGCGTCTGCTGCGGCGAGATGCTTTTCCAGTCGAACGACAAGTTTGATTCCGGTTGCGGTTGGCCGAGCTTTGATGCTCCGGCCGAAGCGAAAGTGATCCTCGAAGCGGAGGATCGCACTCACGGCATGGTTCGGACCGAGGTGATGTGCAAGAAGTGCGGGGCGCACCTCGGGCACTTGTTCGATGACGGTCCGACCGAAACCGGCATGCGTTATTGCATCAATTCGGCGTCGCTGAAGTTCGAAGGAAAGAAGTAGGGCGCCGGGGGAATTGCGCGGCGTAGTTGGAATGCGATTCAACGCAAGAAGCCCCAGGCAGGTGCCTGGGGCTTTTGAATTGGAGCGATGCGGGTGGTGGTGCGATTCGAGAATCCCGAATCCCTGTGCGAGAAAGGAAATCTCATTCCCGCGACCAACAGCGGGTCACCACGACGCACGGACGACCAGCACAAGCGATGAGCCGACGTGCGCCCCGGCGGGTGCGATTCCCACGGCAAGGTCCTGATTGGGCGTGAGCTTCAACGTGGTCTGAAGATTGTAGACACCAGATTGAATGGGGCCCACCGGCGGTTGCGCGAGTTTCGATGGATCAGCCGGAACCGACCGAAAGTGAACCGCCGCGGCTTCGATTTCCGCGATGGCCCCACTGGCATCACATGAATTGACCCGGCCCTTGATACGAATGTTGAATTTCTCTGCGATCATCCCCTCCATTTCGAATCGTTGATTGGGCGTCGCGATCGTCTTGAGTCGCCCCATCAGCTTGATCGTTCCAAAGCGATTGAGTTCCCGCCCGATCTCCGCAAGATCATCGGGAAGCGGCAAGCCCGCGTCGGGTTTGTCAGGGCCGGCCGTCAGGAATGAAAACTCAAGCGAGATGTTCTGGGCCGGGGCGCTGGGCGGAGCGACATCGAGCTGCTGGATGATGGCCTCTACCGCATCGAGGATGCCGATCGGTCCCCGGACGACCAGCGCATTCTGCGATGCGTCGGGGACGATCGTGACAGGACTTTGCGCGAACACGACGCGCAGTTGGTTGGAGAGATTGGGGGCGCTGGAGAGTTTCAGCGGGATGACCTTGATCTCGGCTTCGCCGGTTCGGCTGTTTTGCTGCAGGACCTTTTCAACCAGCGCGCGAGCCTGGCTTACTTCTTGGTCCATCCCGCGCAAGATCAGAACAGGGCTGTCGTCCAGCGCGCTGATCAGCAAACCGGGGAAGACCTCCCCCAGCATTCGCGCCAGCGCGTGGGAATTGCCGTTTGCTACGTTGACAACAACCGGGTCCGTCTGCGCAGCGTTGGTTGCGTCGCGGGCCTGTGTCGGCTCGGATGTTTGAGATTGCGCGATCAACGGGACGCTTGTGGACAATGCGATTGCCAAAGCCAGGAAATAACTGCTCATGGTCGATTCCTTTCATATGTTGCAAGCTGGGTACTTGGGACTCATCAGGCTCCGGGTGCCGTGGTCGCGGCAGGACTCTCATTTTGAGGAGTCGGTTCGTACAACCAGATCACCTGTACGCTTGGTCGATTCGTGGCATATTGAACGGCCAACCCATGCGACGGGTGCCGCAAGACAATCCCCTCCGCGTCGGCCACCACGTATGCCGCTTTCCCTTCCGAATCTGCATGAACCGGCGTATGCGAGTGCGACTCTATCGGAGCGACGGAAGGGCGTCCGCCGAATTCTCGCGTCGCAAGGGCAATCGTCGTCGCCAGCGCTACGGCGGCAGCGATGCGCCATACCCATGTCCGGCTCGTCGGGTGATTCTGTCGTTTGAATTCTTGCGTGACGCGCGACGCGGGCTTATCCGAAACGATTCGCTCGGCGGCGGCGGCGAGTTGATCGAAATCGCGCTGCAAAGCGCGGGCGGCAACCCAGGCGCGACGGCACGCGTCGCACGCCGCGCAATGGTCCGTCAATCGCGCGTCATCTTCAGCGCTCAACTCATTGTCGAGCCACGCATCAATCCATTGTGTCGTCTGTTCGCAGGGAGTCATGGACGATACTCCTTCAGCGATTCGGCAAGGGCCTTTCTTGCAAGATGAACGTGCGTGCGCACCGCTGCGACGGACAGCTCCATGACGCGTGCCGCTTCTTCATACGTAAGCTCTTCCAGCATGCGCAGCGTGATCGCCAGTCGCTGCTGGCTCGGCAACTCCGCGATTCGGTCGCGCAAGGCGCCAAGCCGCTCCGCCGTCAGGATTCTGTCCGCCGGTTGCTCGTTTGAGTCGTGTTCGAGATGGTTGTCTAACGGCTCAAGGCGCCGCCGCCGCCGGTGGTTCAATCCAAGATTCGCCACGGTTCGCATCAGCCACGGCATCGAGCCCGGGTCGGCCGCGTCAAGCCCGTTTGTAATCGCGAGACGGAAGGCTTCTTGCACGATCTCCTCCGCGTCGTGTCGATTCCAGATCAGCTTCACAGCAAAGGCCTCAAGACGGCGACGGATGCCATTCCAATCCGGTTCAGCCGAGTCCGGCCTGGTCCCCGGGCGTGGAGGTTCGTCGCGCCGGAGATGGGGCGGCCGGGTTGCTCCAAGTTCTGGCTCGTTTCCCGCGGTCGGCATAAGGCCTCGGGGCGGCGCGTCAGCCGCGATAGGGATATGTCTCAAGGCAGCCCGATGTTTAATCTACCACCGGATTCATTTTCAGTTTCAAAGCCTCGCTAAAAGGCGGTGGCTGGGAGACTCTCGATTCGGCGGCTATCCTCCCGCATGGTGGGCGGTTAGAGAGATGGCCTGCGTTTATAGTGGTATGGTCCGGAAGCGGAACATTACAATAGTTAAGGCAAGGCGGCAGGAATGGTGAGTTCGGACAAGCCCTTGGACCAGCAACGAAGCGACGGCCCGTATTGCGAAGGGTGCAAGGAATCGGCTCGGCCGGGCGCGATGTACTGCCCTCGTTGCGGAGAACCGCTGAAGCTGGCCGGCATGGCGGATTCGTCGGTGGCCCAGAAGCCGGCGCACAGCGGTCTGAAGGCGAAATCGCCCAATTGGCAGGCCTGCGACAACGCTGCGGACGTGCAGTATCGCTGGGGCTCGGCCTGGGGTGGGCCGCGGCTGCTGGGAACGGAGAACATCGAGGTGGCGATTGTGAACCGGGGTCGCCCCCTTCGGTCGGTGGTGCTGGAGGTTCGCGGGCGGTCGGCCAACGGGTTGCCGCCGGTGCGGATGTTTCAGGAGATCGAGGAATTGCCGCCCAACCGAGAGGTGCGATTCGAACTGGCGTCGTACGAGATGCCGGACGAGATCGAAGAATTAAGCCTGTCGATTGTTTCATCGACAGCGGTAGAATAGCCAACGCCCCGCGCCGCGGGAGAAAGGAAGGCTGCCATGCCAATGCTGATCTTTATGGGCGCCGCCGCCCTGTTCTTCTTGCTGATCCTCCTGAGCGGGTTTTTCACCGTGGAGCAGCAGACGCATGCGATCGTCGAGCGCATGGGCAAGTTCAATCGGATCGCGCGGCCGGGCCTGAACTGGCGGATTCCGATCTTTGATCGCGTGGCAGGGCGAATTACGCACCGTGTGCGCGAGCTGGAGGTCAAGGTTGAGTCGAAGACAAAGGACGACGTGTTTGTCGATCTGCTCATCGCCGTGCAGTATTTCGTGAACGAAGTGGACGAGGCGATCTACGCGGCCAACTACAAGTTGAGCAATCCGGCGCAGCAGATTAGTTCGTATGTGTTCGACACGGTTCGCGCCTTGGTGCCCGACATGCTGGTGGACAACGTCTTCGCGGAGAAGGAGAAGATCGCCGTCGCGGTGAAGGAGCGTCTGGATGTTGTGATGGACCAGTTCGGCTTCACCATTCTCCAGGCGCTGGTCAATGACATCCAGCCCGACCAGGCGGTCAAGTCCGCCATGAACCAAGTCAATGCGACGGCCCGCATGCGCGAGGCGGCGAAGAACGAGGCCGAGGCGAAAAAGATCCGCGTGATTGCCGAGGCCGAAGCCGAGGCTCGCGCGAAGGAACTGCAGGGCGTGGGCATCGCCCGGCAGCGGTTGGCGATCGCGCGCGGTTTGAAAGACTCGGTCGACGCGTGCAGCGAAGCGGGCATCAGCCCCGAGGAAGCGACCAAGATGGTGCTGCTGACCCAGCATTACGACACGGTCGCGGCGGTCGGGGGTCGCAGCAAGGCGACGATCATGATGATTCCTTACACGCCGACCGGCATGACGCAGGTCAGCGATCAGATCATGCAGGCGCTGATGACCACCGGCGAAGCGCAGAGCGGCGACAGCACAACGCCGCAACCCCCCTCGACCCGCGAGGCCAGGCATCACACGCCCAGCCTTGGAGGCGGCACGGACTTCGGAGCCTGACGGCTCTGCCGATGGCCGCGCAGACTGGTGATTCCGGCATGGCCGTCTTTCGGGGCGGTCATGCCTTTTTTTGTGCCGGGCAACGCCGAACGTCGCCATTGGAAATCTGAATACGGCGCTCAAAAATCGGTAGCTGCGCACTTGGGTCAAGCTCTAAACTCTGCGGCATGGTTGCGAATCATTCACCACGGGAATCGACGATGCAGCAGGCGCTTCCTCGACCAGGCATCATGCGGCGAGCCATTGAACGGCGCGACCGGGAATACGACGGAGCGTTTTTCTTCGCCGTTCGAACGACCGGCGTGTTCTGCAATCCATCCTGCTCGGCGCGGAAGCCGCTGGCGCGCAATTGCATCTACTTTCGTACGCCTCTCGAGGCGGTTCGCGCGGGCTTTCGCCCGTGCAAGCGATGCCGGCCGGCCGAGGTGGATTCGCTCGCGCCCGACTGGATTCGCCCGCTGCTGGAACGGATTGAATCCGGCGACGGCGAGCGCCTGTCCGACCTCGATCTTCGTGCCATTGGATTGTCACCTTTCCGTGTGCGAAGGTTTTTTCGCGACAAATTCGGCATGACGTTTCAGCGGTTCGCCCGGCAGCGTCGGTTGTCGAACGCCGCCGTGCACATTAAGAAAGGCAAGGACGTGACGACCACAGCGATCCAAAGCGGGTACGAATCGATCAGCGGGTTTGAGTCGGCCGCGCGTCGAGCGTTCGGCACGACGGCTCGCCGCGTTGCGACCGTGCATCCCGTGTTCTCGAGAACGATCAACAGCCCCGTCGGGCCGTTGCTTTTGGGCGCGAGCGACGATGGGTTGAGCATCCTGTCGTTCAGCGAGGGGCGAAGTGTCGCCGCCAACGCGACGCGATTGGCCCGGCGTCTGAAGCGCCCGGTCCTCGCCGGCACGCACCGGTACCTTGACCTCACCGAGAAGCAGTTGGCGGAGTACTTCGCGGGCAAGCGACGGGATTTCGATCTGCCGCTGGATTATCCCGGCACGCCTTTCCAGCGGGCCGTCTGGTCAGCACTGCGCCGAATTCCGTTCGGTCGAACATGGTCTTACGAACAATTGGCCAAGGCAGTGGGGCGACCCGGTGCTCAACGGGCGGTGGGCACGGCGAACGGCTCGAACCGAATCGCGATCATCATTCCCTGCCACCGCGTGGTAAATAAAAGCGGCAAAATCGGGGGCTACGGTGGGGGCGTCTGGCGAAAGGAGTTTCTGTTGAACCTCGAGGGAGCCGCGCCGGGTCGGTAAGGGCGGAAGCGTCAACGTTGCCCGCTACAATTAGGCCGCAGCCCGCGCGAACCTGACTGCCGGGGCCGTCGTATGGAGCGAGTCGAGGAGAGGAAAGCACCCTGAATGACCAACCTTGCCACGGATCGCACCCCACGACTTTCGTCTATTCTTCTGGCCTATCTCGGCGTCTATGTCGTCTGGGGATCGACGTACCTCGCCATTGCCATCGCCGTGAAGTCGATTCCCCCGTTCTGGATGGCGTCGGCGCGGTTTTTGATCGCCGGATTGATTCTCTATGTCTATGCACGATGGAGCGGCGCGCCGCGTCCGACGCGACTGCATTGGCGCAATGCGGCGATCATCGGCACGCTGCTGCTTCTGGGCGGCAATGGCGGTGTGGTTTGGGCCGAGAAGCACGTTCCATCGGGACTCGCAGCACTGATGGTGGCGACAGTTCCGTTGTGGTTCGCGCTGGTGGAGTGGCTTCGGCCCGGCGGCAAGCGGCCGCCAACGCGCGCGTGGTTGGGCATCGCATTGGGCTTTGTCGGCCTCGCGGTGCTATTCAATCCCGCAAGAATGCTGGGCGGCGATGCCATTCACTACGGCGGGGCGGCGGCGCTGGTGATGGCCTCGTTTCTCTGGTCGTGCGGATCAATCTACTCACGACACGCGAAGTTGCCGGAATCGGGTTTGCTCACGACCGGAATGGAAATGCTGGCGGGCAGCGTCGCCCTGGGAGTGTTCGGCGCAATCGTCGGCGACTGGCGCGAGTTGAGAACGGCCGCCATCACCACCGAAGCGCTGCTCGCGGTCGCGTATCTGATTGTGTTCGGCTCACTGATCGGCTTTACGTGCTACATGTGGCTGCTAAAGGTCAGTACGCCGCACCGGGTCGCAACGTACGCATACGTGAATCCGGTCGTGGCGGTGTTCCTGGGGTGGCTCCTCGCAGATGAGAAGCTGGGGCTGCCGACGATGCTGGCGACCCCGATCATTGTGTTGGGCGTGGTGTTCATCACCACGGCGCGGGCGACGAGCAACACCTCAATTGACCCGGGCAAAGCGATTTCCACCGAACCGCGTCCGTCAGGGAGTGCCGAGTTGCCTTGCGATGGCGTGAGCCCTCGTGAAGCGATCGACACCGCGCTGACGCGAGCGCCGGCGCAGAGCGGTTGCTGACGGCGATCCACAACGACGTTATTTCTTTTCCGCGACGATGGCGATGCCAAGCTCTTTCAATTGCTCGGGCGACACGTCCGACGGCGCCTTGGTGAGCGGATCGACCGCACGGGCGTTCTTGGGGAACGCGATCACGTCGCGGATGGAACTGAAACCTCCGAACAACATGACGATCCGATCGAGGCCGAGCGCCAGCCCGCCGTGCGGTGGCGCGCCGTACTGGAGCGCGTCGAGCAGGTATTCGAACTTGAGCTTCGCCTCGGCGTCGGACAGTCCCAGCAGTTTGAAGATCTTCGACTGCACATCGCTGCGATGAATTCGGATTGATCCGCCGCCTAATTCCGTGCCGTTCAGCACGATGTCGTACGCCTTGGCGCGCACGTTGAGCAAGTCCTCGGCCGGCGGCGGCGCGGCGTCCTCCAGCCGGAGCAGGTGGAGGTCCTCGTCCTTCGGACTCGTGAAGGGATGGTGCATCGGAAAGATGTTCTTTGAATCCGCGTCCCAGCCGAACAGCGGGAAGTCCACGACCCAGCAGAACGCCCACGTGTCTTTCGGGATCATGCCGCGCCGTTCGGCGACGGTGGAGCGCAGCCAGCCCAGATGCTTGCAGACATTCGCCTCACTGCCGGCCGCGAACAGAATCAGGTCGCCCGCCTTCGCGCCGCATGCCTTCATGACGGCCTGTTGCACGGCGGCACTTTCGAGGAACTTCGCGATGCCGGTCTGGAATGTGACGTTTCCGCCTTCTTCAACGACCTTGACCAGCGGCAGGCCGCCCGCCCCGACACCCTTGATCTCCTCGGTGAGGCTGTCGGTTTCTTTGCGCGTCATGGCGGCGCCGCCGGGGACAACGATGCAGCGCACGACTCCGCGCGCCGAGATCGCGTCGGCGAAGACGCGAAACTCGCTCGCGCGAACCGCCTCTGTCACGTCCTGAATCTTCATGCCGTAACGCATGTCGGGCGCGTCGCGGCCGTAGTCGCGCATGGCTTCGGCGTAACTGATGCGCGGGAGGGGCAGTTGCATCTCCAGACCGATCGCCGCCCTGGCGATTTCCGCCATGCAGGCCTCGACGTGCTGCATGACATTCTCCGGCTGCACGAAGGCCATCTCGATGTCCACCTGGGTGAACTCCGGTTGGCGGTCCGCGCGGAGGTCTTCGTCGCGGAAGCACCGGGCGATCTGCATGTAGCGATCCAGCCCTGCGATCATCAGCAATTGCTTGAAGATCTGCGGCGATTGCGGCAGGGCGTAGAACGAACCATGCTGCAGGCGTGAGGGGACGAGGTAATCGCGCGCGCCTTCGGGCGTGCTCTTGCACAGGATCGGCGTCTCGATCTCGAGGAAACCGTTTCGGTCGAAGTAATCGCGCACGGTTTTCGTGATTCGGTGCCGGAGCATCAGGGCGTTCTTCATCGGCGTGCGGCGGATGTCGAGGACGCGATTCTCCAGGCGCAGGTCTTCGTTGGTCTCGATGTCGTCGGCGATCTCAAAGGGCGGCGTCTTCGACCTGCTCAACAGGTCGATCTCGTGCGCGGCGACTTCGACTTCGCCGGTCGGCAAATTGGGGTTGACGTTGCTGCCGCGGCTGATGACTTCGCCGCGCACCGTGATGACAAACTCACTGCGCAGGCCGCGGGCGATCTCGTGCGCCTTGGGATCGGTGTCGGGATTGAATCGAATCTGTGTGATGCCGCCGCGATCGCGCAGGTCGATGAAGACCATGCCGCCATGGTCGCGGAAGTTATCCACCCAGCCGGCAAGGAGGACGGTCTTACCCACGTCGCTGCCTCGCAGCGCACCGCAATCATGTGTCCGTTCGTTGTACGCCAGTGGCACAGCGTTCTCCAGTTGTATTCATCCCGCTGGTCTCGCGGAGGATCGCGGGATTCTAAGGGTTTTTCGAAGGAGCGGTGGAATTCGCCGACTGCTTCGATTGAGACGTTTCAGCGAACCAGTCGCGCAACAGCTTCTCGGCAGGCTTGCCCCGTGGGGTGTAATTGAAGTCGTCCATACCGCCGTCGGAGGTGTCCCACTCCCACCAGATGATTCCGCCGATGGCCGGCTCCTTCGCCCAGGTTCGCAGGAAGGAGTCGTACAATCGGCGCTGCTCTTCGTGGCCGGCGGGGGTGGCCTTCTGGTTCGCGTAATAGTTCCAGCCTTCGTGGGCGGCGCCTTCCTGCGAGCACCAACCCACTTCGGTGAAGATGATCGGCTTATTCACTTCTTGTTGGAACGCGAGAATATCGCGCTTGATCCGCGCCCAATGCTGATCGATCTCGGACGGCAGCGGGTTGGCCTTTCGAGCCAGCTCGTAATACGAAGTCATCCCCACGACATCGAGGCGGGACCAGAAGCCGATCTTGGTCGTCTGATAATGGTCCCAGTTCGCGGAATAACCGAGCTTGCCGCGAAAATTCTGCCGCACGTCTTCGATGATTCGCAGCCACCGCTCGGTATAGGTCTCGGTCTTGACCAGTTCCGATCCGATCATCAGCAGGTCCACGCGGTGCAGTTCTGCGATTCGTGCGAAATGCACAATGAAATCGCGATAGCGCCGGAACCAGCCGTCCCAGTCGTGATTCTCCGGGACGATCCGCCCGCGCCACTCGCTGTTGCGAGGATTCTTCAGCAGGACGATCGGCATCAGAATGACGCGCAGGCCGTGTTGGGTCGCATGGTCGATCAGGCGGCCCAGGTCCTTCGCGTCGGGCGTGCGACGTGTGTCGATATGTAAGTCGACGGTGCCCGCGTGTTCCTGCCAGCCGTGGACGACAAAAAGCACCGTGTCGGCGCCCAGTTCGGCGATCTCCGGAATCAGCCGGTGATAATGGTCGTAGGCGCTGACGCCGTTGACATGCAATTGCATGGCCATGCCGCGATACGGGCCGTTCCCCCGTGGCGCGGCGCGGGCAGGAGACTCCAATCCGCTGACAACCTGGTGTGAGCGATGAGCCGAATGATCCGCGGGATTCGCCGCATCGCCGGCGACCGGCGACCGCGCAGCCATCCAGACCACGCCGACGGCGGTCACGGCGGCAAGTGTCTTGAGGAGCGGCTGCATGGGTTTGCTCAATGTCCGCGAGGCCTTCGTCCGGCCGGGGAACGCACCCGGCGGAGCAGGAATGGTAGGGCAACCGAATTGCGGCGAAAAGGCGGCGGGTTTTGCATTGGAGCCGGCTGTCGTGCCGGTGTGCGGTGGCCGCGCAACTATTGCAGGTTCACACGAACCGACGAGAAAACCCGATATTCATTGGATGAACCGCGCTCCATTGTTAACCGGATTTCTCGGGTGCCTTTGGGTGCTTGCCGTCGCGGCGTGTGATCGGTCCGCGCCGGCAAAGCTCTCGGCCGAGGCGCGGCCAACCCCCACGGCCGCATCGCCTGCTGAAGCAGTTGCCGGCCTTCAGGCAGCGTATCAAAAGCGGGACTACGAATCGATCATGAACCTCGTTGTCCCGTCACGGCGCGTAGCCACGGTTGATTTCCTTTCGGCCGTGGATGAAGTCTTGGCAGCCAATTCCCGGCTGCGCAAAACGGCGGAGTCGATGTACCAGGGGCCTGTCAGCGAGACGTGGTCCATCGGCGAGATTGAGAACAATCTCGGTCCGTTCTCGGCCCGCGTGAAGCTGATCGGTCAGGAAATGCGAGGCGACGGCGCCGTGGTGACCTTGCAGGAAGGCAGCCACATTCCCTTGTTCAAGGCGAATTTTGTTCACGACGGCAACGGCTGGCTGTACGACGCCGAACCCATACCTGCGGCCATGATCGGCGAGCTGCGCCGACTCGCGACGACGCTGGACGAAGTCGCGCAGAAAGTTGGAGAAGGTGCGGATATCCGATATTACATGGACATCTTCTTCACAAAGGTCGCGCCGCAGATGTGCCGAGTCTTGACGGCGACCGATCCCGTAGTGCAAACGGCCCAGACACCTGACGATAATCAGCCTTGAATCTTGCGGGACCGTCAAGTCTTCGCGCGCGACGAGGGGTGTGACATCCCGAGCCGGCGTTCCTGCGACGCCTCCAGCAATGACGCCATGCGGCGCATGACTTCCGCCGTGATTTCTTCGAGCGACCACTCGCGCACCTGCTCCGCTGTAATCGGCTCGGCATACGATACATAAACCGGTTTCGGAGAGGGCAGTCGCTGCGACCTCGGCCATGCTTCGAAGGCGCCATCCACCACGGTCGGCACGATCGGCACTTTCGCGCGCTTGGCGATGGCGAGGCTGTTGGGGTTGATTCGACCGAGTCGGCCGTCCGGAGATCGCGTCGCCTCGGGAAAGATCACGACGGCCCAGCCATCGCGCAGGCGTCGCAGAATCTCCTTGACCGCGCCGACATCGGCGGCGCCGCGGCGCACCGGAAAGGCATTGAGCGAGTGGATCATCCGCCCGAAGACGGGGTTGCGAAACAACGTGTCACGTGCCATGAAGCTGATCTCGCGCGGAAGGGCCTGCCCGACGGCGACGGGGTCGAAGTAGCTTTGATGATTCGAGACGATCAGCACGCCGCCCGTCTGGGGAACCCGGTCCGCATCAAATGCGCGCCCGCGAAAATAAACTTTGAACGTGCACCGTGAGAGAAACCGCATGAAGCGATAGAAGGGTTTCATGCAGGACCGTATGGATTCGGGTGCGGTTGATTCGACCCAAAGCGAGGCATGCCGTTACCGAGCGACCAGTTGCCGCTTGCGAACTTCTTCCAGCAGCCGCTCGACCACTTCATGAATGGTCATCTGGGTTGTGTCAATCGCGATGGCCGACGCGGGGTGCAACAGAGGCGCCCACTGATGCTGATCGTTCCCGTCGCGCTCCCGCAGGTTCTCGAGGATCAGGTCGTACGAGGTTTCTTCGCCGTCCGCGATCAACTCCTGGTAACGCCGCATGGCGCGGCGCTCCAGCGAAGCATCGAGGAAGAACTTCAAATCGGCATCGGGAAAAACCACGCTCCCCTGATCGCGCCCCTCCGTCACGAGCGAACCAAGCCGGCGGCCGATCTCGCGCTGTTTCTCCACCAACAGCGTCCGAATCTCGGCGATTCGGGCGACAAAGCTGGTGGCCTGGTTGACGGCCATGCTGCGAACTTCCTCGCTGACATCGACGCCATTGAGCAATACCCGGGTAAACGTCGGCCCGCAATCGACGTGGACATCACTCTGCCGGGCGATGCGAATCAAGGCGTCGTTGTCTTTCAGGCGGGCGCCGCCCTGGATCGCTGCGAGGGCCAGTGCTCGATACATGGCGCCGGTGTCGAGGTAGGCAATCGACAGTTTGCCCGCGAGTTTGCGTGCGGCGGTGCTCTTCCCTGAACCGGCCGGCCCGTCGATGGTGATGATCATGCTCGGCTCCTTGAGCGATGCAGCCATTATAAGGAGCGAATCCATCGCGCCAAACCAGAATTGAAGCGAGCCGCGCGATCGGTACAATTCACAGGACAAGGAGGTGGCGCATGTCCAAAGCCGCGCAACGCCGGTCAGCCCTCGTCGCTTGCTCCATGTGTGTGGCAATGGGGATGGGGTGCAAAGATCGCTCCACGGGCACGCCGGCCAGTGCGCCGGCGGCGGAAGTCCCCGCTGCAAGCGAATCACGATCTCCCGCGCTGACCGGTTCGCAACAGGCGGGGTCGCCAAATGATCCTGAAGCGATGGAACGCGCCGCCGGGGTGGATCAACAGGACGACCCGCGCGGACCGGACTACCTCCCCAAGTCGGGAAAAGACGGTCCGTGGATCAAGACCGAACCTGTGCGCGTTTATGATCCCGGCGAATTGTCCACGGCACTGGTCGCGGACGATACCTCTCGACTGGGATACTTCCGAATCCGGTCGGTCGTGCGATGTGTGTATCAGCTCCCTCACAGCGCGCGGGAAAAGCCGCTGGCGCGCATTGTCGTCATATCCACGGAATCGCCGGAGGACGCCTACGGAGTCATGACCTGCCGCGCGCCGGGCATCGAGCAGTTTCGCATCGCCGGCGAGACGCGCGTTACGCGGCGCGACGGCATCGGACTTCACTCCTGGCAGGGCACCGCTTACGTCAACGTCACGTGCGACCGGGCAGATTCGGAAACGACCGAAGAATTGATCCGCCTGACGAATTTCATCACCGGGCGAATTCGGCGAGAGAGTCCGCCGCGCATGCTCGACGCCATGCCGCGCGACACGTCGACCGTTTACTTTCGCTGGCTGTTGCGAAACCTCGCGAGTCTGCCGCCGGATGCGTTTGAACTGGCAGGTCGGCTGGACCCGCGCAAGTTGAGTGAGTTGCTGGGGCTTTCGCGCGAAACCCTTATGTGCGTCGGGGCGTATTCCGTTCGCGGAGGCGAACCGAACGTCGTCTGGGTCGTGCAATACCCGAATGTCCGCGCTGCTCACGACGCGGCCGCACGATACAAGGCGTATCTTGATGAGCACGCCAGCGAGCCACTGGCGATTTCCACCAATCTCCTCGCGCCGCAGGGTGTGTACCTCGCGGGCACCTGGACCGCTGAATTGGAATCGATGCAGTACATGCTGCCTCGGATTCAGCAGTTGCTTCCGGCGCCTTGATCGCCGGCTCGCAAGGTCGAGCGGGCATTTCAGTCTAATTGGTTATCAACAACGAGCAGGGCCTTGCATTCGCTCGGAATGCAAGGCCCTATGCTTCGCTTCTCTTCCCTTATTGGGCAGCCACAAGCCTTACGGCAACAGAATCTCCATCACGACCGGCAGGTGGTCCGATGCCCCGTGCAACGCGTCGGCGATCACCGCGCCTTCGGGAATCGTCGGAGGATCGTTGATGTCGTTGTTGAAGTGATTGCCGTCGTTGCCGTACGCGTGGTACGACCCGGTGCGGTATGTGAGCGCGACGCCGTCGAGCAGCGCCTGTGAACAGAGGATGAAGTCAAACCGGTCATCGAGGCCGCCGTTTGAGGCACCCGGCGCCGGATTTGCATTGTTGTTATGCGTCGACTGTGTATGGATGTCCCGGAAACTGCTGTTCGCGCTCCAATTGCCGGGCCGATTGATCGGATCAAAAACGCGGCCGTCGTTGTCGACCTGTGAACCGATCAACTCCTGATAGGCTGTCTCCGTGCTCGTGTACAGGTTCATGTCGCCGGCGATCATGAAGTTGCTGCCGGCCGGCAGGGCGTTCGCATGGGCGCGAATCAACTGGGCCGCCGCAAACCGATCCGAGGCATCGCCGCCGGTGTTTCCGGCCTTGAGGTGCGTCGAGTAAATGTAGAACGACGACTCGGGACCGGTGAACCCGTTGATGGTCAGCCGCCAGCGGTCGGTCTGTCGCGGGCTGGTTCCGACAATCGCGTGGTCGCCGGCGCCTGCAAACGCGAGTCGGCTCGTGCGGTAGTAGCAGGCGTTGTCCGAATCGGGGCCGTTCGAGAAAGTGGCCATGTTGTAGCCGCTCGGTCCACCGACCCCATTGAGCACGGTATTCAGGAACGTGTTCGCGGCCGATGAGCCGCTGACTTCCTGGCAGACAATGACATCAGGCAGAACGGCATTAAGGATCGCCTGATACTGCGTGGTGCGATCCGAGCCGTTGTAGTTGAGCAGGTTGTAGCTCATGACCTTGATGGCCAGCGGGGGCGGCGCATCGTCGAAGCGCTTGCCCGTTGGACAGCCTTGGCAGGAGCCCGACGCGAGCGAGGCGTAGAAGATGCAGTCGTTGCCCAGCCCGTCGTGATTGACCCACCGGAACCGGACACGATCGCCCGGCGTGCCGCAGGTTCCCTCAATGGGGCAGGCGACGCAGATCATCTCGCCTTCCACAAGCTGGTTCGGCCCCGGGCCCGACACGACTACGCACGACGAGATGCCGGCCTGATTGAAGTCGACCTGATACTGGCAGAATCCGGTCGGCGAATCGGGGCAGTCGTTCGGCGGAGTCGCGTTGTCGCAGCGGGCGATGTCCTTCTGCGCCGCCGGCAGGCAGGATGTTCCCGCGCCACCGTTGGCCAGAATCAGCTGGATCAAATTGCGAATGTCCAGACCGTTGACCGCGCCGTCAAGATTCAGATCGGCACAGACGTTGGACTCCAGACCGAGGACCACGTCGACAAACTCGTCAATGTCGTCGATGTCCACGCGCTGGGACTGATCGACGTCGCCATAGCAGGTGAGGCAGGCGTTGCTGCAGTCGTTCTCGTCGCCCGGCGTGTCGTTGCCGGTCGGCGGAAGATCGCCCGAGCCGATGATCCAGTTGTTCAGCGCGCCGGCACATCGAATGACATGGAACGGCGAACTGCCGAACGGCGTCGGGCCGACGGTCGGACCGTAGTACCATTCGGTGCCGACCGGCGGGTTGTTGACGTTCTTGACGATGGCGATCGAGTCAAGCACGCGCGTCCATGGCGTGACATCGAGGATTCCATCGTCGTCAGTGTCGAGGTCTTGCCCGCTCGTGCCCGTGAAGCCTTCGACGAGCATGTGGGTCACGTTGTCGTCGTTTTCAAAGCTGACGGCAACCGACACGAGGTCGGGAGTTCCGATGGTCAGCGTGTTGCGGGCACACAGGAATACGCCATCGGCAGGTGTGATCGCGCCGTCGAGTTCAACGATCGTTTCGATGACACCGCTGCCGGCCGCCACCGCACCGTCACCCAGCACGATGTAAGTCAGCGAGCCAAGGGGCACGTTCGCGGGGCCCTTGATCTCGAAGTACTCATCGTTATCGACGCCGTCCTGGTCGACACGAATCTCATTGATGAGCATTCCGTCGGCTGTCGGGCACTTCACATTGGCACACAAAGTGGCCGCGCCCTGGAAGACGCCGCCGAGGCCCTCGCAGAGTGCTTCGGTGAGATTGTCATTGCAGGTTCCGCCGCCCAGACAGCACGCACCGACATCACCGCACATTGGCGCGGTGTCGAGGTCGGACAAGATGCGAGGCAGCAATTGATAGGCGGCATCAAACGGGGCCGCCGTGTCGCTCTGGCTGAACACGCCGGTGATCGTCACCGGGCCGGATGGAATCTGCATGTTCTCGAAATCAAGCTGGTTGCTCGAAATCCGAACCGTGGCGAATCCGATGCCATCCGTTACGACGTAATTGCTGGTGGCGAGGCCGCCCAGGAACGTGCCGCCTGCATCGAGGAAGGTCACGCAGGAAAGCGTGACGATTTCGCTTTCCAATCCCTCGGCCGAGGCACTCTGATCCTGGAAGTCGCTTGTCGTCACGCTCGCGGGTGCAGTCGTGCCCACGAAACTTCCAAGCGTGATTCGCTTCAGCGGGAGTGAGCCATCAACCACCTCGAGGAGTCCGTTAAACTG
The DNA here is from genome assembly GCA_007753915.1 of Phycisphaerae bacterium RAS2. NCBI lineage: Bacteria > Pseudomonadati > Planctomycetota > Phycisphaerae > Phycisphaerae bacterium RAS2. The sequence continues at coordinate 1,873,283 of CP036352.1, forward strand.
GTCCGTCACTCCCTGCAGGTCGATCTGCGTCCCTTCCGCCGCTGCGGCAAGGAGCGGATCGATGAGTTCATTCGCACCAAAAACGGTGAGCCCGCTTCGGCCGCCGGGGCCGGAAGCATCCTCGATCTGGAAGGACTTAACGGTGCCAGACTGAATCAGGTCGGTCGTGGAAGAGATGACGACGTTGCACAGCTTGACGCGCGAGCCGGTTGGCAACGCGCGAGCGTCGGCAATTGTCATGCAAGCGCCACAAGCCGGGACCGGTGCGGGCGTGCACGTCGTGCCCGCGCCCTGGAAGACACCGCCTTGCCCTTGGCACGTCAGAGGATCCACCAGCGTGCAATCGTTGCCAGTGCAGCACGCGCCGGTGCAAATGGAACCGTCACCACAAACGCTTCCAACTCCCTTGAAGGTTCCACCAAGTTCGACGACGCATACGTTGCGCTCCTGGATGTCGCAGAAGCCTCCCTGGCAGCAGGCGCCGGTGATGGAATTGGCTACGCCCGGCGTATCGACACCTGTCGCCGGATCAAAGATGCCGATGTTCCAGGGCAAACCGCCGTTCGGCAGTCGATACACGTGGCCGGGTACAAAAGTGCCGTCCGGTCCGACAACCTGGCTGGGATCGGTAAAGTAGTACCACTCGTTCCCGGCGATGGTTGGTGGGTTAGTCGTCTCAATCACACAAACACGGTCAATCTCTGATGTCCAAGGCATCGAATCGAGGACGCCGTCGTCGTTCGTGTCCAAATCGTTGCCCGAGGCGCCGGTGAACCCTGCGACAAGCATGAAGGTGAGGTTATCGCTGTTCTCGATCATGTCATTGGCGATGCCAATGTTTAGGTCCGCGGTCGCACCGAACGTGTCATTGTCGCCGGCGATGAGGAAATATCCGTCCGGAGGAATCGTCTGACCGGCGAGATTGATCACCCGCTCGATCACGCCGCTGCCGCCAGTGCCATCGCCAATGATGAACAACGTGAGGCCGTTCAGGCTTGTGCCGGCGACACCGGTCAATTCAATGTATTCATTGGTGTCCGTACCGGGCATGTCGATGCGGATTTCGTTGATCTTCACGCCGGGGAACGAGACCGGGCAGAGGCCGGGGGTGCAGGTCGAGCCAAGGCCGACAAACACCGCGCCGCTGATGGCGGCGCACTGGGCAGGCGTGACTTCGGTGCAGTTGCTGCCGTCGCAGCAGGCGCCGGTGGTCGGCGGGCAACTCGGGGCCGCGCCGGGTGAAGGCGTGGTGAGGGCGTACGACGCCGTGTTTCGCAGGCCGCCCGCGCCATTGGGGCAGCGGTGCATCGAGACAACCGTTGCGTTACCGCTTCCGGCCTCGTTGACCTGCGGCTGGGCCGCGTTGAGCAGGACCAGCAGTTCGACGTCGTCCGGCTGATTCGCGCCATAGACCATCGCGTCAACCAGATTCGTTGTCGTCACGGCCGTGCCGTTCGGAAAGTCCGATCCATTGGCCTGGTACAGCGCAACAGCGTCAGCGCCGTTCTGGAGGGTGTTGTCGTTGAAAATGATCGAGGGGGTCGGCGTGACGCCGGCGTTGCCGATCAGGAAATAACCCTGGGCATTGGTTTGAAATCCATCCAAATCGAACGCAGCGTAGGATGTGTCATTCGACCCGTTGTAGAACACCACCACGAGGCCGTTCAGCGACGTGTTCCCCACGCCGCCGTCGTACAGTTCGACAAACTCGGCGGCATCCGTTCCCTGTTGATCGGCGTCCACTTCATTGATGCGAACCTGCTGCGCAGAGACAGGCGAAGTCACAAAACAAAGACACGCCGTCATGGCCAGCGTCGCCAGCACGATCTTTCCCAATCCTCGATTCAACATTCCCTTGTCTCCTGGTGTTGATGGCCGCGTCGCGTCAGACCGGCACATCTGATTTCCCCATCGTCGGTTGACTGTCCGAGCCGCGTACGCAAGTCGCGGCCGATTTGCTTCGTTTCGCGAACTCTAGTCCGCTCCGGTCAGGATTCCACGAGCGCCCCGTTCAATTCGCGTTAAATTGTTCGGCGGGCACTAAGTGGACTTCCCCATCAAGTTGACGCGGAACGCCCGACAATCCGAGCGCGCCCCGTGGCCACTCCTTGCAAAGCCATCTTCAGGGTCGGCGAATAGCGGGGTCCGCTTTGCCTGAACCAGCTTTCCGAGCTGACCTTCAGTTTACCACAAATGCTGACTGGAGCATACGAAAAGCTGCGGTTATGGGGGCATTTTCGGCTGCGAGGCAAGCAGCGCGTGCGTAATGACTTACACGCTGGCGAGGACCAATCCGCACAACGTTTCACAGGAGCGAATCACCTGCCTTGTCGCACGCATTCTCGGGCCTAAAGTGTGCCCATGGACGAACGGATCATTCTCGCCGGGATCGACGAAGCAGGTTACGGGCCGCTTCTGGGTCCGTTGGTCGTGACGGCAGTGGTTCTTGATTGCCCGGCACCCTGGGCGAAGCAGTCGCTTTGGGATGAATTAGAGTCAAGTGTCTGCACCGCCCCGCAGGATCGCAAGCGTCGAATTCCAATCTGCGACAGCAAGAAGTTGCACAAGCCGGGTGAAGGCATCGCCCGGTTGGAGCGCACGGCGTTGGCGGCCATCGGGGCGGCAGGCCCGCTGCCGGAGAAACTCGACGCATTGATTGAGCAGGTTTCCCCCGGCGCGGCGCAGGCCGTTCGCGGCGAACCCTGTTATGGCGATCTTGAAGTGAGCGTGCCCCTCGACTGCGACGCGGGCGCGTTGGCCGTCGCCTCGGCGACGCTGCGGCGAGACCTTGCCGAACACGATGCATGCCTTGCACACATCTTCTGCGAGGTCGTGACCGAGGGGCGTTTCAATGAGCTGGTCGGCCATACGAACAACAAAGCGGCTGCGCTGCTCGGCCTGACGTTTCGCCTGATCGATCGAATCTCCCGCGCGTTTCCTGATCGGCCGCTGGTGATCCAGGCGGATCGGCAGGGCGGACGAACCTCTTATGGCCGGCCGCTGATGCGTTCATTTGAGGATCGGCGATTGAAGATTGATGCAGAGGAGGACCGCTTCAGTTGTTATGAGTTGACCGATAGCAAGACGCACTGGCGGATCAGCTTCGACACGGGCGGGGAATCGAAGCATCTGCCGATCGCGCTGGCAAGCGTCGTGAGCAAGTACGTGCGCGAGGCATTGATGCACTGTTTCAACGCGTTCTGGTCGCGCGAGGCGCCGGGGGTGAAGTCGACCGCGGGCTATTATACAGACGGAAGTCGCTTTATGCTGGAGATCGCGCCGCACCTGGAGCGGCTGGGCATTGCGCCCCAGCGGCTGATGCGGCAGCGTTGAGGTGAACCGATGCCGGGATGGCTCGCCAACTGGCTGGAACGTCATCAGAATCGAACGTCGTTCTGGCTGCACATGATCGGGATTCCGATGACGATCGCGTGCGTACCGCTCGCGCTGGTGCAGCTCTCGCGCGATCAGTGGGACTTGTGGTGGCGGCCGGTGGTGCTGCTGACCGGGGGCTATCTGTTGCAATGGATTGGACACGTCATCGAGGGCAACGACATGGGCGAAGTTATTCTAATCAAGAAGTGGATGGGGCGACCGTATGTGGCGGTCTCGCCGAAGTATCAGAAGAAATAGCGAATCGCGAATTGCGAAAGGTGGTTTACGAACGTTTCGGTGAGTCCGGCGGGCATCCATTCGTGCTGATGTACCCGGGAACCCGGTTTCGAGCGCTCAAGCCGATTGAGCCAAAACGTCAATCCTCTTCGTCCAGTGCCTCGGTCAAATCGCCCTTGCAGACTTCTCGCAACAGCATCGTCGCGTAACAGCCCGAGGGCAGCGAGAATCTCAAATCAACGTACGGACCGTGTTCATCGCTTCCGGCCTCGATTGCGAGATCATCGGGCCGAAATCGCAGCGGCCGGCGCGCGCCGTGAAAACTCATGCGCCGCAACTTGCGAAAATCATCGAGCGTAACGCCGCCCGAATCAAATACCGCGGCTTCCAGCTCCCCGATTTCTCCTCCGGCCGTGGTCATGCGCGGCGCAAAGATCGGCCCGCTGGGTGAAATCTCGAACGCCTCGGCACGGTCCGCCTCGGCCGCCGCATCCGTCACGAGGAACACCGCGCCGTTGTCGTGCTTGTATGCCAGATCGCCTTCGCGCACGCGATCGATTTCACCGATTCGTTGCGAGAGCACTCGGTTAAACAGGTACGATTGGAACGCGTTGACGAAGAATTTTTTCATCCGGTCGTCCAGCGCGTGGGCCGCGCGATGATGCTTCCCGCCGGACTTCGCCATGGCTCGGCACATCCGCGCGTTCGTGGAAAAGCCAAACGGCCAGGCCTTCGCGGCGGCGTCGAACTTTCCTGCCTGGTAAAGCTGCCGCGCCTTGAGCACCGGCCCGGTGTCCAGCGGCCCCGGCGTGCCGAGAATCAGATCGACGAGGGTCTTCGGGTCATTTTTGAGAATGGCTTTGCCCATCTCCCAGCTGTCGCCGCGCAAACCGAACCGTTGCTGGCCGAAGTAATTGGGCGTGCCGCGGCGGTGCAGGATGTCGCAGATCGCGCGAATGTCACTGATGCGCTCCGGCGGCACGTCGCGCAGCTTGATGCGAAAGCGATTGCCGCGAAGGTGCCCGATTTTAAGTTTGTTGGTGTGACGACTGACGCGCAAGATGCGAATGCGCGGAATGCGCAGGGCTTCAATCTTCGCCGGGTCGATGTGTTCGAGGCTTAGGGTCTGCACGCTGACGGCGCGAGCGTCTTTCAGCCCTGCCAAACCGACATCCCGCGGATTGGCTCCCAGCGCGCGCGCGATGTCCTGCACGGCGCGCATGGTCGAAAGCCCGGATTTCTCAATGGTGAAATAGTAATGGTCGCCGCGGCCGCATGCCTCGTACGCCGGGATCTCTTCGACGACGAAGTCTTCATATCGCCGCTTGATCGATGCGGAAATCGGCGCGAACTCGGAGGTCAGGTAGACCATTAATTCGCTGACATCCGGCGCCGTGCGGAGGCTCGACATGGACTGACTCTCTTGCATGGAAGGCCCGCTAACTGATGCGCGCGGGACGATTTCTTATGATCGAAGCGACGTCTGAAGATTGACCCGTTCCCGGCCCGATAGTATATTGGAATCGGCCGACGCGGGGTGAAACGCTGGCGCAACAGCCGCCCCGGCCGGTCGGGCATATGACGAAAACCGCCTTCTCGTGCGGCGATTTTCGCCATCGGCCTGACGATGTCCCGTTTCAGGTCGTTCTCATGAGCGATTCAGCGCTCGACACGTGTCAGGAAGCCATTGGGTATCGTTTTCGCGATCCGTCGCTGCTGTCGGCCGCGCTGACACACGCCTCCATCGCCACATCCCGCCTGCAAAGCAACGAACGCATGGAGTTTCTCGGCGACGCCATTCTCGGTATGGTGGTCTGCCGTTATTTGTTTGATAACTATCCCGAATACCTTGAGGGCGAGCTGACCAAGATCAAGTCGGCCGTCGTGTCGCGGAAGACCTGCGCGGAAATCTCCGAGCGACTGGGCCTGCCGCAGTTTCTCTACCTCGGCAACGGAATCAGCGGGCGGCATCGGCTGCCCACGTCGCTCGCCGCGGCGGCGTTTGAATCGCTCATCGCAGCCATTGCAATCGACGGCGGCACGGAGGCTGTCACCGAGTTCATTCTTCGGCACGTCGTGCCGGACATCCGCTCGGCGGTCGCCAGCGAGCATCAGAATAACTACAAATCTCAACTTCAGCAGTTCGCCCAGAAGCAGCAGGGCGGCACGCCGGTGTACGAATTGCTTGACGAGAAAGGCCCGGATCACAGCAAGTGCTTCGAGGTGGCCGTGGTCGTCGCCGGGCGGCGGTTTCCCAGCGCCTGGGGCCCGAGCAAGAAAGAGGCCGAGCAGAAAGCGGCGCTCAACGCACTGGTGGAGCTGAACCTCGTTCCGGCGGAACCGGCGGCATTCCAGTAGCCATGGTTGCAGCGCGACCGGCTGACTAAGCCTTGGTTGCCTTCACAAACGCCGCCGTGCCCGCACCGACATCGAGCTTGTAACCCGCCTCGGCCAGCGTCCACTCCATCGCCGCGATCGCGCCGACCATGTCCACGTCGTCGACGTAGCCCATGTGATTCACGCGCACCATCTTGCCCTTCAGTTCGCCCTGACCGGCCGCGATGTGAATGCCATGCTTGGCACGCAGCGCCTTCCGCCACGCGCCTTCATCCAGACTTGCCGGTGTGTTGACACCTGTCACGCTATCGACCGGGTCGGCCGCGTAAATCTCCAGTCCCATCGCTTTGAACGCCGCGCGCGTTCCTGCTGCCAGCCGCGCCGTGCGTTTCCAGACGCCCTCAATCGTCTCGGCTTTGATCTGCCGCAGCGTGTAGCGCAGACCGCGGACCATCTGGTTGTTCGGCGTCCACGGCACGTCGCTGTCCTTCTGGCTCTTGCGGAATGCTTTGAGATCGTTGTAGAAAGTAGGCCCTTCGAACGAATCAATCACCTGCCAGGCGCGATCGCTCACCGCCGCGAACGCCAGCCCCGGCGGCAGCATCATCGCCTTTTGCGATCCCGTCACGGCGATGTCGATGCCCCATTCATCCATCTTGAACGGGATCGCGCCGATCGACGTGATGCCGTCGACGATGCTGATCGCGCCATGATCGCGGCAGGCCTTGGCGATTCCCTGCGCCTCGCTCACCGCGCACGTACTCGTCTCGCTGTGGACGAAAATGACGGCCTTTACGTCGGCGTTTTTCTTCAGCGCGTCCATGACCATCTCGGCCTTGATGCCGTGGCCGTACGGCTGCTTGATCTCCACATGCGGCAGCTTGAAGCGAGCGAGAATCTTCTGCCATCGTTCGCCGAACTTGCCGGAGTGACAGACAAGTGTCTTCACATCGGGGCGGCAAACCGACAGGATCGCGCCTTCCATCGCGGCCGTGCCGGAACCGGTCAGCACCAATGGGGCGGCCTTGGTCTGGTAGACGTAGCCGAGCAGCTCGGTGCATTCCTTGAGCGTGTCCTTGAAGCCCTGGGTGCGGTGATGATCGAGCGGCTGGGCCATCTCGAGCAGGACTTCGGGGCTGACCATCGTGGGGCCGGGTGTGAAGAGGCGTAGTTTCATCATGGGTGTCGCTCCAATCGGCGGGAATCATGCCGCCGCAATGGTAGGATAGGGGGCGGTAATCATTCGTTCAAACGGGCCGCAGCCGGGGTTGTAATTCTTGATCGATGATGAAGAAAACTTGACGAGACAGATCGATCGATATATCGTATGACGATAGGAGGATCGTTCAGATGAAACCGGTCAAGGTGTCACCCAAGTTCCAGGTCGTCATTCCGCAGGAGGTTCGCGAGGCGATGAAGCTCGCTCCCGGCACCTCGGTGCATGTGTTCCAATATGAAGATCGTATCGAGTTCATTCCGCAGCAACGGCTCAAGAAAATGCGGGGCTTCCTCAAGGGCATCGACACCCGCGTGCCGCGCGAGAAAGACCGCGTATGAACGTGGTCGATTCATCAGGCTGGTTGGAATACTTTGCTGACGGCCCCAATGCCCAATTCTTCGCCGGGGCGATTGAGGCGACGGACAAGCTGCTTGTGCCGGCCATCTCGGTCGCCGAGGTTTTCAAACGGGTGCTTCAGCAGCGGAGCGAGGATGAAGCGCTGCAGGCTGTCGCGCTCATGCGACAGGGAACCATGGTGGAACTCGACTTCTCGCTGGCGCTTCACGCCGCCAAGCTGGGCCACGAGTTGAAGCTGCCACTGGCGGACAGCATTATCCTGGCGACGGCTCGAGCGCACGATGCGACTCTCTTCACGCAGGATTCTGACTTTGAGGGGATCGAGGGCGTGCAGTTTATTTCGAAGCAGCCCTAGTTTGATAATCCCGCATGGATCGCAACCTCTGGTAACGAAGCAATTCCCACATAATAATACGGCCCGATAGCGAACAGTTCAAACCAGTTGACGAGGGACCACGGATGGCCGCGAAGACAACCGAGCGCTCCAGCACATCAGGCAAATCAGCCGGCAAGTCGCGCGGCGCCTCCCGCTCCGCACGCAACGCCGCCACCGCGCAAAAGATCGTCGGCCTTGCCGAGTCGGTCGTGACCCACGCCGCGAAGAAGAAAGACCCTGCCGTGGACATCCCGTTGCGCACGCTCTCCAACGCGCAGTACAACCCGCGCAAGCGCATCATCGAAATGGGCGACAAGGCCCAGTCGCGCAGCTTCTTCAACCTCGGCATGGCCAAGAGCTTCATGCAGACCGTGCTCATCGCCAGCGGCTGCAAGAAGCTGATCGACGAGGACAAGACCGTCAGCATCCGCGGTCTGTATTACCTCACCAAGCACACCATCCCCGGCACGACGGAGAAGACTTTCAACGATCAGGACGAGAGCGACCCGATCATCGAGGACCTCGAAGTCGCCCTGGAGAGCCTGCGCGAAGAGCTGCACGTCTTCGCGAGCAGCCGCGGCACCATCGCCGGCAACCTCACCGTGGTCAGCAAAGGCGACGAGATTGACCTGCGCCGCATGGGCAGCGGCGGCTGGGGCATCCCCGGCATCGTCGAGCCGGACATGCTGCAATTCAAAAAGTGCGAGGCCAAGTACATCCTCCACGTCGAGAAGGACACCGTCTGGCAGCGCTTCAACGAGGACAAATTCTGGCAGAAGAACAATTGCATCATCACCCACGGCAACGGCCAGCCGCCGCGCGCCGTCCGTCGGCTGCTCTTCCGCATGCACGATGAGTTGAAGCTGCCGGTCTATTGCCTGCTCGATAACGACCCGTGGGGGTACTACATCTACAGCGTCATCAAGCAGGGATCGATCAACCTCGCCTTCGAGAGCAACCGCATCGCGATCCCTGACGCGAAGTTCATCGGCGTGCGCAGCCGCGACTTCGAGGAGTTCGGCCTGTCCGACGACGTGAAGATCGCCGTGGACGACAAGGACCTGAAACGCGCGAAGCAGATCATGGAATACCCGTGGTTCAAGGGCAAGAAGGAGTGGATGAAGGAAATCGACGCGATGATCAAGCACGGCTTCAAGATGGAAGTCGAAGGCCTGCTGACCAAGAGCATTTCGTTCGTGACGGAGACGTACGTGCCGCAGAAGTTGAAGAAGCAGGGGGTGTGGTTGGATTAGCCGCGCGGTGAATTTTCGATCTAAGAGAATGCATGCCTTAGGCTGGTCGAGCGACCTGCTATTTCGCCTTTAAGATCGGAATTGTCACCATTTGTTGAGAGGCTCTTAATTCGATCCCGTATTTCGCTTGAAGGGTGCGTCGCAAATCGTCAAACGGTACATCAAACTTCCACGAGAAATCGTATCGACCGGGCAGTTCGGTCTTGTCCTGTATCAGCAGCTTGTATCGTGCTTCGATTGCGCTGATTAATTGCGGGATCTCAACGCCCGCAGCGCTGTATTCATCGGTCTTTTGGAATCCGATCGAAGGCGTATCGTGCTTCGACTCGTCGAGGACTTTATTGCGACATGTTGCGATCCATACCTCCCGTTCAACGGACACGTAGGATATGGAATGGCGTGTTTGCTCGAGGATCGCATTGACCAGAACATCGAACGCGGGGTGATTTTCACCACACATTCGTTGCTCAAACTCAATATCGTACAAATCAGTCGAGACATTGTCGGCAACAACAAGTCGTGGCTGACTCACATTCATTGCTGCGCGCAGAATCTGCGGAATCGGCTTGGACTTGCACTTTAGGCTGATCGCCGTCCCTGTGTCTCCCCGCGAGATGCCGATGGAATTCCGCTCCTGATCCGCTGAACGCGAGATGCGAATGAGCAGATAGGGCTCGCCCGCTGCGGCTGTAGCGCCAGCGTTTGAATCAGGCTGCGATGCAGGCGCTTCGCCCAAATCAAGAAACCTCTGAACGGCTTCCTCGGTCAAAATGCGAGGGTCTCCGGTCCATCGCACGACGCTTTGATTGTCAACCAAGACGGCAAAAGGCAGTGAGCGAACACCGAACGCCTTTGAAGCGAGGCTGTCGTTATCCAGTGCAACGTGGTAGGGCACGGGATGATTCTTGAGGAATGCTCGAACCGTAGGCTCTTGCTCCGTCGTCATCGCGACGATGTGGAGTCCTTTGTCATGGAGTTTTGCATGGAGGTCCGAAAGTCGCCTGGTTGCTTCGCGGCAGGGCGTGCACCATGTGGCCCAGAAGTCCACGAGCAAGGCTCGCCGGATGTTCTTCTGAACGGTGACCGGGATCAGTTCTTTATCAGCAAGGATGGAATAACCAAACGCCGGCATGGGCCGGCCAACGTCTGGGGGTCTAATGTCATCCAAGACAGCAATCACCGCACAAAAGCCTATGAAGTGTGCTGCCAAGCTCGCCGCCATGAACCACCTGCAATTATTCAATGGACCCAGCCGCGCCAGCCAGTTGGGCACGCTGCTCGTCGGGAATCACAGTGCCGCACTCGGGGCAAGTACCTGAAGAGTTCCCACGCAAACAATAGTAGCACTCCCGGCACGTTATGGTTTTCTCGCTTCCGCGCCATTGACGCAAAGACTGCATTAGAAAGAAACCCAGCAAAGTGAACTCTGCACAAAGCGCTGCCCCAAGTGGGTACTTCAGCTCTATATGCCTCCGTGCAATCGCTGGTGGATAACCACCTTCGGACCATGTTTCCCAGCGTGGGTGTTCTTGATAGTAGATAATGTTCGAACGAATCTTACACGCTTCACGACCACTAAGACAGAACCATCCCATCGCGCTAACTTGTGGCAGCCTATCCCTGAATGCTATTATCTTCTTGGTAAAATCTAACGGATCTTTGCTTGTTGGCCAAACAGCAGAATCTCTGTCAGCAACCGACACAGCCCTTAGCCATCGGTAGTAGGTCAAGCGACCGAATCGGCATTCAATCGCCCATTGATTTGCTTCGTATCCAATGCAATAGTCACTTGTCGTCTTCGGCGCAATGCAAAGGAGTTGGTAAGAGGAGTAAGTCAAGCCGATTAGGATTGCGAGCAGGAGGTATTTTTTAAGACGCTTGGCGATGCCGAGGACTCCACGTTTTCGTAGGGCCGGGCGACCCATCCTTTGCAAAGAGGATGGGGTCGCGATAATAGAAGCGTTGCGGATCATTCGAGTTCTACGTAGCATGACCAACCCGCGCATGGCGGCGGGCACGTCTCCGAAACACGGGCGCAATTCATTCTATTGTCGCGATGGCATCATTCCAAGGCCGCTCGAATGGGTCGGTTGGATGTATTCTTCTCAATCCCCAGACGCGAAATTGCAAGCATTCCGGCCACACGGTGCCCGCTCGCTCGCGCTCGGGGCTCGGATCGGCGCGCAAAAAGAACCCGTTCGTGCACGGTCGCGGCTCGGTCAAGCCGGCGCGGCTTGAGTTTCGCCAAACATCCCCGACAATCCCTTTCACCGCGAGTGTCTGAATCGGCCCGCGAATTCTAGGATGGGAGATGCACATGGCAACAAACCGCAAACTGCAACTCGGCGTCGGTGACGAGGCCGTGAAGAAGGCCACGGGCAAGACGTGGGACCAGTGGATCGCCGCGCTGGACAAGGCCGGCTGCCGCAAAATGGATCACAAGCAGATCGTGGCCGTGCTGCACAGCAAGCACAAGATCGGTCCGTGGTGGGGGCAGATGGTCACGGTGGGGTACGAGCAGGCGACGGGCCTGCGGGCCAAGCACGAGAAGCCCGGCGGGTTTTCGGTGAGCGCGAGTCGCACGCTGGCTGCGCCGGTGGGGCAGGTGTTCGACGCGTTCAACGATGCCAAGACGCGGGCGCGCTGGCTGGGCAAGGCCGCTCTCACGATCCGCAAGGCGACGAAGAACAAGTCGCTGCGCATCACGTGGGACGCCGACGACACGCGCGTCGATGTGAACTTCTACGCGAAGGGCGCGGCCAAGAGCATGGTGGCCGTGGAGCACGACAAGCTGCCCGACGCGAAGTCGGCCGCGAAGATGAAGGCGTACTGGGGCAAGGCGCTGGACGGATTGAAGGCGACGTTGTGATGGGTCGCGCGGCTGCAAGCGAACCCTCACCCCGGCCCCCTCCCTGAAAGGGAGAGGGTGCGTTCTTGGGCCGCCGCGCTTTGCGTTGCGGTTCTCGCCGCGCTTTTCGCTGCAATAGTTGTTTGGCTACTTGGCGCGTTTGGTGTCGCGGTTCTCGCCGCGAAATTCGCTTGGCTACTCACCGCGTTTCCTAACGCTCTTGTTCTCGCGCTCCGGGCTGCCCTTTGCTTCGCGCTTGGCGGTGGTTGACTTACCCGACGCGTTCGCGGTCCATGCGACTGCCTCGTCGATGACATCGACCATCGGCGGGCCTTTCTGCTCGGCCTTGGGGTCGCCGAGGCTGTGATCGCGCCCGGGGTAGCGATGGACGGTCACGTCCTTCCGGCCGCGGCGGATCAGGTCGCTGACGGTGAAATCGAACGACTCGATGGGCACGGAGATGTCCTCGGTGCCGTGTGCGAGAAAGATTTTCGCGCTGGCCCGGGCGAGGCTCTCGACGGGGGGATGAGCGCAGAACGTGGCCCAGCGCTTGTACGCGTGCCCGGCGAAGAACTTATCGATTGCGTCGGGATGGGCTATGATGTCGCGGTATTCCGCTTCCATCTCGCGCACGGCGGAGTCGATTTCTTCGGGTGACGCACCGTCCTTGGCCATCCCCTTGCGGCGAAGCGTCACGAGATCGAAGAACTGCGTCGGCCCGCCGCCGGACATGAACACGACATGCGTCACGCGCGGGTCGCGCGCCGCGGCGTGCGCGGCCACGTCGGCCCCCTCGGACATGCCCATCAGCACGACGCGATCCGCGTCGACGTTGGGTTGTTTCAGCAGCGTGTCAAGAAGCAGGCACACGTCGCCGGTGCGGCCTTCGTAGGTCGCGTTTTGCTGATACTCCTCGGGCGCGCCCTCGGCCGAGCCGATGTGTTCCTTCGGGAAATATCCGAACTCGATGCCGCGCTTCTCCGCCGTGGCGACGTGGAACTCCTTCTTGAATCGGTCGGCGATGAAGCCGAACAGGCCGTAGCCGACTCTTCCGTCGCGGACCATGAATTGCGAATGGGCGCCGGAGCCGTCGACGAAAACGAGAAGAGGCTTCTTGCTTGCCAGGCCGTCGTCGAAATCGCCCAGGTAAATTGACAGATTGCTGCCGTCGGCGCGGCGTGCGTCCACCTGCCGGAACATGGGAGGCAGCTTGGGATTATGCACAAAGGCGACGTTCCAACCCTTCGGCGCGGGGCGGGCAGCGGCGGGCTTCTTCTCATCCGCGACGGCAGGGCGACCTGCCAGGGCAAGACCAAGACACATCATCCATGCAATGCGATTCGCTGCCGGGACGCTCGCCATGCGCTTCTCCCACAAAGTGGACCGAGGGTTACTGGGCGGCGAGGCTCGCCGCGGAACGTTACACACTAGACGGATGACGCAGGCAAGTCCTGTCAGAATGATCGTCGCAGCCAGATCAGCCGGGTGGGCATCCATTGGAAGGGTATGCAGGATTCAGCGTGCCGGCCTTGGGACTCCGCGCAGGACGCGTGTGACGAAGTCCTCCAGCGAGCCGATCGTGGCCTTCTCCAGTTCCGCCTGGAGGAACTCGGTGCGCAGACGGATGAATCGCTCCTGACGAATCGTGTCCACGATCTTCGGCTGGGCCTGCTGGAAAGACATTTCTTCGGCCGGCTCGATCTGTCCAACACGCACGATGAAGAAGCTGTTGGCGGCATGGATGATTTCACTCGTCTCGCCGGGCTGCAATTCGAACAGGCGGCGCGACGGTGCTTCCCAATGCCCCTGCAGCGCGGATTCTTCGCCGATTGGTTTGGTAATCAAGCCCCAGTTGCCGCCAGTTTCGGTGTGCAGGCCGCGCGAGCGCGTGCGTGCTACTTCTTCAAACGTCTCGCCGCGTTGCAGGGCGGCCTGGGCTGCTTCGATTTCGGCGCGGGCCTTGACTTCGGCCTCCTGTTGCTCCTGGCGCGTCGGCCAGCGGCGCGTGTCGAGAAAAGCGTTGACGGGAACGTCGATCAGAAACATTTCGCGCCGCTCGGGACGTGAGAACTCCGCTCGATGACGATTGAAATACGCCATGAGTTCCTGCTTGCGCGGTGAATTGATCTGCGGCAGCAGGCGATCGCGCAGGTAGCTGTCGATCAACACGACTTTGCGTAGGCGCTTCTTCACGTCGTCGCGCGACCGGCCGTGCTTGGAGAGGTATTTCTCATAGAGCGTTTCGCGGCCGCCGAATTCGCGATTGATGCGATCCTTCTCCATCTTCGCGACGGCCTTGTCGACTTGCGGCTCCATTTCTTCGGTGAGATGGGTCTTGGCCCGACGCCAGATCAGGTGCTGGGCGACGTGCTCGACGATCTGCGAGCGCACGAGCTTGGCGGCTTCTTCGAAATAGGTCGACGCGGGCAGGGAGCGAGCCAGGTCCTCCAATCGCTGTTCTATCGGTTCGAGGATGTCGGTGACGCTGATTCGCTCATCATCGACAACGAGAACATCCGGCAGAACGGCGCCGGGCGGCGGGGCCGGGGCGGCGTTGGCGAACTCGGCGGCGAGAGCGCGGTCGGCCTTTTTCTGCTGTGCGGGGGTTGCATCTGCCGGCAGATCGTGGAGAGAAGACCGCTCGGGAGTCGCAGCGCGCGAAGATGCCGCGTCAGAATTCGTCGCGTCGGGAGCTTGTGGAGGAGAATCGGCAGAGCGACCGCGAAACCAGTCCTCCATGGAGACGCGGTTTCCGGCGCGGTCGGTGCAACCCAAAGCGACGGACAGGATCAAAAGCACGGCGAACGTGCTGTATCGACTCATGGCGCGAGATTGTACCCGGCGAGTCGGCGTGGCGCAATGGCCCGCTGCCCTTAGACTTGTCGATGCGTTGCGAGTTGAACTGCCAGGCGAGTTGCCACCCGCGCGAGGCAAAAGTACGGGAGACGCTTTTTGATGGAGTCAGCCAATCCAGGAAAACCCGCTGGCGGCGGCGCAGGGCGAATCGCCGTCTTGGTGCCGTGCTACAACGAAGCCGCAACGATCGCCAAAGTCGTGGCCGACTTTCGCCGTGAGTTGCCCGAGGCGACGGTGTATGTCTTCGACAACAACAGCACGGACGGGACGGGCGACCTGGCACGCAGCGCCGGGGCGGTAGTCGTACACGAGAAACGGCAGGGCAAGGGCTTCGTCGTCGCGGCGATGCTGGAGAAAGTCGATGCTGACTTCTATGTGATGGCCGACGGCGATGATACGTATCCGGCCGAGCGCGTGCGCGACATGCTGTCGCCGGTGCTGACCGGCCAAGCGGACATGGTGGTCGGTCGGCGCGAAGCGGAGAACGAGGCGGCGGCGTACCGTCGGTTCCACGTCTTTGGCAACTGGCTCGTTCGGACGATGATCAACCTGATTTTTCGAGCGCGTCTGACGGACATCATGAGCGGATACCGGGCCTTCACGCGCGAAGTGGCGCGGAGCCTGCCCATCATGGCGTACGGTTTTGACATCGAGACGGAAATGACCGTGCAGTGCCTGTATCGCAAGTGGGTGCTGCGCGAAGTGCCGATCGCCTACCGCGAGCGGCCGGAGGGAAGCGTTTCGAAGTTAAGCACGTTTCGAGACGGGTTTCGCGTGATTTTTCGGATATTGAGTTTGTTCCGCTCGTACAAGCCGTTGACGTTTTTCGGGGGCATGGGCATCGCGTTGATGGGATTGAGCCTGGGATGCGGGGCGTGGGTGCTGTTTGGCGAGGCCGGCGCTGATTCGACGCGCCGCACGCTGTTCATCGTGGCGACGTTCACGCTACTCGCCATGAGTTTGATCGCCGCGAGCATCGGCGTGATTGTGCAGTTGATTAATTTCCGGTTTCTGGAGTTGGATTCCGTCCTGCGGCGCAATCGCGGCGGTCGATAGGAGCCGAATCGGCGGACGATGAAGGACGGCGCGAGCGCTTATGTGTTCTTCAGGATAATGGCTTCGATGATGTCCGCGGTGTCTTCGCAACTGTCGATGGCCCGTTCAGTGAAGTCGTAAATCTCTTTCATCTTGATGACGCGAAGCGGATCGCTGGCGTTTTCAAAAAGCTCCGCGACGGCGGCGTGATTGTTCTCGTCGCCCTCGTTCTCGATCAGGTGAATCTCAACGAGCTTCTGTTGCAGGCCGTTGGGGCGCTTGAGGTCGCGCAGTCGATTGACCGCGTCGCGCAGCAGGGCCGTAGACTTGACCAGGAGCTGTGACTGCTTGGTCAGCCATTTGTCCGGCGCGTCGATTTTGTAGATCGCAAGCCGCTTGGCCGAGGCGTCGATTTCGTCGATCACGTCGTCCATGTTCTTCAGCAGCAGATGGATGTCTTCACGGTCGAACGGCGTGATGAAGACCGTGTCCATGCGTGCCAAGGCCTTGTGCACGACCTCATCGTTGTCGTGTTCGGCCTGGCGAATTCGCTTGATGTGATCGTCGCGCCGGGGGAAGTCTGCCATCAATTCGCTGTACACTACGGCGGCCCGGGCAACCAGATCGGCCGACTGCTCAAACAGGTCGAAGAAGACCGTATCGCGAGGGATGATCGTGAACACGGGGTCCCACTCCTGATTCGCTCCCGACGCATCGTGCCTGGGCTGTCGGGGGCTGGTTCGGTCTGATCGGCTGAGGCCTGCATCATACTTGGCGCGGCATTGGTCGCAAGTGAACCGGCCATTAAGGTCTTGTGAGCAGGGCATGTGAATGGATCTCAAATCGGAGTAACAACGGTCGGCAGCGGAGGTTGCGCGCCACTGAAACACCAATCCACCGATTATTAAGAATCCATGAACTGCCGTCCGTAAAAAACGCGGCCCGCTGTCTGCAATAGACCGGAAAGCATCGAATGCTTCGGGTTGTTCAGCAGGAGTTAACAAACCTTTCACAGTCATTGCCGGTGCGGAGAGCGCCATGCCCGGTTTATAATGGGCCCTTCATCGGTGCGCGACGAGCGAAATTGGCCCGGCGACTGACGGATAATTGGGCAAACACGGAGGTCGGGGGAGCGACGGAGCGAACGAATGACGCAATCACGGGTACTGGTTGTCGATGACGAACGCGACCTGGTCGAACTGATCTGTTTCAATCTGAAGCGGAATCAGATGACGCCCATCAGTTGCCACGATGGGAACACGGCCTTGGAACTCGCGCGCCGGGAAAAGCCCGACCTCATCATCCTGGACCTGATGCTACCGCAGCGCAATGGGCGCGAGGTGGCATCCATGCTTCGTGCAGATTCCGCTACAAGGCAGATCCCCATCATCATGCTTACGGCGCTGACCGCCGAGCATGACATCGTGACCGGGTTGCAGATCGGCGCGGACGACTACGTGACCAAGCCGTTCAGCATGGAAGTGCTCATGGCGCGGGTGGCCGCGGTCTTGCGGCGACGAGCCGGGGTGGCCAAGGATGACACCGTGCTGCGCGCTGGCGCTGTGACGCTGGATCGAGCCCGGCATGTCGTCGAAGTCGATGGTCAGCCGGTCGCGGTAACGCTGACGGAGTTTCGTTTGCTTGAAGCACTGATCTCGGCGCGGTCGCGGGTCTTGTCGCGCGATCAACTGATGGCCAAGGTCATGGGGCCGGACATCGCAGTGACCGACCGCACGATTGACGTACATATCACTTCGCTTCGGCGGAAACTCGGCTCGTGTCGCGATCTGGTGGAGACGGTGCGAGGAGTCGGCTACCGGTTTGCAGACGTCTGGCAGGGCGAGCCGGTGGAGTGCTAGGCCGTCCCGCGGTTGACGGTGCTGCGAGCTTCTTCTTCAGGCGGGTGGGCCCGCGTGAATCGCGCGGCCGGATCGCGTAGAATTCCCATTGTGCCGCGAATCACTGAAATGCATTGGCAGGGGCGATTTTTCAAGCGCGTGTTCTCGCGCCTCGGAGCGCTCTTGTGCGTGGGCATGTTGCTGGTCTGCGCGGTGACCTGGCAAATCATGCACCGGTGGCTGGCCGGCTACACGCAGGATCAGATCATCAATCAGGCGCATCTGACGAAACTGGTGATCGAGCGGCAATGGCCGCTGGATGGTGAAGCGCTTCAGCGCGAATGCGACCTCATGCATGAACTGACTCTGCTTCGGCTGACAGTCATGTCGCCCGATGGCCGCGTTATTGCGGATTCGAATGCGAATCCGACGGAGATGGAGAATCACTCCAAGCGCCCGGAGGTGGTGGCGGCGCTTGCGGGCCGCATCGGGCAGGACCTTCGCAAGAGCAGCTCGGTTGGAGAGGATTTTGTCTACATCGCGATGCCGCTCGTTCACGAGGGGCGTCTGGCTGCCGTGGTGCGTGCGGCGGCGCCGGCGGCCGACCTCAAGCGTCGCGAAGAAGCGCTCGTCAAGTGGATCACGATCGGCCTGGCCATTGCGATTCCGCTGGCTCTGCTCGGTGCCTGGGTCTTGTCCAAGGCGCTGGCCCGGCCGGTGCAGCGAATCAGTGTACTGGCGAGGCGACTGTCTACGGGCGACTTGCAGGATCGCGTCGAAGTCGGCGGGGACGACGAAATTTGGCAGGTGGCCGAATCGCTGGAGACAATGCGGGAGAATCTGCTCGCGCGCGTACGCGAGGTCCAGCAACAGAGAATGGATCTGGAGGTCACGGTCAGCCACCTGGAAGAGGGCATCATCACCGTCGACCGTGCGGGGCTGGTCCTGACGGCCAATGACGCAGCGCGCCGGCTGCTTGCGGTGGATTCCCCTTTGTTGGGGCGACTTTTGTCGGAGCAAATTTCCAACGAGGCGTTGCGAGACATGTGGACCGAAGCGCTTGCGGCCGGTCGCCCGGAGCTTCGTCGCGAACTGAAGCGCAGCAAGGTCCCGGGCGCAGCGCAATTGAGTGTGACGATCATCCGTGTGACCGAGCCTTCGACGCCGATTGCATGGTTGATTTGCATTCGGGACATCACGGCTTTGGCGCGTTCAGCGGCGATGAAGACGGACTTTGTCGCCAACGCTTCGCACGAGCTTCGCACGCCCGTAGCGAGCATTCGTGCCGCCGTGGAGACGCTCAACGCCGACGGGCTGGATCGCGAGATGACCCGCCGATTCATGTCGGTGATCGCGCGCAACGTAGAGCGGCTTCAGAATCTTACGGAAGACCTGATGGACCTGAATCGCGTCGAATCCGAGTCGCCCGATCTATCGGTTCGGCGATTTCGGCCCGACGAAGTCTTCGCGTCGATTCGCTCGGTGTTTGCCGAAGCGCTTCGTCAGAAGAGCGTGCGGCTGGAATTCTCCAACGAGGTGGAAGAGCTGGAGACCGATCCGCGTTGGCTTGAGCTGGTGCTGAAAAACCTCGTCGATAACGCCGTCAAGTTCGTCGGCATCGGCGGACGAATCGAGATTCGTTGTCGGCACGAAGGCGACATGGCGCGGTTGGACGTCGAGGACAACGGCTGCGGAATTCCGAAAGCGGATCTGGAGCGTGTCTTCGAACGGTTCTACCAGGTGGACAAATCTCGTCGCGTCGGCATCGGCGGCACCGGCCTGGGGCTGGCCATCGTCAAACATGCCGTGCTGGGCATGGGCGGCGAGGTCTCCATCGCCAGCGAAGAGGGCCGCTTCACGCGCGTCAGCTTCACTGTCCCGGTTGCAGCCGTTCCTGTTTGAGCTGATTGGTTCTTCGCGCGCCCTGTGATTTTGCGGGCCGAACCGGCGCGTGCTACGATCCGCCCATGTTCAAGGCGGCGGTGGTCACGATCTCCGATAGTCGGTCAGCAGGCTCAAAGGAGGATCGCAGCGGTCCGGCGGCGGCCGAACTGGTTGCCGCGCTGGGCGTAGAGGTTGTTGAAAGACGAATGACGGCGGACGAGGCGGATCAGATTGCTGATTGCGTGCGTTCGCTCGTTGGGCGAGTAAACCTGATCGTTACGACGGGCGGAACGGGAATCGGCCCGCGCGACGTCACGCCCGAGGCGATCGTTCCGATGCTGGATCGTGAGTTGCCGGGGTTCGGCGAAATCATGCGGACCGGAGGCTACTCGAAGACCCCGATGTTTGACCGAACTCCTTTGTCAATCATGACGCGCGGAGGCGCGGGGATCATAGGTCATACGCTCGTTGTGATGCTCCCCGGCAGCGTCAATGGAGTACGGAGCGGGCTGGACCTGATCGGCCCGGCGATCCGCCATGCGCTGGGGATTCTCAACCGCACGGTCACGGATTGCTCCGCGACGGCGCAGGGCCATGAATGATCCCAATTCGCGATGACAATCCAACGGCAGGAACGCCGGTGGTGACGATTGCCCTGATCGTCATCAACGTGCTGGTGTTCTTCGCCGAGCTGGGTCAGGGCCAGCGAATGCAGGAGTTCATCTGGAAGTACGGCTACGTCCCGGCAGAGTTGACGGAGTCGCGTGCTGATCTGCGTCGCGCGATGGTCGATGAAGCGCCGGTGCAGCCCGCCACCGACCAGTTCGGTAACCAGATCTTCGATCCGTTCGGAAGGCCGCTGGGGCGGCGCGTGCCGCTTCCGTTCGACGAAGCGATCGCACTCCCGGCATGGCTGAATATCTTCACGTGTATGTTTCTGCACGGCGGCTGGGGGCACCTGCTTGGCAACATGCTGTACCTGTGGATCTTCGGGAACAACATCGAGGACCGACTCGGTTCGGCGCTGTTTCTCGTTTTCTATCTGGCGACCGGCCTGGTCGGGAATCTGGCCCATACGCTCTTCGATTCCGGAGTTGTGCCGCTGGTCGGCGCGAGCGGTGCGATCAGCGGTCTGATGGGCGGGTACTTGTTGCTGTTTCCCCATGCGCGCGTGCTGGCGCTGGTGCCGGCCGGCTGGTATTGGTTCACGGTCAAGCTTCCTGCGTGGGTCTTCCTCGGGTTCTACGTTGTGCTTCAAAACGCGTTCCCTGCGCTGGGCGGTTTCGTCAGCTCCGGCAGCGAAGGGAGCGCGGTCGCGTACCTGGCGCACCTGGGCGGCTTCGTGGGCGGCATGGCGTTCATCCATTTGTTTCCCCATCGGCCCGCGTCGCACCGTGCCCGGCGCGAAATCAGCGACGAAGACGCCGACCTCGTAATCTGACGAACAGGCGAAACCATCGGGCCGTACGACGGTATGTCATCCGCAAGCACCGCCGCCTCGACAATTGAAGTTCACGATCTTGTGAAATCCTACGGAGCGATCCGCGCCGTCGCGGGTGTGAATCTGCGCGTGGAGGCCGGTGCGATCTTCGGGTTCCTCGGCCCCAACGGCGCGGGCAAGACGACAACGATTCGTATTCTGCTCGGCCTGCTGCGAGCGACCGGCGGCTCGGCGCGCGTGCTCGGGCTGGACGCGTGGCGGCAGAGCACCGAGCTTCGTCGACAGGTTGGCTATCTCCCCGGCGACGTGCGGTTTTACGACTGGATGCGCGGAAACACGTTCGTCAACTTCTGCAATCAGGCGCGAGGCGGTGGCTGCGAGGCGGAGATTCGCCGCCTGTGTGACCGATTTCAGCTCGACTTGTCGCGCCGCATCCGGGACTACTCACGCGGGATGAAACAGAAGCTCGGCGTGATTCAGGCGCTGATGCATCGGCCGCAGGTGTTGATTCTCGATGAACCGACGACGGCCCTCGATCCGTTGGTGCAGCAGACGGTGTACGAGGAGCTTCGTGCGGCGGCTGGGGAAGGGCGCACCGTGCTGTTCTCGAGTCACACCCTAAGCGAGGTGGAGTTGCTATGTGATCGCGTAGCGATTATTCGCGCCGGGCGGATCATCGAAGACAGCACGATCGACGCGCTGCGACGCCGTGCGCTACGCCGGGTGGAATTGCGGCTGAAACAGGGCGGGCTTTCTGAAAGCCGAGCGCCGAAGGGCTTCACGCCGCGCCCGTCGGCCGACGGTGCGACATGCGGAAGTTGGACGGGACCGGTGGAGGAATTGCTTCGCTGGCTGGCAACACTGGACCTGGCCGATGTCACGATCGGCGCGCCGGACCTGGAGGATTTGTTTGCGACGTACTACGAGGAGGCCCCGCGCGCATGATCAGTTTGCCGCTGACAGGCAAGACGCTTCGCGGCTACGCCGTCGTGATTGTGGGGGCGCACCTGCTGCTGTGCGCGTTCGCGGCGCTGTACATGGTCGTGACGGCGTCGGTGCCGATCGAGCGCAGCCTGGAAATGCTGAATCTCGAGTGGGTGCGCAGCCTGCTTACGGCGCTGCTGGGGAGCGATGTCGGCTCGCAGTTCACGCCGAACGGGATCACCGCGTTCTTCTTTGTGCATCCGCTGATGTGGACGCTGGTCGTAGCGACGCTGATCACGATTTCCACCGGGGTCATGGCCGGCGAAGTGGATCGCGGCACAATGGACTTGCTCGCGTCGCTGCCGATCTCCCGAGCGCGGCAGTACGGCTCGCACTCGCTGGTGCTGGTGGCGCTGGGCGCGCCGTTCATTGTGGCCATCCTCGTCGGGATTCGCCTGGGCCTGGCGATCAAGCCGCAAAAGGAGATTGAGTTCTGGCGGCTGGCCATTGTCGCAGGGCACCTTTATGTCGTTTATGTGACACTTTCGGCGTGTTGCCTGGCGGTCTCGGCGATGTGCAATCGGCGCGGGGTGGCGGCGGGCATCTGCTTCGTGGCCATTTTCTATTGCTTTGTGATTAACTTTCTTGCGGAGTTGTGGGGCCCGGCGAAGCGCATTTCGTGGACGAGCTTTCTGCATTACTACCGGCCGCTGCCGATTGTCCGAGCGGGGGCGTGGCAGGTGCGTGAGCTTGCAATTCTGCTGTCCGTCGCGACGGCGTTCTGGGCCGGCGGGCTGATGGCCTGGACGCGGCGAGACATCCCCGCGCGATGATCTGTCATGTGCCGATGAACGCGCGCCGATTTGCAAAGCCGACGGACTGCAATCCGTCGGCTTTAATGCTTGATAAGCCCCGTGCGTTAATGTTTGAAGTGCCGCGTGCCGGTGAAGATCATCGCCACGCCGCGCTCGTCGCAGGCACGGATGACCTCCTCGTCGCGCTTCGACCCGCCGGGTTGAATGATCGCCGTTACGCCGGCGTCGATGAGAATGTTCGGCCCGTCGGCGAAGGGGAAGAACGCATCGGATGCCGCTGCACTGCCGGCGAGTTTATCCGCATGGCCATTCTCGCGGGCTAGCCATGTGGCGATGCGGCAACTCATGACGCGGCTCATCTGCCCCGCGCCGTTGCCGATAAGCATGCTGTCCTTGCACAGGCTGATGGCGTTGGACTTGGTGTGCTTGGCAATGAGCCAGGCCAATCGCAAATCTGACATTTCAGATTCGGTGGGGGGGCGCTTTGTGACGACTTTCCACTGGTCTTCGTTGAGGCACACATTGTCCGCCGTCTGAACGAGCATGCCGCCGGCGATGCTGCGATAGGCGAGTTCATCCGTCGAAGGAGGCTGCGTCATGTCGCCGACGGCGAGCAATCGTACGTTTTCGCCCCATTTCTTCTTTGGGCGCGGCGGTGTGTCAGAATCGGAGCTGCCGGCGCTCGATTCACTTGCCGGCGTGCCTGATGTGCCGCGAATAATCTCGACGGCAGCCTCATCAAATGACGGTGCGACCCACACTTCGACGAAGAAACCGCCGGGCGCATGGGAAGCTCCGGCTTCACGCAATGGCTTGCCGAGTCGGTCATACGTCTCCATCACCATCGCGGCGAATTCCGCCGAGACGGGAAAATTCACCGCAAGGATGCCGCCCATCGCGGCGTTCGGGTCGCCCAGATACGCGCGGCGATAGGCTTGAATGGGATCGGAATCGATGCCAACGCCGCAGGCATTTGTGTGCTTTATGAAACATGCGACAGCCAAAGAGCCGCGGGCTTCAGCCCGCGCGGCGCCGACTACTTCCGATACACGTTTAATTTCGCCAAACGAGCCGCGGGCTTCAGCCCGCGCGGCGCCGGGATGAGAGTGAACATCGCCCCTGTTTCTCTCGGAATCAAAACACTGGATGAGCAATGAGTGCTTCTGTTCGCACACATAGTTGATCGCCGCTGTCGGATCGTCGCCCTGCTTCAGATGCCGGGTCGAACCTGATTTTGTCCACCAGCGGGGTGAATTCGCCAACGGAAATGCCTGTCCGAGCCGGCGCGATGATACCCCTTTGAAGAGTTGAAGTAACTCCGATCCTTGTTGTGTTGCCTGGCAAAGCACGTGAATGTGATTGGGCATGATTGCAAAGGCAACCAGCCGAATATTGTGCGCCGCCGATGCCTCAATGAATGCATCCCTCACCGTGGCCGCATGCTTTGCGTCCAGGAGTACCGGCTCTCCGGCCATTCGATCTTTGGCTGCTTCGGACAATTCGGGTTGGTCCGCCGAATAAGGCTGCCCGGGTGAACTAAAGATCTCATGGGGGCCGGCGTCCGTCGACGTTCGACTGACGTATCCTCGCGCGTCACCCGGAAGCCAGGTGCCATAGGTGGTCCATGTCAGAAGCCAGGTTGGGTCGTCGAGGGTCGGCGGCGCGAGGGGGCCGGCGCTCGCGTTTGAATGGCCGCGCGGGCTGAAGCCCGCGGCTCGTTGCGATGGATCAATTGATCTCGCCAGCTCCGCGCAGAGTGAGAGTGCCGCGTCGGCGTCGAGGTAATTATTGTACGAACAACGTGACTGAACAGGTTCATCGCCGTTAACAGTGTCGGCTATCGTTAGATCGAGCGGAAAAAACTTGTCCCAAATCTTTGTCAGCAAGGCCTGCTGGCTAGGATTCTCTCCGTATCGCAGCCCGCCCCAATCAAACAACTCGATGAATCTATATATGCACATCTGCGATTCGGGATTCACCCTGCCGAGCCATCGAGTGATGTCGGCGTCATACCGCGTGACTTCCCGAAACGCGCGCATCGCGGCGGTGCTGCTGAAGTTATGGAAATCCACGTTGAGCCTATCCCTGAGCCATTCCAGCGTGGTATCGACGGCGTCTCTCGTTTCCACCACCAGCACATGCCGATGATTTTTGGCCGCCGCGCGGAGCATGCACGGCCCGCCGATGTCGATCATCTCGATGGCGTCTTCAAATGTGCACGCCGGGTCGGCCACCGTTTTCTCAAACGGGTACAGATTCACCACCACCATGTCGATTGGCTTGATGCCGTGCTCGGCGAGCTGCCGCATGTGTTCGGGATTATCGCGATCTGCGAGGATCCCGGCGTGAATCTTCGGATGCAGCGTCTTCACACGGCCGTCGAGCAATTCGGGAAAGCCCGTAACCTCTTCGACCATTGTGACAGGAATGCTGGCGTCCTTGAGATGCTTGGCCGTGCCGCCGGTGGAGATGATCTCGATGCCGAACTCGTCGACGAGCGCGCGGGCGAAGTCGATGATTCCCGTCTTGTCATAGACGGCGATGAGCGCCCGGCGAATGGGGTGGGTCGGCATGATCGAAATCAAATCGTGGCGCGATACTCGTGAACTGTCGCACGAATCGCGCCGTGGTGGCAACAGTCCGCGGTCGCTGGGGCAGCGCGTCCAGTGTCCGGCCGCGGAAGCGCGATTCTAATGCGATAAAGAAGCCACAACCAGTTGGCCTGATCGGGTGCACAGTGCCGAGATGGGAACACGACGTCCGCCGCGCGAAAGCGGAGAGTGTATTGGGAGAGTTCGTCAACCGCCGGTTACGCCGCTATCCTCGTCATCGGAATCCTCTTCCTCATCTTCGGATTCCTCTTCGTCTTCGTCATCGGACGATTCTTCATCTTCTGTTTCGTCGGCGTCGGCATCGTCTGCCGCCATGTCGGTGTCCTCGGACTCCGAATCACTCACCCCGTCCGATTCATCCGATCCCTCGTCCTCCTCCGGGGCGGTCGCTGCTTTCTCTTGATCGGCCTCTTCACCAACCTCCACAAGACCGTGGCCGCCCACCGGTTTGGCCGTGCTGCGGCTGGAGAGCAGGTCGTCGTCGAACATGAGTTCGCGCGCCGTGGGGCGCTTGGGCTGATCGACGGTCTTCTTTTCAGCAGCCGCTTTTCGATCGGCGTCCACTTTGGCAATGGCCCGCGCCTTGTCGGCGTCGTACAACACCTCGGCAACATCCTCGGGTCGAACCCGTGGGGCGAATCGCGAGCGAAGGCTCTGCACGCGCCCGTCGGCCGACGCGATCAATATCGCTTGTGCCGCAAGGCTGGAGGTTGCCTGTCGGACGCCGCTCAACTCGGCGACTTGCTTACGCGTCCCCTTGGCGGCATCGACACGAACCATCGCGCCGGCACCGTCGTCCGAAAGCAGAATCACATCGCGCTCAAGCTGCAAAAGGAATCGCCCGCCCTGGGGGCGCTTCCAGAGTTGCGTGCCGTTCGTTGCATCGAGGACGTAAAGCCCCGCATCCGGGACCTGAAGGTAAACGCGACCGTCCGAGACATTCGGGGCCGTATTGAGCTGCGAATCGAAGCGCTCGCGCCACAGGCGCTTACCCGTGAGCCGGTGTAGGCAGTAGAGCGAGCGATCGCTGGACGCCACAAAGAGGCGGTCTCCATCCAGCACCATGCTGGCGAAGATTGGCCCCTCGGTCGTGAAGGTCCAGTTCTTCGCTTTTTCCGCCTGCGTGCAGCAAGTGACCAGCCCGTCTTGTCCGGCGATCAGCAGACTCTTCCCGTCGAGGATCGGCGCGGCTGTCACCGTGTTCGGAGTCAGCAACTGCCAGTGTGTCACGTCGCGATGAATATCGACACAATAGAACCGTTGATTGGACGCACCAACGAACAAGTGGCTTGCGTTGGCGACAGCCGGACTGCTCGCCGCGAAAGGCAGCTTCACTTCTTCAAGCGGCATTTCCAGGTCGGCCTCAACTTTGTATCCCGCGAGCGGCTTGATGCTGGGATTCAGGGACGTGATTCGCCCCTTGCTGTAACGATTCTCAACGACGCCAAGCTGAATACGGGCGACGGGATCGCCTTCGCGGTCGCCGTACTCGTTGGCCATGTACACGTTGAGAATCTCGCCACCCTTGAGGCCGTGTACTTCGCCGAGATTCACTTCGGCCGTGTCGTGCTTGATCTCGACGACGACACCGGCCAAATGGCGCGGCTCGCCGGGGATGAGGCCCGTGCGGCGGTCGAGCATGCGCACCGCGCCGGGTGTCGTGAAGACGGCATAATTATCGCTGTGGGTGGGGCCGCGGACCTGGTCGCCCGTCGACGAGACATCGGATGCCCAGCGCAGAATTCCCGTGTGCAGATGGACCGCGTACACACGATTGATGGACGTGAGGACGTACAGGTTGTCATCGATTGCGACGGTTCGCGTTACTTCCTCGCCGCCCTCGAGCGGTAGGTCGATGCTCCACGCCGAGCGCAGGTCGAGCCGGCCCAGGGCCTCGTCGCTGACCATCTGCGCCGCCGACGAGCGGGGCAATGCAAGCATCACGACGAATGCAAACGCCGCGAGCAGGCAGGTCGCGCTGCGTGGTAGGGATTGGCAGATTGAGTAGTCGCGCTTCTGCATGGCGGGCGAACTCCTTGTGCGGCGTTGCGCCGCTGAATCTCGATGCCCCCGGCATCGTGGTCAGGTCAGGCGTTGCGAGACGACGGCGACTCGCTCGGTGCCGCACCGCGCTGTTGCTCCACCGCGCGGAGCCGGTCGATGCGGTCCAGGTCGTCCTGGATGCGACTGGCGAGCTTGAAGATATATGGCTCGCCGCGCAACCGGCACTGCAAGTCGAGTATCATTTCTCCCCAGTTGCCCCCATACAACTGGTCTCGGAGTCGCACCAGCATCCGATCTTCCGGCGACAAATCGTTCGGCGGGCTTGCCTGCGGGCTGGCGGGCGGTTGGGCCATGGTCGACATCCGAAGGGCCGATTTCACCTCCAATTTAATGGTTTTTTCAATCGCAGGTCAAGCCGGGGCCGGGACTTGGGCTTAGCCGATCACCGTCGTTATGGGCGAAAGTCACGAGCGGGCGGCGGATGCGTCGCGTGGCGAGGCCTGACCCATAAACAGGGTCGTTGTTCGGCAAATCACGGACAGTTTTGGGGCGATGGCTCACTGGTGACGAACTGCTGATTTCGCGCGAGGAGCGGCTTGCAAAACCCGTTTCCGTGGGAGATAATCCTGTGAGTCGGGCACAGTCGGCCGCCCAGGCCGGCGCAGCAAATTGGCCGCCCGACCCTCACCGCACGCACGGCGTGCATCCGACATCGCGCTGCGATATGTCGCCCACCCCGGGGGGAGTGGCAGTTACGGATTTACGCGGTCGCACACCCAGGGCGGGACAGGATCGCAGCGAGGGAGGTTTCCGTGAGCGTTTTGACGAAAGTATTGGTCGTCCTACTGACGGTCTCGTCCATCGCGCTGTCGATGCTGGTCGTGGCCGCCTTTTCGCAACAGGAAAACTGGCGACAGTCGGCCACCGACTGGGAGGCCACGGCGCTCGCGGCGCAGGCCAAGGAGCGAGCCGCCGTCGCTAATGCGGCCATCGAGCAGCAGCGCGCGCTGGCCCAGTCCAAGACGGATAGCGGCAAGATTGCTGCGTTGCAGGCGGACCTGACCGCGCGAGAAGCGAAGGTGAAAGAGCTGGAGCTGGCCGTAGCCGACGCTCAGAACAAGCTGTCCAAGGAGCAGAGTCAGGTCACAAGCGTTGCCGATGAGAACAAGATCCTCCTAACGGGTCTGAACAAGGAAAAGGATTTCGCCGCCAAGCTCGCTCAACGAAACAGTGAACTGGAACGCGGCAACATTGACCTGACCGATCGCGTGAAGGAACTGACCACGAGCGTGGATATGGCTCGGGCGCAGGTCCGGGCGCTTCAGCAGCAGATTGCTTCGATGGATGACGCGGCCCGATCCGGAGCAGGGGGCCTGACGGCCGCTACGCAAATTCCGGGCGGTGGCGGCATCGTCGAAGGCGGAATGCCGTCGGTTCAGCCGGTGGCGGGTCAGGTTGTTGCGGTTCCGATTCGCGGCCAGGTCAAGAGCGTGAAGGACAACCTCGCGAGCATTTCGATCGGCAGCGCCGACGGCGTGGTGCCGGGGATGACATTCCTGATCTATCGGCGTGGCGGTGGTGAGGGCGGCAAGCCGCAGTACCTCGGCACGCTGAAAGTGACCCGAGTCACGGCCAACGAGTCGGGCGGCACGATTGAGCAGGCTGAAGGCGACATTCGCCCGGGCGACCTCGCCCGCGACGAGGCCAGCTTCGCGATGCGCGGCTGATGGCAGGTGAGATTCACGCAGAGTTGGAGCACGAACCATGGCAAAAGGCGCAGCAAGCGACGCGGACAACGACATCTACACAATCCTGACCGGGATCGGCCTGGCGCTGGTGTTGGGCGCGATTGCCTATGTGATGATTCGCTCGAACGAGGTGCTGGGGACCGTCGCGCCGGGATTCATCTTCTGACCGGCAGGAACGACACGCCGCCGACTTCGGCGAAACAGAGTTGATCTGATCGGCCTGCGGACTGCGGTTCGCGGGCCGTTTTTTTTCTCCCCACGAGAATTCACAGCCGCCAATTCTTGTCACGGCACGATCCACGCGCGGGCGAGTGGCGTACTGGCTCGCAGCGGGTAGAATGCCCCGGCCCATGGCGTCGCCTCGTCGCCCTGTCGGCCGGAGCCTCGTCGGACAGGCGTCTATTCACAGGAAGGGATTTCGACTTTGTTATTCGACGGCTTTCGGGGATTGTTCAGCACCGACATGGGCATCGACCTGGGCACCTGCAACACGCTGGTGTGCGTGAAGGGTGAGGGCATCGTCCTCAACGAGCCGTCGGTGGTTGCGGTGCGCAAGGGCACCAACGAAGTCGTGCAGGATGGCAACGCCGTCGGCCTCGTCGCCAAGGAAATGCTCGGAAAGACGCCCGGCTCCATCACCGCCGTGCGCCCGCTGAAGGACGGTGTCATTGCGGACTTCGACATCACCGAAGCCATGCTCGGCTATTTCATCCGCAAGGTTCACGGCAACAGTTGGTTTCGCCGGCCACGCGTCGTCATCGCTGTCCCATCGGGGATCACGGCGGTGGAGAAGCGCGCGGTGTACGGCTCGGCCGAGCGCGCCGGCGCGCGGCGCGTGTACCTCGTGCCCGAGCCGATGGCGGCAGGAATCGGCGCAGGCCTGCCGATTGCCGAGGCACGAGCCAGCATGATCGTGGACATCGGCGGCGGCACGACGGAAGTCGCGATCATGTCGCTTGGCGATATCTCGGTGAGCGAGTCGATTCGCGTCGCGGGCGACGACCTCGACGAGGCGATCATTTCGTACATGAAACGCACCTACAACATGCAGATCGGCCCGCAGTCGGCCGAAACGCTGAAGATCGAGATCGGCTCGGCTGCGCCGCTGGAAAACGAGCTGTCGCTGGACGTGCGCGGGCGCGACATGATCAGCGGCCTGCCGCGTAAAACGGTTGTCACGAGCCAGGAAATTCGTGAAGCTCTTCGTGAACCGGTCAGCCAGATTCTCGAAGCCGTGACGCACACGCTGGAGCGCTGCGAGCCGGAGCTTGCGGCGGACCTGGTCGATACGGGCGTGCATCTGTGCGGCGGCGGGGCGCTGTTGCGCGGCCTGGATCGAATCATGGCCGATGCGACCGGGTTGCAGGTTCACATCGTTGACGATCCGCTTTCGTGCGTCGCACGCGGGACATACATCTTTCTTGAGAACCTCGGCGATCTCAAGGGCGCGCTCGAATCCGACTACGACAACGTGTGATGGATCAATCCGCCAGCACGGCTGTCGGCCATGTGCTGGGGTCGATGAACCAGTTCAAGTCGTCGCCGATCGTCAGCGATTGTTGCCCTTTCTCTGTGTCCTCCAGCATGTAGAACAGTCCGATTCGGCGATGCTCGGCCGGATTCCAGCCGCTCAAAGCGTCGGCCGGCAGGTGCGCGGTCAGGGCGTAGCCGTCGTCGAAATGATGTGCCGCGATGGGGATGCGGCTTGCCGGGATCGGGGCCGCGTTTTCGGTTGCGCGGTGGACCTTGGCGTTTCCGGCAACGGGATCATTGCCTCCGCGTCCGCCGCCCGCCGGAAGCAGGTAGAAATGCTGGCAGAACCGCGTCGCCCGGCGAATGTCGCGAGTGTCGCGCATGTCGGTCATGATACGCAAACAGTCGGATTTCCAGAATTGGGCTGGATCGCAACGGACACCCCGCCGTTTGCCGCGAACGACGCAGCCGATATACAGGCCGGCGTCGTTCCAGGTCGCCAGCACGTTGCCCGTGGGCGGCTCGCCGTCCAGTTCGTACAAAGGCGGCAGCAGCAGGCGCTCGTCCCAGCGATCGGCCCGGCCGTCGATTTTTGGCGCTTTGGCGCTGCGGATTAGCGGGAATTCGAATTTGAACAGGTAGCGGTTGGGTATGAGGGACATGTGTGTCAAATGCCGGGTGAAAATTCCAAAAAAGTCGAGACTACCGGAAGTTATCTGTTTATAGTAAAGCAAAGGAGTCGCAAGATGAACAGGTTGTTTTTCTTGTGCGTCGCGTGTTGTTTGTTTTTTTCATCAGGTTGCAATTCACTTTTCCGGTCCAAGGCCGTCTCGGAGCGAGTGTGGAGTCTGGACACTGACACAATTGTTAAGGTGCGTTGTGAGCGGGAAGTAGATTTTCTCAAACCCGCGCAGCAACGGTCAAGAGGGGTGAGTTTTGTCAGTGTGGAGTCAAGAGACGGGCTGGCGCGTGAAATCCAGTTTGACGCAGAGACGAACAACGGGGCCTGCTTGTTCGATCTCGAAAGCATGAAGATATGCACTGACTCGCATCGCCGCATCATTTGGTTGATTGGCCCCGACGGTCAACCGCTCGATGAATACATATTCATTCGTGCTGAGAGCCAGACCGGCATTCCACAAAATGCCCCGGTTCCGCATTACGATCCCGCTACCGCAGTTATTCTCGAGCCGGTCTCCTGATGAAACGAAAGTGATCTGACTGGCTCGGACGGGGAGTGACTTGCCACGGCCTAGTCGTGTCGCAGTGCCTCGATCGGATTCAAATTCGCCGCGCGGCGCGCCGGCAGCAGGCCGAATCCCACGCCAACCCCGGCGCTGAATACAAAGGCGACCACCGCGATCCACGGCGACATGAGCGGTTCGACGCCGATCGACGTCGCGATCAACGTCGCGCCGATCAGCCCGATCACAATCCCCACAGAGCCGCCCGCGCTGGAAATCACGCTCGCCTCGACCAGAAACTGGCGATTGATCGCCTTCGTCGAAGCGCCGATCGCCATGCGCACGCCGATCTCCCGCGTCCGCTCGGTGACCGCGACGAGCATGATGTTCATGATGCCCACGCCGCCGACGGCGAGGCTAACTAGCGCAAGGAAAAACATCAGTAGCGTCATCTGATCGCTGATCTGTCGCGCCTGCTCTTCCTTTTCCTTTAGCGTCGTCACGCGGAAATCGCTCATCTCTTCTTCGGGGATCTTGTGGCGCTGACGAAGCAGGTCGGTGATCTGTTGCACCGCCAGCTCCACGTCCTCGTCCGACCGCGCCGAGCAGAGAATCGCCGCCGGCTCACGGATGCCCATGAGATCGCGCAGCACGATCGGCAGCGGAACAATCAGTGTTTCATCTTCGTCCATGCCGAGCGGGTTGTAACCCTTCGACGCCAGAACGCCGACGATCTTCAGCGACAGTCGCCCGACCCGCACCGTCTGATTCAGCGCGTTCCGCTCGCCGAACAGGTTGCGAGCGGCCGTCTGGCCGATCAGCGCCACGCGCCGGCCGGTGGCCACATCGAACGGCTCCAGGTCACGGCCTTCGTCGATGCCCCAGTTGCGGATCGACGTGTAATTCGCATTCACGCCGGTCACCGGGACCATCGCGTTGTCGGTCTCGGAGACCACCTGCGTCGTGATGCCTTGTGTGCCGCAGGCCATCGTCACGGCGTCGCATTCGTCCTGGATCGCCTCGACGTCGGCGCGCGTCAGATTGCTTACGGCCACGCCGGACGTTTCAAGCTGCACGTTTTTCTTTTTTGTCTCTTCGTTGATGACGAAGATCATGTTCCGCCCGGCCTTGCGGATGTCTCCGATGAGCGATTCCTTCACGCCCTGCACGACGCTGACGCAGATGATGACCACCGAGACCCCCATGATCATGCCGATCATGGTCAGAAAGCTGCGCAACTTGTGCCGCCACAGCTCGCGCAGGCCCATCTTGAGGCACTCGATCCACAGCGCGAACATCACGCCACCCCCTGCGCCGAGAGCGCGCGCACATCAGGCACCGGCGGCCCGCCGATGCGAGGTGTCTTCTGGTCGGCGATGATCAACCCGTCGCGCAGCACGATGACGCGCTCCGCAAATTCGGCCACGCCGGGGTCGTGGGTCACGAGGATGATCGTGCGCTTCTCGCGCTCGTGCAGTTCCGTCAGCAGCCGCATGATCTCGCCGCTCGTGTGCGAGTCGAGGTTGCCGGTCGGTTCGTCGGCGAGCATGATGCGCGGGTTGTTCACAAGCGACCGGGCGATGGCGACGCGCTGCTGCTGGCCGCCGGAGAGCTGCGACGGCAGGTGGTGGATGCGCTCCGCGAGATCGACCCGGCGCAGGGCTGCGAGCGCCGATTCACGCCGCCGTGCCGCTTGCACCCCGGCGTAGACCATCGGCAGTTCGACGTTCTCCAGCGCGGTGCTGCGCGTCAGCAGGTTGAAGTTCTGGAAGATGAAGCCGATGTACGTGTTGCGCAGGGTGGCAAGTTCATCCCGATCCAGATTGCTCGTGATCTGGCCCGCCAGTCGATAAGTGCCCTTCGTCGGAACATCCAGCGCGCCAAGAACGTTCAGCAGGGTGGACTTGCCCGATCCGCTCGCGCCCATGATGGCGATGTATTGCCCCTCGGGGATGTCCACGTTCAGCCCGCGCAGGGCATGCACGGCGTTGTCGCCCGAGTCGTAGATTTTTTCCAGCGCGCGAAGCTGGATGACGACGTTGACGCTGGGATCGTCGACCGTCGATTTCGGCTGGTTTGGTAGGGGCGTCTGCGACGGCATGCATTTCATCCGAGGGTCGATCAAATCGGCCGATGGCGGCCGCGCGACCGTCAAAGCGTGCGATTGTCCGGCCGGGCCTGTTTGAGAACTTCCTTGAAGTCGAATCCGCCGCCGGACTTTTCCGTGAATCGGCGGACGAAGTTCTCGCCGGGCTTCGCACCGCTTAGGATCTCTGTGATGATGTTGTCGGTCACGCCGACCCACAACGGCACGACGCGCCAGGTGCGGGACTTTTCTTCAAACTGCCACGCGAAGGACTTGGTGCAATAGTCGGCCGCTGCACCGGTCGAGTCGCGTTCGGGCTGGTCGGGCCATTTCGCCGCGGCGATCAGCTTCTGGCGATCCTCGATTGGCAGCGGCGGCTTGAAACGCAGCGCGGCGTTGGCGATTCGCGGAACATCGGGCTTGCTCACGATTTCAATCACGACGTTCACGGTCAGCCCGGGAATCAGCGTGCGCTCCTCGTCGTTCTTCACGCGGAAACCCACCGTGTACGTCACGACGTTGTTGATGATGTCAGGCTGGTTGCGACGCTCTTCGATGACGCCTTCAAACGTCTGCCGCTGGCGGCCTTCGATCGTGAAACGGGCCTTCTGGCCGACCTGAATGTGACTGATATCCGATTCGCCGACCTTAGCGCTGACGCGCATCTCGTCGAGCGCGGGCGCGAGCAGAAACAGAATCGGCGTCTGGAAGGCGGCGTTGACCGTCGTGCCGGGGTCGAGGTAGCGCTTCAGCACGATGCCGTCGATGGGGGAGGTGATCGTGCAACGCTCGACGCGCGTCTTGGTCAACTCAAATCGCGCCTCGGCCTGCTTCAGCGTGGCTTCGGCCTGCGAGATGGCTTGCTCGGCGCGCTTCACTTTGACCGTCTCGTTCAGCTTGGCCAATTCGTGCGCGGCCGTCGTGGAATGCACGGCGGCCTGTGAGCGCAACAGCCGCGCCTTCGTCGCGATCCATTCGGCCTTCGGAGCATTGTCGTTCTTGTAGAGTTCGTCGACGCGCTCCCATTGGTAGTCGGCGTCAACCAGATTCGCCTCGGCCTCTTCCTTCGCCGCCAGCGCCTGCCGTGTCGCAATCGGGAGATTGGCCTTCAATTCGTCCAGCGCCAGCTTCGCATCGGTCAGGCCGCTGCGGCCGCGCGCAAGATCGGCGGTCGATTGCTGGTGGTCGGCGTCGGCCAGTTCCTGATCGATCCGGCAGATGACCTGGTCCTTCTTGACCGGCTGGTCATGATCGACCGGCATGTCGATGATTTTGCCGGTGACTTCGCAGCCGACCTGAACTTGAGACAGGGGCTCGACCGTGCCGCTGGTTTCGACCGTCATCTGCACCGGGCCGGATTCGACGATGGCGTGTTCAATTTCGTAGGACGGACCGGAGCCTTTATAGGCCTGGTACCCAAAGAATCCCGCGGCGGCGACCACGAGAAACACCACGATGAATCCGATCCCTGATTTTCGCTTCATGAAGCCCTTGCTGGCATGAGGAGTAGTGTAGGAATCCTTTTACACGTTTCCAACCGCCGCGCCGCAATCACACAAAATCAGCGGCTGCCGATGTTTCCGAGCGTGGCTTCTTCCTGGACCGGTTCCTTGGATTCGGCCGGTTCCGGTTTGACCACAGCGGAGGGGGGCTTTCGCGCTGCGCGAACAATGTGCTTGGAGATTTCCGCCTTGACGAAGCGTTTGTTCGTGCAATCAGCGTGGCCGCCGGTCCAGCCAAGCGACGAATAGCGACTCGACCAACCGATGTTGTGAATCCGCCCGCTCGACTTGCCCGCGCCGCGCAATCCGACCAGTCCGGCCGAGTCGTCGAACTTGCCGTCGATCGTGCCTAGCACGCGCACCGGCCCCTGCAGAACCGGATCCGACGCGGAGTAATAAACGTAAATCCCGCCCTTCATGTTTTCCTGTGCCTTGCGCGTGTCATAATTGCAGGACAGGCTGGAGCCGACAAGAATGACGTTGTTGACCTTGTACGGCGGCTTGACCGATTCGACCGCCCACATGGCGACCCCGGTACCCGCCGAGAGCGCGATGATGTTCGCGTCGGCGTCAGGATTCCTCTTGAGGTAATCGGTGATGATCGCGCCGAGCACTTCGCCTCGGCCCTTCGCGATGAAGCGCAGCGTCTGATCGAGGGCGGGGTTGAATGTCAACGACCATTGGTAATTGTTGACGCGGCCTTTGTAGCCCGCCTCTTCGAGGCCGACCGGGACGTCGATCACGCCGAAGCCCCAGTTGCCGGCCCCGTCGATGTACCAGGTCTTGCCGAACTTTTCCTTCGGGTCCGCGCAGCCGGTCAGCGCGATCAGCCCGATGATTCCAGCCGCCAGACAGTGTTTCATGGAGAATTCCGCCCTGCATCCGCCGCCTTGTTGGCAGGCGGTCGCTATCTCTACGGTGCATATCCTATTCGATGTCCGCCGGGCGTAAACCCGCGCCGGGCCGGCGGGGGTCGTTCTCAATCATTTCGGCGTGGCAGAGTCCTGCGACAGAAGTGCGCGAAGCTCCGCGAGGGCCGCCAAGGCCGCCAATGGGGTCATTTCCTCCGGGTTGAGCTTGGTCAATCGCTCCGCGATTTGTGGCCACGATTCGGGAGTCGCCGGTGCGCCACCGAAGAGCATGAGCTGGTTTGATTCGGTACTCGCCTTGCCGCGGCGCGGCTGATTCACCTCGCCATCGGATCGCGATTCCAATTCGTGAAGGATCGACTCGCTGCGACGGACGACGGATGGAGGCAGGCCGGCCATCGCGGCGACATGGACGCCGTAACTTCGATCCGTCGGGCCGGGCAGGATGCGGTGAAGAAAGACGATGCCGCGACTCGCGCCGCCGGGCCGCAATTCCTCTCGCACCGCGACATTGAAATTGGCCACGCCGGGCAGTTCGCCTGCGAGGTCCGTCAATTCGTGATAATGCGTGGCGAAGAACGTGCGGCAGCGCGTCGTCCGCGCGAGGTGCTCGGTGATCGCCCACGCGATGGCGAGGCCGTCATAGGTGCTCGTGCCGCGCCCGATCTCGTCGAGAATGACGAGCGAACGGCGCGTGGCCGTGTTCAGGATGCGCGCCGCTTCGACCATCTCGACCATGAAGGTCGATTGCCCGCGCGTGAGTTCGTCGCTCGCGCCGACCCGCGCAAAAAGCCGATCGACCGTTGAGAGACGCATGACCTTTGCGGGGACGAAACTGCCTGTGTGAGCGAGCAAAGTCAGCAGGGCGACTTGGCGGATGTAAGTCGATTTGCCTGCCATGTTCGGGCCGGTTAGAAGAATCAGCCGGTCCCCATCCGCGCGAAGGCGACAATCATTCGGCACAAAGCGCTCGGCCAGCGTGACGTCCAGCACGGGGTGGCGGCCATCCTGAATCTCCAGCAGATGATCGCCATCTTCGTCGAAGCAGGGCCGCGCGTAGCCGCGTCGTCGCGCGGCGTCCGCGAAACCGGCCAGCACATCCAGCGTGGCGACGGCATCGGCCGTTTCCTGAATGCTCGACAGGCGTTCCGCAGCTTTGGCACAGAGTTGCTCAAACAGCTCCAGCTCCCGCGCCTGGGCGCGTTCCGCAGCGCCGAGAACTTCGGTCTCATGCTTCTTGAGTTCGTCGGTGATGTATCGCTCGGCGTTGCGCACGGTCTGCTTGCGCACGTATTCTGGCGGCACTTTGTCTCGGTGCTGGTGAGTGATCTCGATGTAATAGCCGAAGACCGAATTGTAACCCACCTTGAGGCTGGGGATCCCCGTGCGCTGCGCCTCGCGCGCCTGATACCCGGCGAGGGATTGATCGCCGGCGACGCTAATCTGCCGGAGGCGATCCAATTCCACATCGTGCCCCTCGGCAACGAAGCCGCCGTCGCGCGCGACCATCGGCGAGTCGTCCCGCAAGGCCGAGGTGAGGACGTTCGCAAGATCTTCGTGGCCACCCAGTCGTTGAGCGACCTGATCCAGCAGGTCGTTCGCGGCGTCGCGGACCGATTCCCCCAGAACGCGACGGGCTTCGATGCAGCGTTCCAGCGAACGGCCAAGATTCAGCAAGTCGCGCGGACTGACACGCCGCACACCGAGCCGCGCGCTGATGCGCTCCAGGTCGCCCATCTCGGCGATCAGGTTGCGCAACGCGGCCAGCCGGTCGGGTTGATCGATCAACGCCGCCACCGCATCCTGTCGCCGGCGAATCTCGGATACATCGGTCAGCGGGTAGCAGAGCCATTGTCGAAGACGCCGCGCGCCCATCGGATTGCAGGTGGCGTCGATCGCGCCGAGCAGGGAGCCTTCGCGTGCGCCGTCGCGCAGTGTTCGCTCGATCTCAAGCGAGCGAAGCGTAAACTGATCGATCATCATATACCGCGCGGACGACCGCGGCGCAAGCGGCATGATGTGTGCGAGGGCGGATTTCTGGGTCTCGCTCAAATAGTCCAGCAATGCACCGGCCGCGCAGAGCGACTCGTCGAACCGGTCGAAGCCCAGCCCTTCCAGCGTCGTAACGCCGAACTGACGGTGCAACCGATCCCGTGCCAGGTGTGGATCAAATGCGTGGGCGGGACGTGATGTGGTCGGGCAATGCAGGGATGACTGGATCGATTGCCATGGTTCACTCGCGTCGGCTGCCGCGTCGCCCACCGAAGTCTCGGGCGCCAGAATCTCGGCCGGATTCAGGCGCACCAGTTCGTCTGCCAGATCGGCGGAGTCGATCAACTGGGCAAAGAACCGTCCGCTTGCAAGTTCGACGCAGGCCAGTCCGACGCGCGCTGTGCCGTCTGCGGCCGGGCAAAGCGCGACCAGCAGGTTGTCGGTTCGCGCGTCCAGCAGGGCATCGTCGGTCAACGTTCCCGGTGTGATGATGCGGACGATGTCGCGCTTGACGACGCCCTTGGCGAGCTTCGCGTCTTCGAGCTGCTCGCTGATGGCGACGCGGTAGCCGGCGGCCACGAGGCGCGCCACGTAACGATCCAGCGCGTGATAGGGGACGCCCGCCAGTGGAATCGGCGAGTCGCTGCTTTTCTCTCGCGCGGTCAGGGTCAGGCCCAGGACGCGCGAGATCGTTTTCGCATCCTCGTAAAACGTCTCATAGAAGTCGCCCATGCGAAAGAGCAGGATCGCGTCGGATACGCGAGCCTTTTGCTCGAGGTATTGACGCATCGCAGGCGCGATCTTGCTTGCCGGCTCGGCGGGCGCACGGCGGTGGGAGGCCGGTTCACGCGGCGCGCGATCGGTCGACGCAGGGGCGTCCGTTGCATTCGCCGCGTCGGTCACAGGAGTGTCATGTTTCTGTCGCCGTGCAGCCATTCAGTTCTCGGATGGGCGCGAAATCAGGGCGCGCGGCGGAGTGTAACCGAGGCGTGGATGGGCCGGATCAAATGGGTATTTGCCTGTGAAATCGTCGATTCGTCGAAAACCGATGCGCCCTTTACGGTTAAGTTCGATGGTTTCGAACCTTGTGGAGAATGCGCTCAAGGAAGCGGACAATTCGGCGAAAGCCGAAGTGAGCGGTAGCATGTGATTGGCGCGTATGCACTTACCGACTTGACAGGTCCCATAAACGGCGATATACCGTACTTTGTGGCTCGTGGAATCCGTGCGCTTGCGTCCGGGTGCTGTCTGACACCGTGGCGCGCTTGAAACGAGCCCGACCTCGCGTCCATCTGGGATCGACCGATGACGGCGTCCCGTTCCAGCCAATTGCTGCACGCGCGGCGCCGTGGACGGCGCGGCTGCGTTTTCGGCTTGCATGCACACTACACACCTTTGAAGGAGACCGACCCGATGAAGCAGTTCGCCCGACTCGCCGTTTTCGCTCTCGCGGTATCGGCCATCGGCTGTTCCAAGACGCCGATCGCCAACGTCGAGATCACTGAAAGCTCGCAGCCCAAGACGCCGCTTTCGAGTCAGCACATGCAGATTGCGGTGATGAACGCCAACATGGCGGATTCCACCGGCGAGTTCGATCAGGCCAAGTGGTCGACGCTGACGGCTGACATGATCCAGTCCTACCTGGAGCGCGCGTCCGAGCAGAACAACATCCCGATCAAGCTGGTCGACCGCGAGCACCTGAAGATGACGATGGGCGAGAAGGACCTCGCAGCCGCCGGCGTCACGGACAGCGGCGACAACGTCGCGGCGGCGCAGGTCAAGGGTGCCAGCGCGATTTTAACGAGCAAGGTCACGGTCAAAATCGACAAGCAGGTCGGCAAGAAGCGCACCATCGATGCGATGGCGCTGGCAGCCGGTGCATGGGGCAGCGGCGGTTTCGGCGCCGGAGCGGTGGATACCGAACAGGTGGATGAAGAAGCCCGTAACATCACCGTGAGCTGCCAATTCCAGATCAAGGACCCGGCGACCAACGAAGTGATTGTTTCGCACAACGGAATGCCGTCGCAGGAATTCACCAAGACGTCGGCCAGCCCGTTCTTCGGATCTGCAAAGACCGAGGCGGACATGTCACCGCGCGACCAGGTCATCGGCGGCATGATTGAGCATCACGCCCAGGACTTCCTCGCGAAGTTCATTCCCATGTCGCGCCGAACGGACATCACGGTAAAGCCCAGCAGCGACAAGAACAGCATCGCCGGGGTGAACGCGCTGGTCGGCGACGATTACGAAACCGCCCTGGGCAGCTTCAAACAGGCCATTGCAGCGGACCCGACCGATCACAAGTCGTGCTTCGGCGCGGGCGTTGCATGCGAAAAGCTCGGCCGCCGCGACGAGGCCCGCAAGTACTACAAGCAGGCGAAGTCCTATGACAACGACGAGCCGCAGTACAACGCTGCGGTCGCGCGAATTGAGCGGATGTAATCACTCGGTGCAGACTTTGCCGATTCGCCGGGGTGGCGGTTGCCCGCGATCCAGTATGGACCGGGACGTACCAACCTTCGGAGGTTAGCGGTGTCTAGTTCGCCATGTTGATTCGCCAATGCGGAGGATTCCCTGCCGCTTGTCATTACAAGTAACCAAACGGGGCGGCCGTTCCTGACGAAATCGCCGGGCGGCCGACCGATCCTCGACCCAAGGAGAACACCATGATGAAACAATCGAAACGACTCATTGCCGCCGTAGTCTGTATGGCGGTTTGTCCGGCGCTGGTATCAGCGCAGGATGCCGCCAAGGATGCCCAGAACAAGCTGCTGGCCAAGCGCGCGGCTGAAGCGGATGCATACCGCAAGCTGGGCGAGACGATTCAGGGCCTGCAGATCACGTCGGACACGCATGTACGTGATTTCGTATGCGAGTCGGACACGATTCGATCAGACTTTGACGGATTTGTGCGGGGTGTGCGGTTCGGGAAGCCCAAGTGGGATTCCGAAGGCACCTGTTCAATCGAGGCCGAAGTAACCGTCGCCAAGCTCGTGGAGGAATTGAAGGAGCTTCACAAGCGGCATTACAAGGGCGACAAGTTGAAGTCCGAAGACTTCCGCCAGATCACGCAGTACTACAAGAAGGACATCATCAAGGCCGTCGGCATGGGCGCCCCGCGTCCGGAGCTTCCGCCCGGAATTCCCGGCGGCGATATTCCGATGCCGGCCGGCGTGACGGCTCCGCCGCCGGTGATCCCCGCCTTGTGGAAGAGCATCCCGCCACAGGAGCGGTTGATGGCGCAGCGCGCGGCGGAATTGGACGCGAAGCGCAAGCTGGTGGAGCGCATCAAGGGTCTGCGCGTGAGCAGCGCGACGCATGTGCGCGATTTCGTAGCCGAGTCCGACGTGATCGACGCGGAATGCGCGGCGACGCTGACCGGTTCGTACCAGGTTGGCGATGCCTATTTTCACGACGATGAGCTGATCGTTGAAGTGACCTGCGAAGTCCCGACCGAGCAAGTCATCACGACGATCAAGAGCCTGCACAAGCGCCACTACAAGGGCGACAAGGTGACGGGCATGGACATCGAGAAAGTCTCGCAGGAAATCAAGTCGCAGAAGTTCCAGGCGGTCGGAATGGGCGTACCGCGACCGCAGGCCATCGCTGTGTGCGTGAAGACCGCGAAGATCGAGCTGCCCGATTGGGCGGGCCAGAAGATTCGTGCCGAAGGCAACGGCGTACCGCCGGCCGACAAGACGGGCACGCCGCAAGGCAAGCTAATGGCTGCCCGCGCCGCGGAGTTGGATGCCAAGCGCCGACTCGGCGAGCAGGTCATGGGATTTGTGATCGAATCGAATACGACCGTTCGAGACTTCGTCACCGAGAACGACGAGATCAACACGCAATTGCTGGCATACATCCAGGGTGCGTACGTCGTGTCCACCAAGTACGACGCCGAAGGCACCGCCACGGTGGCCGTCGAGATGCCGGCCATGCAGATTTGGGAAATTGTTCACACGTACATCAAGGTCAAGCGGATGTAACGAGTGGATGGCCGTCGATTGAATTCCGGGGCTGCGGCGCGAGGGCGCTGCGGCCCCGCATTCGACGGATTGACTTGAAACGGCTAGGACTTTGAACGGTCTGTGATCAGGCCGGCGATTTCGAAAGGATTCGAACCATGTTGCGAAAGTTGATGGCTTTTTGTGTGGTCTGTTGCTTCGGGCTGGCGATTTCGAGTGGTTGCTCGGAAAACGAACACAAGGTGACGGAAAAGAAAGAAGTGAAGACCGAAGGAGAGGTTCGAGACGTCTCTCCGGGCGAGATGGTCGTCGAATAGTCCGGGGCTGGCGATCCAGGCAGAGCGTGCTATTGCTCAAACCGTGACGCATTGCGGAAAAGGGCGCGCGCTGGTGCGCGATGAATGCACGATTTTTACTATTCTTACTCCTGCTTGCAGTGTCCGCGGCCGAGTCGGGCTGCGCGAACAATCAGCGGGTCGTGGACGAGCATCACGAGGCCCTGACGCGGGAAGAAGAAGGTTAGCGAAGCGGGGATCGCCGATATAGTATGTCGCTTGATCCGATGTCCGCCCAGTGCGGCTCGAACGAACGGCATGAATCAGAAAACTCATTCCAAACCGTGGTACGACAAGGGTCTAAAGTTCACCTGCACCCAGTGCGGCAACTGCTGCACCGGCGCGCCGGGTTATGTCTATCTCTCGCCCGATGAGATCAAGCTGGTCTCGGCGTTTCTGGGGCGCACAGATGGAACGCTTTCACCGCAGCACCTGCGCAAAGTCGGCCGCCGCTACTCACTTACGGAAGACAAGAAGTCGGGCGATTGCTGTTTTCTGAAGACCGAGAACGGCAAACGAATGTGTTCCATTTATCCGGTGCGCCCGCTTCAGTGTCGCACGTGGCCGTTCTGGGATATCAACCTCGAATCCGAAGAGGCCTGGGCCGAATCGGCGCAGGGCTGCCCGGGTATGAACCAGGGCCGGCATTATTCGTTCGTACAGATACAGGTTCGCGTCAATGCCGTTCGCTGGGAGGATGCGGAACGATGAGCGCGTCGTCGGATGAAAGTTCGCGGGAATTCATGCGATGGGTTTCGCATGACGACAGCGCGGCGGCCGAACGTCGACACGAAGCCGATCGCCTCGCGGACCAACTATCCGTCATCGAGTTCCTTCGCGGGTTTTATCATCAGGTTGATACGGCTGTGGCGGCGCTTGAGCCGCGGTGTACGAATCGGGGACAGTGCTGCAACTTTGCGCGGACCGGCCATCGGCTCTTTGTCACGCCCATTGAAGTGGCCGCTTTTCGCCGGGCCTACGCGGACCGCTGGCAGCCGGCGGAACCGGCGTCGGGTCGATGTCCGTGGCAGATCGATGGCCTCTGCACCGCCCGCGAATTCCGGCCGCTGGGTTGCCGAGTATATTTTTGCGATCCGCAGGCCCAGGCGTGGCAGAATGAGTTCTATGAAGCCCGCCTGCGCGAGATGAAACAGTTCATGGGCGAGCATGGAATTCAATATCGGTACGAGGAATGGTTATCGGCGTTAAGTGTTTTTTCCGCAGAGACTTCAGGCCAGGGTCCCCAGGGCACCGCTTCGACGAGTTCCAAGCCTGCGGCAATTGACCCTTCCGCTTCATCCGCGATACAATTGACCGTGGTAAACAACCCGCCTGCCCGGCCGAGCTAACCGGCCGACCCGGGAGCCGCCCGCTCCCGCCGACGATGGGGTTTGATCAGCTTAGCAAATGCCAGTGGGAGGAATCGGTGTGATGAATTCAATGCGAAAGCTCTTGTGCCTGATGCTTGCGGTTGCGGCGATTGTTCCTGTCATGGGAGGCTGCGGTGTGGGTACGACCCAGCAGGAAAACAACCGTCAGATCGGTCGCGTGGCGGATTACGACGCCCGCATGATGGTGGACGATCTCGCATTGTTCTTTCAGACGCGCCGGCCGCTGCGCGGCAGCAAGTGGGTCATCGACTGATCGTCGAACCATTCAATTGAATCCGAAGCCCACGGTCGTTGCGATGGTTTGTCCTTCGCCGCCGTGGGCTTTCACGTTGTTCGTGTCGCGAAAACACATCGGCTAAGATTGGGTCCCGCTACTTGATCAAGGGTGAAGGTCTGCGCCACGAGTGCATTGGATGAAAGGTAAACACTGGGTACGCCTGCTGCCGACGAACGCCTTAGCGCCTGGCGCGGCGAAGTACGTCGAGGCGGGCGGCCTGGAGTTGGCGGCTTTTCACTTGTCGGACCCGGACCGATTTGTGGTCACGGCCAATTCATGTCCGCATGCAGGAGGCAATCTTGCGGCAGGGCAGGTGGAAGGACGCGAAGTAACATGCCCGTGGCATTGCTGGAAGTTTGATCTCGACAACGGCCGATGCACGCTTTCCGAAACGGTTCAGCTTCGGCGGTACGAAGCGCGGGTGGAGGGCGGCTTCATTTGGGC
Organism: Phycisphaerae bacterium RAS2; assembly: GCA_007753915.1. Taxonomy (NCBI): domain Bacteria; kingdom Pseudomonadati; phylum Planctomycetota; class Phycisphaerae; species Phycisphaerae bacterium RAS2. Next base: position 1,917,960 of record CP036352.1, read on the forward strand.
GAGACTGGATCAGCCGCTGCCGCCCGGTCCGCCCAATGCCGAAGGACCTTCCTGAACGGCGCGGTGTCATCGTCGGCCGCCGATTTGACGGCCTCCCACCGATCCAGTGCGGCCAGCGCGCCGCGGGCATCGCCATCCCACCAACGGACAAGCGTCAGCACGACGGTCGCATCAACGTCGTCGGGATGGGCGGCGGCGTGTGTTTCCAGTCGATTGCGATGCATGCGGAAATCTTTCGGATCACCGTATCGCGCAAGCAGGCGATAGGTCAGGGCGGCATGGGGTGCGAGTTGGACGCCGCTTTGCAGTGAGGTCGATGCGCGGTCGTATTGTCCGCTGGCGAACGCCGCGACACCGAGGGACAGGCTCAACGTCGCATCGACGCCAGAAAGATCGCGCGCGCGGTCAAAGGCACGAAGGGCGTCGTCGTATCGACCTTGTTCAAAAGCGACCTCTGCTCGACCGATTGCGATTCCGGCTTCCTTCGCAATGTCGACAGATTGTGAAGGCTCACGGCGATGGAATCCGCGTGAGTCCCGAACCGGGCCGCTGGGAAAGATCGGAGCGGAGCCGGCCCCCATTTGATACGACATCATCGAGCCGGGGGTGCCCGCGCCGGCGATGGGCCGCAGGGTCGTGGTGTTCATGTATGTGGTGACCGGGGCTTCGCGGACCGGACTCATCGTTGCGGGAGTGGGATGGTACATGGCAGCGAGAGAGGGCGGCGTATTGACTTGTGTCGGACGAAGGGCGTCGTACGCCCCGGGGCTGAAGACGAGATTGCTTGACTCGTTGGAGTAAACGTACGACGGCGACGTGACGATCACGGTTCGGTTTCTGCCGTCGGGAATCCACGGTCGGCGGCCGGAGTTGTTGAGAATGGACGCGGCGAAATTTCGCAAGATGCCGCGCCCGCCGCGATCCTGTGAAGGCTTGGTTTGTGCAAACGCGTCGGTGGAAACACAGAAGACGATACACAGAACGGCCGGGAACACGGACCGATTCCGGATTCGATTCGACGGGTGCATGGCGCCCTCCGCTACAAGTCTACCCTGCGAAACCGGGAGAATTCAAACGAAATGCCCTGAATTAGGTCCCGAAAACAGGACCGCGCCAGAAGGTCAGGGCGAGGGGGTCAGCCAGGCCGGCAGGGGGGCGGGCGTGGCCAGAAAGACGCCCCACGTCTGAATGGCAATGGACACGCTCATCAGGATATAGGCCGTTGGGGCAGGTCGGGGACCCATCCCCGCGATCATGAGTAACAGGAGCACGGGCAGGTAGTCTAGCGCGAAGCGATGCCCGAACTGCCAGAATCCGGAGTTGAAGTAGGCGAGCAGAGGCGCCAGGCCTAGCGCCAGAGCAATCCATGCACCGCGCAGCTCGGCGTGGCGACGCGATGTTCGCATTGAGGCGAACGCATACATTAGGGCGGGAGATGCGAGAAACAGGCTCAATCCGCGCGGGTCATAAGTGAGCCGAAACACCGGCTCGATGGCGGCCCACGGCGGCGCGAGGAAGAACCAAAAGAAGTTGCGGGGAATGAAGTGCGAATGAAACTGGCCGTATTGCGCCATGAGTCGCTCGCCCATCCCGGTAAGCAGCATGTGCGAGTAGCCAAAATCCAGCGGGTCGCCGAAGCGTGCGGCGTTGTACGTGGCGAGCGCCAGTCCGCCTGCGCCAATCGGGGTGAGCGCGCGCCAAAGCGAAACGTAATCACGAGTGCGAATCCACGGCATCAGATAGAGCGCACCGCAAAGCGCGGCGGTCGGTCGGGTGAGCAAGGCCGCGGCGGCAAAAATACCGACGACAGCGGGGCGTTTGCGGCCGCAGTACTCTGCCAATCCGGCGAGCATGGCTGCGAGTGCTACGGCATGAGCGTAGTGCCAGTCGCCGCCGAAGTGTGCGTTGTGCCAGGTGACCGTGCCAAACGCGAAGAGCAGCCCCAGCGCGGCGCGCGCCATCGGTTTGGGGGGCGGTCTACCGAAAGACCTCGTAGCGGCGACAACGCAGATGTCGAACAGCGCTACGTTGCACACACTGACCACGCGGCACGCGATTTGAGTGGTCACCGCACCCACGCCCAACAGCGCGACAAACGGCATCATGAGGATGGCGGGCAGCGGAGGGTAGGCGAGGTAGAGTCGCTTTCCGTCCGGCGCGGGGATGAGTTCCTCCAATACGTCGATCGGCGCATTCGTGGCATCAACGGACAGCCGGCCCTGCATAAAGGCGGCAGCGAAAGGAGGAAAGCGGCCGCTCGTGCTAAACACTTCGCCGGTGATGCGCGGCGACAGGAAATAAACAGCCGCGGCCGCCAGAATCAGCGCGCTGCGCAGGCGCCAAACAGGCATGTCGGACGTGTGCGGCGAGTCGGCCATTGATCGGATTCCATTGGCCCCGGCGAGCGGTGTCAAGCAGAACGGAAGCGGGTGAAGGCGGTTGGGGGATCGGCCGATAAAGGGGCATGGCCCAGACCGCTTCGATCCTTGAGTGCAACGGCGTCGCCCCGACCCCGAACAGGCCGTGCGAGATTGATATCGACGCGTTTCTGTTTGACGTGGACGGCGTCCTCGCGGACACGGCGGACCTCCACGCTGCGGCATGGAAGCGGGCCGCGAATGAAAGTGGCATCACGGTGCCAGAAGCGGTAATCCCGCTGTTGCGCGGCCGCTCGCGCGAGGACTCACTTCGGTTGATCCTGGGCCATCGCGAGCTGCCGACGGCCGATTTCGTGCGCGTGATGGATCGCAAGAACGGCTATTACGTCGCCGGCCTCGCAAGCTTGACGCCTTCCGACGCATTGCCCGGCGCGGCCGAACTGCTGTCCGATCTTTCCCGTGCCGGCATTCGGTTGGCGGCGGTGTCGGCCAGCCGGAACGCGCGGACGGTGCTGACCCGCATCGGCCTGATGCGATGGTTTGAGCGCGTTGTGGATGGCCTTGTCGAGATGCCGCGCGGTCAAAGCAATCGTTACGCCCATGCCGCGGCAGCCATGCGATGCGATCCCGCGCGATGCGTGGTCGTAGAGGATTCGCAGGCGGGGATTGAATTGGCGCACGCCGCAGGGATGCGAGTCATCGGCCTTGGACGGGCCGTGCGAGATTCGCAGGCGATTCTGAAACTGGACAGCCTGTGTTCAGTTTCAGTGAATGATCTTTTGTTGATCATTGGCGCCGGCGCGGCGAACAAGATCATTGGGTCGTCGCAGGCGACAAGGGAAAGGCCGTGAACCAGTTCGGCAAGAGCATGCGCGGCTTGCTGAACGGCGGCAGGCTCGGCATCGCCTTGATCTTGCACGCTTCCTTCTCGCCAAGGCGACACGCTGTCTCGAGGAACCGCCGCGATTTGACCGTGTCCTTCGCGACTCCGATGCCGCGGTCGTACATGTAAGCGAGGTACCAGCAGCTTTCTGAATCGCCATACACACTCGCCTGCACGAGGATTTGCTCTATTCCCGTGGGAACATATGAGGGAGCATCCGGCAGCAGCGCGATCCGCGCAATTCCTTTGACTGCGTAGAGATTCTCCTTCCCACACCTCTCATACAGGGCGATCGCCCGAGCCAAGTCGCGCGGCCTCCCACGTCCGGTTTCATACGCCTTTCCGAGGAGGAAGCACGAGGCCCAATTCGACTCGGCATCACAGACCGCCTCAAGCGACGTCAGCGCGCGAGCCACGTCGGATTCAGACTTCACTTCATTGAGGAAGAGATATTGAATCACCACGTTGAGGCAGCCATCGACGTTGCCCAGTTCGCAGGCACTGGCGAAATGCCTTGCGGCAGCGCCGTGATTCTTACGGACGATCTTGCCTTCCATGCAGATCAGGCCGAGTTCGTTGTACGCGGCCCCGGAATGGCCGCCCTCGGCCTGCGCGCCCGCCGCGAGGACGAGGCTGTGCCCGGCGTGCATGCGATTTTCGGCGAAGGCCTTCTTCCAGAACGGAATCGAGTTGCCGGGGTGCGGCGCTTCAATGTAGCCGGTTGCGTACATGCCGCCGAAGACCGCCGCCCAGCAGGCCATGTGCACGAGGTTGAGCCGCTTCGGCTGAAGGGTCGATTCCCACCATTGATTGAATCGCCCCACAAAACCGCTTCGCGCTAGTTTCTCGATCATCGGAACGCACAGGTTCAGGATCGGAACCGGCAACAGCTTGTCCCAGAACAGCGGGACTTCATAAACGTCCAGAACGCGGAACAGGACGAAGTAGCCGGTTCCGTACAACGCGCCGAAGATCACGCGCCCGAGGTTGGTTCGCGGCGACGTGGCTGGATCGGTGATGAGCAGATGCAGCCCGAGGAAGATCGGCGCGGCGATGTTGACGTTGACGAAGAAGTAAAGCCCGGTCGCTTGCGTGTAACCCAGGTTGAGCACGATGAGCATCGACATCGCGGCCAGCGTCATCAGCGTGACGTGGAACAGGTACTGCACCAGCAGGCCGCCGAGGAAAATCACGATCAGCATGTGCGGCGTTTCAAACGACGCGGCGATCTGCTTGCCCCAGGTCAGGTCGTTCGTCGTGCCCGTAAAGATCAGCCCCAGCGCGAAGAGAAACTGCCCGAAGGCCGACGGGTTGAAAATGTGCGACCGGCGACCGTTCCGTTCCCAAGTGATGAACTGCTTGGCGAACGCGCCGAGAGCGACCATCGCGAATTGGAAGAAATACCAGTCGTCCTTGAACCAGAGCAGCAGGTTGGTGCTGAAGATGATCGGCAGGGGGCCGAAGCCGATGCGCCATGTGCGGCCGCGGCTCCAGGTGACCAAGCCTTCGAGGATGTATAGAAACATCACTTGCGACAAAATCAGAGGCAGTTCGAGATAGACTTCCGGCGCGAACCAGCCCCACCAGATCATGATGGAGAATTGCACGAACGCCTGAACGTAATGCGAAGAGATCGGAACGAATTCGACCGTCAGCGTTTGACCTCTTCGGCGGGCGACGGAACGGAGTATCAACTGCCAGATCGCCATGACCGTGGCGACACCGACGAAGGTCCATCGCAGGCGGGCGCTGTCCTGTGCCCGTTGAAGGAACGTAAACAACAGAAGCCCGGCGGTGAAGATCGCAGGCAATTTGACGAGCAGCGCCTGGGGGGGCGTTCGCATCGTCACGGCGTTGGTGATCGGCGCGGCGATCGTCGAATCGCGGCCGGCAGGAATCTCAACGTTCGCTGGTTGCAGGCTCACCGGGTTGCATCCTCTGGGTTGATGATATGGTATTGGAACACGCATTGAATCGGCAACTTTGCGTGGGTCCGCACCGATAAACAGGGCCGCTGGAGCGTTGCCTCTAAACGCCCGGCAGGCGCACGGCGGCTGGCTGGATCAACTGGCTTCCAGGTTGAATCAATGCTAGGATGGCCGCGAGTCCTTCGCCGCACACTTTGCAGGGATGCTCGCGGCGGTGGCGACGGATCGAATGGAGCAGCGAATGAAACTGGCGTTCAGCAGCGTGGGCTGTCCGGGCTGGAACCTGGCCCAGATGGTGGAGCGGGCCAAGGAGTACGGCTACGAGGGGATCGAACTTCGCGGCCTAATGGGGCAGATGCATCTGCCTCTGGCTCCGGAGTTAGCGTCCAATCCGGGCAAAGTGTCGCAGCTCATGCGGCAGGCCGGCGTCGAGTTGATCTGCCTGGCATCGTCCGCGGCGTTTCACATGCGCAACCCGAAGGAAGTCGCCGCGAACCAGGCCCAGGCGCGCGAATACATCGATCTGGCCCAGCGGCTTGAGTGCCCCTTCGTCCGCGTCTTCGGCGCCGAGATTCCCAAGCGACTGTTGGGCTACGAACGCCGAGAGGTGACACTTGGACGAATCGCCCAGGCGCTGCGCGAATTGGCGGCGTATGCCGAGGCGCGTCGTGTGACCGTGCTCGTCGAGAACAGCGGCGATTTCACCGACAGCGCCGCAATTTGGTACCTCGTCGATGCGGTGGAATCGGTGGCGATGCGCTGTTGTTGGAATCCTCTTGCCGCGCGGACGCGTAGCGAACGGCCGACGGTGTCCATTCCCCGGCTCGGCTCCAAGATCGGCCTCGTTCACGTGACCGACGCAAAATTCAGCGGCACAGGCTTCGATGGCTACGCCTTGCCGGGCCAGGGCAATGTAGAGATTGCGCGGATGGTACAACTGCTCAAGGGAATCGGTTACCAGGGGCACTTGGTGTTCGATTGGCCGAAGCTGTGGACGCCTTCGCTGGCCGATCCGGAAAAGGCGTTCCCGGCTGCGGCGCAGTTTCTAAAAAAACTGCTGGATGAGAAACCGGTCCCGATGTCTGCCTACAAAGGCGACAAGTACGTCCCGCGGCAGGGGCACGAGCTTGCCGGCGCGGGAGCGTAGGGTCGTGATGCGGGCGCGCTTCGCATGTCATGCTTGCGCGGTGCTGCTGATGTTCCCGCTCGTCGGATGGTCTCAATCGCGCGATGCTTCGGGCGAAGCGAATCGTCGCGACCACACTGCAAGCAGTCAGGTTGTCGAATCGCCGTTGGATGCGCTATCGGCCGCGCTGGGCGGTTCGTTTCGTCGCTATCACACCGAGCACTTCGAGATTCTTTCCGATTGCGACGCCGGCACGGTCCGCCGCGTTCTGGATCTGGCGGAGGACACGTTTCGTGGCGTGTCGCGATTCATCGCGAGGCTTGAATTGCCGCATCGTCCGCCGGCGGGACGCATGCCGATGCTCCTGTTTGAACGGTACAAGGGCTATGAACGGCACGCCCGGCAGGCCGGGTTCCCCGCCAGTGAAGCAGTACCGGGTTACTTCGACGAGACGACGGGAATCTGCGCGCTCTTCAACTTCGCCAACTCAACGGCCATCCGTACGCAAAGAGACGAACTGTGGCGGCGGGAGCGCGAACAGAAGTCGTTGCAACGGTCCGGAAGCAATGCGAACGCCGCCGCTGCGGCGCCGGCGCAGGATGACGTGAAGTCTGCGCAACGGGCGCTGGATGCGACACAACAGGCCGTGATCGCAACAGTCGTGCGGCACGAAATCGCCCATCAGGTTCTTGCTGCGACCGGTGTGCAATCGACGAGTTCGGGCGCGGCGCGCTGGCTGATCGAGGGCACCGCGATGCAGTTTGAGAATGCCGACGGGCCGAACGCGTTTCGCCTTGCGGATGCGCTGGCGATTCCACCGGACGATCGTCCGGCGCATGCACGACGCGTGGTCGGAGATCCGCGCGAGCTGGCCCCCGGCACAGCCGGTGCGTCCGCGGCGTATGCGATGGCCTGGGCATTGGTTTACTATTTGGCGGAGACCCAGCCGCGCGCGTTGGCGAGTTACTTATCGACGCCGCCGGCCGGGGTAAACGAGTTGGATGCTTTCGAACGCCGCTTTGGGGAGCTGGATGCGGCGTTTGTGCGGCAGGTCTACACGCATTTGGAGGCGACGCGTCCTTGAGCGCGCAGATCATCGACGGCAAGGCGATCGCGGCGGCGATTCGAACCGAGACGAGCGCCGGAGCATCGGCGCTGCGCGCGCGAGGCATTGTGCCGAAACTGGCGGCGCTGACCGTCGGCGATGACGCATCGGCCGGAGCCTATGCCGAGTCGCAGCGGAAGGACGCAGCCGGAGTGGGGATTGAATACGAGCGCGTGGCGCTGCCGGCCGGCGCGGCCGAGTCGGATGCGATCCGCGAAATTGACCGTTTGAATCGAGATGCGACGGTCAGCGGAATCATTCTGCAGATGCCGCTGCCCAAGTCCTGGGACACCTTCTCGCTGCAGCAGCGTATTGCCCCGGCGAAAGATGTCGAAGGCGTCGGTAACGCGAACCTGGGGTTGCTGTTCATGGGGCGCGAGGCGCTTGTCCCCTGTACCGCAGCCGCCGCGTTTGCATGCCTGAATTCAACCGGCGTGCCGATTGAAGGGCGTGACGCGGTCGTAGTGGGGCGCAGCGTAATCGTCGGAAAGCCTTTGTCCTTCTTGTTGCTTCATTCGCATGCGACAGTGACGGTCTGCCACACGCGAACGGCTGATCTCGCGGCGCACACGCGCGGCGCGGAGATTCTCATGGTCGCGGCCGGTGTGGCGGGGTTGATCGGAGCCGAGCACGTCGCGCCGGGGACAATTGTGATTGACGTGGGCATGCACCGGGTCAGCGTGGTCGCGGCGGATGGGACGCATCAGAAAAAGACTCTGGGCGATGTACGGTACGACGAAGTCGCGCCGCTGGCCCGCGCGATCACGCCGGTGCCGGGGGGCGTCGGCCCGGTCACGGTGGCGATGCTGCTGGCGAATACGCTTCAGGCCGCCGATCGAGCCGCGCGGACAACCGCTCCGCGCATATAATCCGTCAGCATGACGCGCACGCAGTCCATCGGCGTTCAATCCGGCCCCAGCAATACGGAAGCGAGCGCGACCTTGCCGGGCAGCAGTGACGCGCTGCATCGCCTGCCCGCGCGACGAGGATCGTGGGTGGGGGCGGCCGTCGTGAGCATCGCGATCCACGCGGCGGGCCTGCTCGGTCTCGCCGCTGCGACATGGTCATTTACGCGCCCGGAGATCACCGAGCGTGCGTATTCAGTGGAATTGACTGATTCCATTGCCGAGCCGCCGGCGGTTGGTTTCCAGTTCTCCGGCAAGCCGGACAACGCCACACGCGAAACCCTGCCGGAGAGCGCCGAAGGCCCGACGCTTAGCGACCTCGCCACGGTCTTGGCATCACCGGACCGGGCGGCGGAGGTGAAGCCGCTACAGGTGGCGGGGGGCACCGGGCTGGACGAGCTTGCGGTCGGCGCGATCGGTGGGTCGGATATTGTGCCGGTCGGGCGCGGCAGGGGAGGGAGTCATGGAGATGGGAAGGGGTTGGGCGAGCGCGATGTGACGGGCGGAGCGTCAATCGGCAGCATGTGGGGAGTCGGCGAGGGCCAGGCCGCGAAATCCGTCGTGTATGTGATGGATCGCAGCGGGTCGATGGGGGACTCGTTTGGCGCGTTGCAGAAGGAACTCATGCGCGCGATCGGGTCGCTCGGAGCCGATCAGCAATTCAATGTCATCTGGTTCAGCGACGGCCGGCCGACGGAGTTGTTTGAGCGGCTTCGCTGGGCCAATCCTGAAAACAAGCGGGATGCGTTTGATGCGATCAAGTCGGTGGCGCCACGGGGACAGACCGAGCCGGTCGAGGCAGCACGCCGAGCCCTGCAATACAAGCCGGATGTCATGTACCTGCTATCCGACGGGGACTTCGGCGATCAAAATTCGAAACTGCTCAACCTGATTGCCCGGATGAATCGGGAGGGGCGGACTACGATCCACACGATCCTTTTTGTTCTCGATTCCATGGATGAGGGAGAGCGAATCCTGCGCCGCATTGCGGAATCCAACCGGGGGACTTACAAACACGTCTCGGATCGAGAGGTGCACGAGCAGGCTCCGGCCGTTGCGCCGTGAGTCGCTTTCGCAACGAGGTGCGTCAAGCTCCGGAAGGATCATCACCGGCATGAACCAGTCACGATGGATTGGCGTCGCGCTGTTCGGTGCGGCTGCAATCGCCAGTACGGCGTCCGGGCAGGATGTCGTCAACGGCGGCCCGGCTCCGCAGGCGACAAGCGGATCGCGCACCTTGTTCACGGTCATTGTTCATGGTGCGGAGTGGACAGGCCTGATCATCGCCGTGATGTCCCTTGCCACGGTCACGATCATCATTGAGCAGTTCGTCAGCGTACGGCGGAAGACCATGGCCCCGGAGAGCGCGATCGAGCAGATGCGCGCGCTGATCGACGCGCGGAAGTTCAAGGACTGCATCGAGCAGTTGAAGGCCCAGCGCAGCATGTTTGCCGATGTGTTGGAGGTCGGCCTTCGGCACGGCCGACACGGGTTCGACGCCATGCGCGAATGCGCCGACGAGCGCGCCGGGGTCTGGAGCAGCCGGTTGTTTCGGCGCGTGGAGTACCTGAACGTGATCGGAAACCTCGCTCCGCTGCTGGGGCTGCTGGGGACCGTTCTCGGCATGATCAAGGCCTTCGGCGCGATGCAGGACACGCACGGGGCCTATCGCCCGGAAGACCTTGCGGGCGGAATCAGCCTGGCGCTGGTGAACACCTTTCTGGGGTTGAGCGTGGCGATCGTCGCGCTGGGGTTCTTTGGCATCTGTCGCAATCGAGTCGATGCGCTGACCGTGTCGGCGCATGCGGCCGTGCTCGACCTGCTTGAGTATTTTCGTCCGGCGACGGTCGGCTTCGGGACCGATGCGCCGCGGCCCGCGACCCCGACTCCTGGTGGCGCCGCCGGCTCGTTGCCGGGGAGCGCGGCAGGCAGCGCGGGGGCTGCTTCGGCCAGGCCGCAACCGGTGGAGTCGCGTTAGGCACCTGAAGGAACGATCCGGCACGAAGGCTGTTTTGCCATGATCCGCCGCCGCCCCGAACCCACCGCACTGACGCTGAACCTCGCACCGATGGTGGACGTCATGATGTGCCTGCTGATCTTCTTCATGCTCGCGACGAAGATGGTCGAGCGCGAAAACGTGCGGATCGACCTCCCCGCGGCAGCCACTGCACAGGATGCCGCATCGACGGAGTTCGGCAATCGCGTTGTCATCGGGATCGTTGCGAATGAACTGGGCGAGCCGGCGTATCAGTACCGTGGCGAGCCGGCGACGCTGGACGAGGTTTCACGCCGGTTGAAGTCCGCGGGATCCATTGATCCTGAATTGAATTGCGTCATCCGCGCCGATCGCTCGCTTGAGTATCGGCACATTGAAGCGGTGATGCGCGCCTGCGCTGATGCGGACATTCGTCGAATTACGTTCGCCGCGGCGCAGCAGGAGGCTCGTCGGTCATGAATCGCCGGGGATTTCCCACTGCGCACACGGCCGTGCCCAACCTCGCGCCCATGGTCGACGTGGTCATGGTGATTCTGATTTTCTTCATGCTGGGCACCAGCTTTGTGCTGACCGAAGGATTCCTCGCGACGCAATTGCCGGCGCAGGCCGGCCCGGGCGGCGCTGCGCGGATCAGCATCGTGCCGGCCGTGCGAATCGAGCTGTTTGTGGCGGCTGCCGAGGCTTGCGGCATTCGGGTAATGGGCCGGCCTGTGCGCGACGGCGACTTCGCCGCGCTCGAGGCCGTCCTGCGGTCACGCGTGGAGGCAGGCGCGGATTCGCAATCGCGGGTGGTGATTCGCGCGGAGCCGGCGGTTCGATACGAGCAGGTCGTGGCGGCGATGGATGCGGCCCGGCGAGCGGGATTCGCGCGCATTCAGTTCGCGGTGGATCGTGGAAAATCGACCGCAACGGTTGACGGGGCTTCCTGATGGAGCGGGCATGCCTGAATGAGGTGCATCGGTGGGTGTATGCGGCGATCGCGCTGGCGTTGTTCGCCGCTCAAATTGCAGCGGTTCCGGCGCGCGCGCAGGACGATCCTGCAATTGAGGCCGGCCGGATCACGGGAGAGACCTTTCAATTGATTCGCGGCCTGACCAGCCGGGGCATGCCGGAGCTGGTCGCGGAATCCGTGAAGGACCATCCGCCGGCTTGCCGGATTCACGTGGCCCGTGCTTTTCGCCAGGCCGCGATGATGGAAGCCGTCGGGGAATCGCGCACGCGACTGCTCGACGAATCGCAGCGAGAGTACCGGGCGCTGATCGCGCGAGACCCTGGTGGAAGCGCCGAGCGCAGCGAATGGGCCGAGTATCATTTCGCCGAATGTCGCGTTGAGTTGGCCGACCTGCTCCTGAACCACCGACTCGCTTCGGAACTGAATCGCCTGGAGATGACCAGCGGTCTTGCGGGTGATCGCAAGGCGCTGGATGCGGGGCTGGCGGAGGTGGTCGAGCTGCACCGCCGGGCCGGGCTGGGCCTTGCCCGCCTCATCGAGGCGTGGCGATTGACCGAGGAGCGGTTCATGCTACTGGGCCTGACGCAGCCGCTCCGTACTCTGGGGCGCGCGCAGCGGACGGGACTTGCCTGGGCGCAGGTGTATCGCGCGGAGGTCACGGCTTCGGACGACGCGGCTCGAATCGGATGGGCGAATGCCGCGCTGGCGGAGTTTGACGCATTGAGCCAGGAAGCCGGTGATTCCGACGAGCGCGCGGCGGCGCTGCTGGGCAAGGGCATTGCGTTGCGCGCATTGCACGCATGGGATGACGCGGGGGCCGTGTTAAAGCGAGTCGTGGACGCTCCCGTCGCGGCGACCGTATCGGTGCGGGCGCAATACGAAATAGGCCGGACCCTGCTTGCAGCGGAGCGATGGGAAGCGGCCCGGGCGGCGCTTGCGGCACTGGCCAGGCGATCGGGGGCGCCGACCGACTCGTCCGTGGTGTTTTATGTTCGCCTTGCCCCGATTCTGCACGCATGGTCCTGGATGGAAGAGGCTCGCGCGATGGCCCGGTCCAAGTCCGCGAACAAAGCCGGTCAAGCTGGAGCCGAACACCGCGGAGAGACGACCAAGGCGTTTGAAACGCTTCGGGATCGCGCGATCGAAGAGTTTGAGCGCATCTCGCGGCGCGGACCGGAGTGGGATGCGCTGGCGCGAGTGTACCTTGATCGCATTGTGCCGTCCGCGGCGGAACCCACGTCGCTGTCGGATGCCTCACTTCGCGTCGCCGCGGAAGAGAGTCTTGCGCGAGAGGACTTCCGACGGGCCGAAGCGTTTTTGAAAAATCTCATCGAGCGGCAGCTTGACCCGGCGCAACTTGCCTCGGCAGCCTTGAATCTTGGTGTCTGTCAATATCGGCTTGGGCGGGCGCGGGAGGCCTTGTCGAGCGTTGAGAAGGCGGTGAACAGTCCGGATGACGCCGTCGCAGCACGCGCTGTCGAGCAGGCCTATCGAATCGCGCGCGAGGTGGCCCTGGCCGACCGAAGGCCGGAGGATTGCCGTGCGCTGGCGGCGGCCGCGCAGCGGCTGGTTAAGCGCCTGCCGAAGCATGAGCTCGCCGACGAGGCCCGGTATTCGGCAGCGTTGGCGTTGCAGGAAGCCGGCGATTGGGAGGAAGCCATTGCAGCGTTCGAGCAGGTTCCGACCGCGTCGGAATACCACGCCCGCGCGTTGCGTGGGGTTGCCGGAGGCCGTCAGCACCTGTATGACGCGGCGGTGGAAGCGCGCAGCAAACAAGCCGCGCTCGCCGCGCGGGCCGCTGCCGAGGCGTGGCTTGCTTTTGCCCGGACCAGTGAACCGGGAGGGTCGGCGGATGTCATCCAATCGGCTCGGTTGCAGGCCGCGAGGTTATTGAAGTCTGACCTGATCGGCGCGTTCGACGAGGCGCTCGAAGCGGTTGCGCCGCTCGAGCCGGATTTTGACGTACTCGCACTACGTTGGCATTGCCTCTTGAGCCTTGGTCGGCTCAAGGAAGCATCTGACGTACTCGGCCAGACCCTGAAGATACCCATCAAGTCAAGATCTGGCGACGTCGTGGCGTCACTCTTCACCGATATCGATAACGAAATCACCCGATTCGATGCTGCGGGTCGGCAGGAAAAGGCGGCGCATCTCGCCGGCGAGGGCGTGAAGCTTGCCGAGCGCCTGACCGGTCTGTGCACGACGCAGGCCCAATTTCGCGATCAGGAAGACGTGGCGCGATTCGCGTGGGCGCGATACCTGGCGCGGGCAGGGCATCCTGACGAGGCACTTGAACAACTCGACCAATTGATGCGTCGCTCGCCGCAACGAGGTGATTACATCGCCTTGGCGGCCCGGCTGTGCGAAGAACAGTCAGAGTCGATGGACGCGTCGAGTCGCGCCAGCCATTCCGAGAAAGCGGAAGCGTTGTGGGGGCGACTGCTGGAGGACTCGGCGCTTCGCGATTCGAATCCCGCGCTGTATTGGCAGGCGCGGTATTGCTGGTTGCGTCATCAATTGCGTCGAGGCCGCGCAAAGGACGTCGCTCGCGGGATCGCCAACGATCGAGCGTGGTACCCGGATCTCGGTGGCCCGCCATGGCAGGCGAGGCTGATTGAGTTGCACGACGAAGCGCGGAGATTAAGCGAAACGAGCGCCCCATGAAGCGGTGGATACTTCTCGGTTCAGCGATCGTGATTCCTGCTTCGTGCGGTGCGCCGCCGGTGTCGCCCGTTCAGGAATGGAGCGGGCCTGTTCGGTCGGAGCCGGACAACGCGATGGCCAGGGGGCTGTTCGATCAAGTGGTGGACGGGACGTTTTCATTCGATGAAGAAGGGTTCTATTGGTTGTGCGCGAATGTTTCTACCAATTCCGCTCGGCGCGAGTTGCTCGCTGCCTCCTCCGCAAGCCCGACGCCGGTGCGACAGATGCTGGAGCGGCCCGCGGATTTTCGCGGGTTGCCCGTCGTGGTGGAGGGGATCCTTCGCAGTCGGGAGGAATACGAGATTCATGATCGGCCGGAGTTGGGGCGGTTGACGCAATTGGAACTGTCCGTGCCCGGTTCCCGTGCGATTGTGACTGTTGTCTGCACGGAGCGGCCGGCGGTCGTATCACCCGATGCGCCGTTGCGTGCGACCGGCTACTTCCTCAAGTCACGGCAGTTTCGCACGACGGACGGTCAATCCGGCGCCGGCGTGGTGCTCGTGACAAACGGGATGATCAGCACGCCGACCTCACGCGAAATTGTCTCGTCGAGTCGTGAATATTCGCTTGGATCGATTCGCACAGAATGGCTTGTCGCCTGGATCGCAGTGTTTGCTGTCATATGGCTGTTCGTACGACGCCGGTTGCGTGATCCGATCGGCGCTCGAAATGCGTCTCGCATGCGAATGCCTCGGCGCGTTCACGAGGGAACCGGCGATTCTGATTTCGCATGGATGACGACGACTGATCCGAAGGCGAAAGAAAGGTCATCACGCGGCAAGACAGGCAGTGAATCGAATCCATGAAGCGAGTTGGCGTCGCTGTGAGCTTGTCGTATCATGTGATAGCGAGCGGAATTCACAACATCAATGCCCGATACCGAGGGGATGAAATTGCGCAGGCAAGCAATAGGGGCTGGGAATCAAAAGGGTCGTGCCTTGCACGCTCTGCGTGGCGCGGCGTGCCTTTGCGCTGCACTGATCCTGGGCGTATTCGTTCGCGGCGCATCCGCGGCCGGCCACCACGAGGTCAATTGGATTCCGATGGGGTTTGCGCAGGTCCCCGTCGGCACGCACGAACAGAAGTTCATCCTGCCGCCCAGCGCGTCCGGCCACTTGCCGTTGGGGATTGTGCTGGTCAGCAGTCGCCCGAAAAAGCCGGTGGCGCAGCCGCCGGTGGTCGGCAGTGATCAGCCGATGACCGTCGAGCAGCAGGTTCCGGCGAAGCTGAAGTTCACGATCGGCTCAAAGGCGCTGCCCGAATGGGCGCTGGAGGATTACAACACGGCGTTTGTCATCAATCTGGGTGACATTCGCAGCAATCCGGGGTTCAAGGACGGGAACTTGACCATCCAGGTCACGCTTGAGAGCGAGGTCGAAGGCATTGCGATCCCGATGATCGCCATGCCCGACGTGCTCGTGCTGCCCGAGACGGCATCCGGCCCGCTGCTTTCGCTGATACAGGAGACGCCAGACCCGGTCGCGAAGCAGTTCCTCCAGGCGTTGTTCTTTGACCTGGGCGGCGACAAGGCGAACGCACAAAAGGCGTACGAGCCGTTGAGCCGGTCGGACAACGAGCGCATCGCGCGGATGGCCCGCCGGGGATTGCGCAAACTGGCGTACGACGGTCGGCCGCACAATCCGTCGGGCAACTTCAACGAACGTTACCGTTGGGGGCTGTATCTCCAGACCGCGGGGCTGTTCTCGCAGGCGTTTCACGAATTTGATGAGGCTCGAATCATCGACGCGAAGCACGCCGACAGCTTTTATCGCGCGGGCGAGATGGCCGAGCGCATCAACGCAGGCCCGATCAAGATATTTGACTACATGCAGCGATCCGGCTACGCCGTGGCGTACGAGAACCCCGCTGTCTGGTACGCCCTCGTCGTCATTCAGCGCCAGCGCGGCGCCACCAAGCTGTCCAATGCCGATCTTCGCGCGATCAAGGAGCACTGGCTGCTTGGCGCGGCCATGATCTGGGGCGCCACCGGCGGTCGGCTTCGCATCGCAACCACTTTTTACGAGGTGCTCGACTACGAGCCGATCGAGTACGTGACCTACGCCGAGGGGCTGGAAGCGCCCGCCGAGGACCTGATCGGTCGCCGCGGCTGGTTCGACAGCGTCATCAGCATTCGGCCCCGGCTGCCGGAGGAGCAGGGCAAGCCAAGCGTCACGGTCGGCCCGGATCAGGGCCCGCGCGGGGCGGCCCTTTCAGCCACGTTCATCGATTCAACCTGGCCGCAATACATGCGGCTGTGGTACGAACATTACTTGTGGGCGATTCGCGCGGGAGAAGTCATCACCGCTGTTCCCGATGGCGACGCGCTTCCGGCTTGCGGCACGCAACCGCCGCACAACATCGGTACGTCGGTGCGATCCGTGATGCGATATCACCTCGCCGGCGACGAGTGCATGCGTCCACGAATCGCCGATACGGCTGTACCCGGCGGATACATCGATCTTTGGCAATTGGAAGGACCGTTCCCGGTGAAGGACACGCCGCCGAGCAATGGCGCGCGGCCGACGAAGCATGTTCTCGATCCGCTCCCCGCTTCGTTGCCGGACCGCACCGCCCGAGTCTTCGCGGACCGGGATTTCATTGACCTCGCGCGGTACTTCCCCGATGCAGGGTGGGCCTTGGCGCGGGCGACGACATGGGTCTATTCCCCGGTCGATCAGGATGTCCGGATGTGGATTGGGCAGAATGATGGTGTTGCCGTCTGGCTGAACAGCGCGTGCATCCATAAAGGTGAGTATTACTCGGCACACAAGTTCGCGGATCGCAACCTGGTGGACACGGTCGCCGCGTATGCGCCGCTGCGAACCGGATGGAACGAGTTGACAGTGGTGGCGGAGTCATGGCCGGCACCGCTTGAAAAGGGTTGGGGGTTTTCGATACGACTGTGCAAGTGGAACAACGAACCGGTTCCGGGTCTGGCGTACCTGAATTCACCACCGTCGGGAGAGAAGGTGCCGGTGCATTCGCCGCCGCCGGCGGGGGAGCACTACGACTGGCTGGCGGTTCGCGACGATTTTCGCGACAAACTGCCGGCACTGAAAACACAGGACATCGAACGAATCACGGGCTTATCCGGCGTGCGATTCGCCGGCGCGCAGGATGCGAATGGCGGGTACTTCGCTGTGACGGCAGGCGCATCGACCGACAAGCCCGGCTACCGGGCACTCGACGGCGCGTGGGACTCGGCGCGCGATCGCGATGTCGTCGTCAACAACGTGATGGACTGGATGCGTGAATCGTGCTGCTTGCTGCCATACGAAAAGGGCGGCAACCGCGCGCTGCTGTTCGTGAAGCCTGAAGCCGTGGAGGTCTTCGCGCGCTTGTTGGCCGAGCCGGCCGAAGCACGGGCCGTATTTGGTGATCGGACGATCTGGCAGCGAGCCATGGGCTATGTTTACGCGCCGGCCGCAGCGAGCGAGCGGCTGGTCTTTGTGTTCGATATCGGTGTCGGACCGCCTTCGGGCTGGCCTGCCGACGAAGAGAATCTTCTGGACCCCATCCCGCCGGTGTTCGTCCCCAATCCCGCGAAGGCGAAATCGAGCCTGGTTGGGCCGCCCGTAACGGTACCGACCGCAGCGCCGCCGGCGTCGCCTGTTTCGCAATGAGTACAGCCGTACAGCCCATCTGCCCGCAGGTTTTGCCGCGTTCGCAGCGCGTGGCGCTGGCGTCGCGGTGCGCGGTGGCGCGTCGTGTCGTGGTTTTAGCGGTGCATCACGAAGATTCGATTGGTCCGCGGCTGCTTGGCGGGGCGGAAAAGTACCTCTTGAACACGATTGACGCGTTGTTGGAGGCAGGCGCGAGTGTTCAGGTCGCATTCAGCGGGGCCAACATTTATCTGCCGCTCCTTTCGCACTGGGGACCGTTTCGATTGCGCGTGGAAAACGTGAATTGGATCGACGCGGAACTGCACGGCGACGACGTCGACGATCCCGCGACAATTACCGCCAGAATGGACTGGCTGGCGTCGACGCAAGCCGCGACCGTTTTCGTGGTTCAACAGGCGTCGGGGGCCGCGTTTCGCGCGTCAATCATTGCCGCGAGGTTTCTGGGGTTGCGCGTCGTGCAATCGATTCGCCAGCCGCCGTCGCCGCTGGCCGGTGCAGGATTGCTCGGGTCGCTTGCGCCATGGCGACGTCGCGCGATGGCGCGCGTGCGAACGGCCGCCGGGGCGTGCGACGCGATCATCTTCAACAGTCAGCGCGTTCGGGATGAATACGTGCACATGTATCGCCTGCCGGCGCGCCGTTGCCGAGTCATCCACAATGGCGAATGCGTTCGCCCGCAGCCACCCGTTGCGAGCAATGGCCGGCGACTGGCGGTGGTCGGACGGCTAACGCATGCCAAGGGAGCAGATCTCGCGCTGGACGCCTTTAAGCAGATTGCCGGCCGTTATCCTGATGCGACGCTGACGTATTTTGGCGACGGGCCGCTGCGAGCGGATTTGGCGGCACGGGCGAGCGATGCGGGATTGAGCACCCGTGTGAATTTGGTGGGATACGAATCCAATCGCGACCGGATGTATGCATCAATGGATGTTTGCGTGCTCGCATCGCGCCGCGAGTCGATGTCGAACGCGACACTGGAAGCGATGGCGTGGGGCATCGCATGCATCACGACGGATGTCGGCGGACAATCGGAATTGGTCGACGCGGGCACGACGGGCTGGGTGACTCCCCCGGACGATGTCGTGGCGCTGGCCGTCGCAATGGACGAGGCACTGGCGGACCCCCGCCAAGCCGCGGAGCGAGGGGAGGCAGCGCGCCGGCAAGTTGCCGCGAACTTCGAGCGCAATCGCCAGCGAAGATTGACAGTGGCCTGCGTACTGGGATTGCCCGATTCGATTGTTTGAGCCATTGGCGACCCCCCGGCCTTCCTCAAGAACCGTTCAAACCGGCAGGGGCTGGGAGATCGGGCCGGGCGCGCTTCGCGATGGCGAAGTGCCGTTGTGCCTCGTCGCGACGCCCTTCTCGGGCAAGAATGCTCGCGAGGTGGTAATGGCCGATGGCGTGGTCGGGTTGCATTCGTATTGCCTCGTTGAGGTCCTGCCGCGCCCGTTCGATCTGGCCGCCCTGCAAGAAGACATTTGCACGATTGACAAGGGCATCCACGTATTTC
Source organism: Phycisphaerae bacterium RAS2 (assembly GCA_007753915.1). Classification (NCBI taxonomy): domain Bacteria; kingdom Pseudomonadati; phylum Planctomycetota; class Phycisphaerae; species Phycisphaerae bacterium RAS2. The sequence goes on from CP036352.1 coordinate 1,937,069, forward strand.
GGATCGAGCCGGAGAGTCTCGCCGAAGGCCGCGACGGCCTCATCCGGACGGCGAAGCCTGAACAGCGCATTCCCCATGTTGTAATGCGCGTCGGGCAGATCGGGCCGTAGCTCCGTGGCCTTTTTCTGGCAGTCCAGCGCCTCCTGCGCTCGACCAAGCTCCAACAGGACGCTGCCGAGGTTGTTCCACGCAAAGGGGTTGCTGGGGTTCGACTCGACGGATGCGCGAAGGTGCGGCTCGGCTTCTCGCGAACGGCCGACGCGTTGAAGGATCGCGCCAATGTTGCTTTGAGCCTTTGGAAAGTCGGGTCGTAGCGCGAGCGCCTGTGCGTAGTAGTCAATGGCGCGAGGGTAATCACCCTTCAGCGTCCAGGCCTTGGCGAGATTGGAGAGCACATCGGGTCGATCGTAGCAATCGGGATGGGACAGCGCCTCGGAGTAGCAGGCAATCGCATCGTCGAGCTTCCCCTGTCGCTGGTATTCTGCACCAAGATTGTTTCGGGCCATCGTCGCGTCGGGATTCTTCTTGAGGGTATCCACCCAGAGCGTGACCAGATCGTGGTACGCGCCGCACTGTCGAAAGGTCAGCAGCCCAAGAACGAGGCACGCAAGGCCGGTCGCGGCGACGCCCGCCATCGGGAGAGACTTCGAGCGACGAATGAGCAACGCCAAGCCGGCGCAGATGAAGGCAATCGGCCCGATGCTCGCGAGATATTGAAAGTGGTCCGCTACGAATGAGTAACGCATCGGAAAGACGCTGACGAAGCCCAGGGCGGGAAAGAGAGTCCCGCCGAAGAACAACGCCGCCGTCAGAGGGCCTCGTCCGGCTCGACGCACGAAAAACACAAGGAACCCCACCAGCAGCACCGCTGCAATGGGGAACATCCACTGCAACGCGCTCGTCGCATCGAGTTGCCAGCGCGGATAGATGAACGTCAACGGATGCGGGCACAGCAGCTTGCCGAGATAGAACCAGACAGCACGCCCGGCAATCAATACGCGCTGGGCCGCGGAGAAATCCAGGTCAATGAACTTCGTGCCGACATGATGCGTCTCAACCCATGCTGTCACGCGCCCGGCAGCGGCTCCCAGTGCAAACATGGGCAACACGGCGATGACGTTTCGCCGAACAATGCGACCGGTCTTCCACCAATAGACGAGCAGCAGAGCAGCGGGAAGGGTCGCGGTGACCGTCTTGCTCAACAGCGCAAAAACGAAGCATGCCAGCGAGAAGAGATAGTACGTCCAGTTGGGGACCGGCACTTGCCGGTCGCCCTCTGATGATCGATCCGCGCGGGCATCGTCAGATCGCAATTCGGGAATACGCGCCGCGGATTCACTGCCCGCATCGAACGGCGAGTAGCGCATGAAGCACCACGCCGCGAGCATGTAGAAAAAACCCGAGAGGACATTCTTTCGCTCGGTGATCCACGCGACGGACTCCACATGCACCGGGTGCAGTGCGAAGACGAGAGCGGCGGCCACGGCGCCGGGGACTTGTAGTTCGCGGAGAATACGCCACAGCATCCACGTTGTCGCGGCGTGAAGCAGCACGTTGACGACGTGATAGCCGTGCGACCAGTGGCCCCAGACCTGGTTCTCCACCCAGAACGTGGTGAATACGAGGGGGTAGTATTGTGGTGTCGCGCCGATTTCAAACCAGATGCGCCACAGTCCGGCCGCGCTGTTGAGTGTTTCATTCTTCAGAATGTACGAGTCGTCGTCCCAAATGAACCCGCCGCCGATGGCGCGAGCATAGGCCATTACCACAAACGTTAGGATTGCCAGCCCCATCAAGAGGGCGGGGAATCGAAGCGGTGGAGCGCCGGCGGAACGGCGCGGCGTCAATTCGTTGCCGCCCGCTTTAGTCCGTCGCAGCCCGAGATTCATGCGTTTCTTGCCGGCCATGGCGAATAGTCTAGGGCAAGGCGGAGGAATGGTGCGGCGGGGGCAAAGGCCATCTTGGTTGCGTGGCGATTCGCAGTTTCCAGGGTCGCATTCACGGCCGCGTCTGGTATGATAGAGGATTCACGGGTGCGGACGCCGCCGCGCCGGAGGCCGGGCCTCTGAATCAGGCTCCGGGATCGTTCCATGAGCGTCACGAAACAATCGAGCGAGCCGAGCCGAGCGGCCGGCAGCGCGGAGAGCCGGCAGGTGGCCAACCTCCGGGCTGTGCTGGAGGTATCGCGCGAGCTGGCGGCGATGGAAGAGCTGACCACGCTCCTATCGAAGATCGAAAAGGCGGCACTGCGCGTTCTGGAGTGCGAGCGCGCGACGGTGTTTATTCTCGACCGCGAACGCAACGAGCTGTACAGCCGCCTTGCCACCGGCGTCGACGAGATTCGCTTCAGCGCCGAGCGCGGCATCGCCGGTGAAGTCGTCCGCACCGGCGAAATCGTCGACGTGCCCGATGCCTACGCCGATTCGCGATTCAATCCCGAAATCGACCGCAAGACCGGCTTCAAGACGCGCAACATGATCAGCTTCCCGTTGCGCGGCTTTGACCACTCGATCATCGGCGTGCTGCAATTGCTCAATCGCACCGGCGGCGGAGACGCATGGGATGGCGAACTGGTCAAGACTTTCGGCGCGCAGGTCGGCGTCGCCCTGCAGCGGCAGTTGCTCATTGAGCATTTCGCCGAGAAGCAGCGGCTGGAGCGCGACCTTGATATCGCCCGGACGATTCAGCAGGGCCTGCTGCCCAACAAACCGGCCGAGGTCGCCGGGTTTGACATCGCCGGATGGAACAAGCCTGCCGACCAAACCGGCGGCGATTGCTACGACTACCTGCGACTCTGCGACGACACGCTCGCGGTGACGATTGCTGACGCGACGGGACACGGGATCGGTCCCGCACTGATGATCGCCGAATGCCGCGCGCTGTTTCGCGCCACCATCGGCCTCGCACCGGACAACCTGACGGCTGCCGTAGAGCGCGTGAACAATTTGCTGTGCGAAGATCTGCCCGACGACCGCTTCGTGACGGCGTTCTTCGGCGTCGTTTCGGCGAAGCGAAGCGAGATGACCTACCTTAGCGCGGGTCACGGGCCGATCATTCGCTACACACGCGCCGATGACCGCATCGAAGAGTTCAAGGCCAACGGTGTCCCGCTGGGGATCATGGCCGATGTGCCGTTTCCCGAGCCGGATGTCTTCAAGATGGCGCCGGGCGACATGATGATCGTCGTGACGGACGGTTTCTTCGAGTGGGCCGATGCGGAGAAGAACCAATACGGTCTTGAGCGGATGTACAACCTCATTCGCGCGAATCGCGATCGCGGCAGCGCCGAGATCATTCGATTGTTGCATGAGTCTGTGTTGGAGTTTGCGCGAGGAACGCCGCAGAACGACGATCTCACCGCCGTCATTGTCAAGCGACTCTAAATGCCCATCGTGCTGCATCCGGTTCGCAAGCGCTTTCCACGACTTGCTCTGACGTTCGCTTTTATCTGGTGGGCGGGCTGCGCCGAGCCGGGGCCCCGGATGCTCGATACACCGCAGTTGGGCACATCTGTTTCAGCGACGACTCAACCCGCGTCACCCCGCGCCGTCGATTCAAATAAGGACGGTCGCCCCGATTACTGGCAGCACTTCGGCGCAGACGGCCGGATCGCGTCGCTCGCATTTGATACCGATGGCGACGGCTCGCCGGATGAGACCGTCGATCGCACTGCGCCGCAGGCCGGCGACCGACACTTGATTATCATGCTCGACAGCATTCCGTTCGGTTTCGTCGAAGACGCATGGCGTGCCGGGCGCTTTCGGCTTTTCCATCCGCCGGGCAAAGTGATCAGCCCGTTCCCGGTGATGACCGATCTCTCGTTTTCGGAGCTATTTGGCGTTTCGCCCAGCCCCGGTGTGGAGGCGTCGCACTTTGACGGTCATCGGCTGCGCGACGGATACGACGTGTATGCCCACGGAGGCAACGCAGGATGGAACGCGCGAGTGGATTACGCACTGCTGCCGATTGTTCATGCCGTGGCTTATCTCAATCCACGTATGTGGTACGACCACGAACTGGGCAAGATTCAGCGGATGTTCCTCGGTGGGCAGGGTGACTTCCGCGGCTACGTGGTGACGACTTCAGGCCTGGGCGCGTGGTACGGGCGCGACGGGCACGCCCCGGCGCTCGAGAAACTCGACGCCGCGTGCGAATACATCATGCATGCTTGTCGCGGTCGCGTGCAGATCACCCTGCTTTCGGATCATGGGCACGTGTTGCAGAAGAGCCGGCGGATCCCGCTGTCGCAGTTGCTCGCGGCGAAGGGATGGCGCGTGGGGAGTCATCTTGCGAGCGAGCGCGACGTGGTCGTGCCGGAGTTCGGCGTCGTGAGTTGCGCGGCCATTCATACGCGGCGGCCGGCCGAGGTCGCGCGCGATTGCATCGGCATCGAAGGCGTGGAACTGGTGATGTTCCGCGGGTTGGGGCGCGGGGAGATCACTGTGATGGGGCGCGAGGGCGAGACGGTGTTACGGGTGGACTCGCGCGGCCGATTCGCAGCGCAATTAGTGCGCGGCGACCCGCTGCAACTGGCCGGGGCGATTGAGTCGTTGCGCGCCACGGGCAGGATGGACATCGCGGGCTACGCGACCGATTTGGACTGGTCGCAGGCGACGGGTGCGGGGCAGGCCGGCGCGGGGACGTACCCGGATCCGATATATCGCATCTGGCGGGCATTCAACGGGCTGGTGGAGAATGTGCCGGATGTCTATTTGAGCCTCGCCGACGGCTACCACTGCGGCAGCGAATTGATGACGCGCTTGGTGGACATCTCCGCGACCCATGGCTCGTTGAACGCAGTCAGCTCGACGGGCTTTGTCATGTCAACCGTCGGCCCGATGCCGTCGTCGGTGCGTATGCGCGATCTGGCGAGTGTGCTGAAATCGCTCGACGTACCGATCCAGCGGCCGTGAGAGTCACCCGCAAAAGTATGGCGGCTGTTTACAATTTGTAGATAATCGGCACGAGAATGGCGGTACCAATCAGCCAGATGAGATTGAGCGGGAGGCCGGCCTTGAGAAAATCGCCGAATCGATAACCGCCGGGGCCGAAGACCATCATGTGCGTCTGGTAGCCGATGGGCGACGCAAACGCGCACGAAGCAGCAATGGCGACGGTTACGGCGAAGGGGTGCGGATCGACGCCGAACTGACGGGCCGTTTGAAGCGCGATGGGGAAAACCAGCGCCGCCGCGGCGTTGTTGGTAAGAATCTCCGTCAGCACAGCCGCCATCAGGTAGATCACCACAATTGCGCCGGTCGGTCCCCACTTTGCGAGCAGCGGCATCATGGCGTCGACGAGGCCCTTTGCCGCGCCAGTCTTCTCCATGGCAATGGCGAGGCCGAACGACGCGGCGATGACAAGCAGCACGTCCCACTGCATGGAGCGCCGGGCCGCGGCGACCGGGATGCATCGGAGAAAAACCAGCAATGCCGCCGCGCCGAGCGCGATCAGCACGCGTCCGCGATCCAGCCTCGCGGCGAGGGAGTTTGGGTCCGTGCCGCCGCCCAGCAGATCGGGCAGGGCCATGGCGACGATCATGGCGATGAGAATAATCAGGGCGAAAACAGCCTTTTCGTGGCGGACCGGTTGATCGGGGCCGACTTCGCTGATGAGGTAGAAATCGGGATTGTTTCGATGGACGCGGACAAAACCGGATCGCGTCTGGAGCAGGAGCGTGTCGCCCGCACGCAGCACGATGTCACCGATCTTGCCCGTAAGCCGGGCGCCGTTGCGATGCACGGCGATGATGGCGGCATCGTAGATGGTGCGAAAGTTCGCCTCGCGTATGCCGCGGCCGACCATGGGTGACGACGCGCTCACGACGGCCTCGCAGAGGTGACGCAGCGGTCGCTGGGCGCCCTCGATGGGGGTGGTCGGGGCGGGTGCGAGTCCCTTGATCTTTTGCAAATCGACAATTGTGCCAACGACGCCGACGAAAACCAGCCGGTCGCCGGCGCGGAGAATCTCCTGTGGACCGACCGGGGAGATGATGTCTCCGCCGCGGGTGATGTCCACAAGAAACAAGCCGGGCAGATGGCGCAGGCCGGCCTGTTCGATTGACTGGCCGACGAGCGGGCAGCTCGCCTCGACGAGCATTTCGACGGTGTACTCGCGGCGCGTCTCGCCGAGTTGTTCGAGCAATTCCCGGCGGCGCGGCAGGATCCAGTCAGCCCCGCCCACGAGATACAACAACGTGATGATGGTGATGGGCACGCCGACGGCCGAGAGCTCAAAAAAACCCAGTCCCTTCATGCCGGCGTCGAGCATGAGGCCGTGAACGACGAGGTTGGTGCTGGTGCCGATGAGGGTGCAGACGCCGCCGGCGACCGTGGCATAGGAAAGCGGGATGAGCACGCGCGACGGGGGAATGCGAAACTTGCGGCACCATTCCATGGTCAGCGGCAGCGCCATGGCGACAATTGTCGTATTGTTGAGCCAGGCCGACATGAAGGCGATGGGCGCGGTGAGCCGAAGGAGACCGGCCCGCTCGGATCGGGGCGGCTTGAAGATCAACCGCGCGACGCTGTCGAGCGCGCCGGTGTCGCGCATGGCCGACGCGACCACGAACAGCGCGGCGACCGTGAGCATGCCGGGATTGGCGAAGCCGCTGATGGCTTCCTGTGGCGTGATGATCCCGGCCAAGGCGAGAACGACGACCCCGGAGAGGAAGAAGACGTCGGCCAGATGCGGCTTGCGTGCAAGGGCGATCAGCAGGAACGCAATGACGCCGAGTGTGAACCAGGCTTGGGTGGACATCGTGCGGGCGGCTCCGCAACACGGCCCCGGCATGGCCAAGTCAATGAGTTACAGAGACGGGAAGAGCGGCGGGCCGACGCCGGGAGATCGCGTGAGGAATAATAATCCCACGAGAAAGACCAGGGCAGTGACAATCGGGACGAGCCAGATGTTTCGCTCGACCCGCGTCCAGTGAATGAAATCCTGCAGCAGCGTGGGCCTGCCGTTCATAGGGTTCTGCTCCTGTGGCGATTCGGCGCGCGATTCCGGCGAGTAGGCCGGTCAAAAGGTATCGGCGGCATGCGGGGGGCTGGCTTGAGCGATTCATGGTCGCTACCGCTGTGGACCGGGATCGCGCGGTCAGGCATAATGGGCGCTTTGTTATCTGACCGAAAGGGACCAATTCAATGCCAGCGCAAGTTGCCATCGTCATGGGATCGAAGTCGGACTGGGACACCATGTCCCATGCTGCGGACACGCTGAAGTCGTTCGGCGTTGGTTGTGAGTGCCGCGTGCTTTCTGCGCACCGCACACCCGATGCGTTGTTTGAGTTTGTCGCGGGCGCGCCGGCGCGCGGCGTGGAAGTATTCATCGCAGCAGCCGGTGGGGCGGCGCACCTGGCGGGCGTCGTGGCTGCCAAGACGATCCTGCCCGTGTTGGGAGTGCCGATCGAGTCCAAGTCGCTTCAAGGGTTGGACTCGTTGCTTTCGATGGTGCAAATGCCGGCGGGGATTCCCGTCGCCACGCTGGCGATCGGTAAACCCGGTGCGATCAACGCGGCCCTGTATGCCGTGGCAATCCTCGCGCTAAAGCAGCCGGCCCTGCGTGATGCCCTGGACCGCTATCGCAAGGATCAGGCGCAGAAGATATTGGCCAATCCCGATCCGTCGAAGGATTGATCGCGCGCCGCGGGAGTGGTATGGAAACGGGCGGGCGATTCGTGGAAACAAGGCTCCTGTCTGTAAATCCCGATTCGCCTGAACCCGGAGTCATTCGTGAGGCGGCGGGCATTCTTCGCGGCGGGGGAGTGGTCGCATTTCCGACCGAGACGGTCTATGGACTCGGCGCCGATGCCCTGAACGCGGAAGCCGTGAGCCGAATCTTCGCGGCGAAGGGGCGGCCGGCGCGAAATCCCATCATTGTTCACGTGCGCTCGATCGAGCGTGCTCGGGAACTGGCCAGCCAATGGCCACCAGCGGCCCAGTCGCTTGCCGAGCGATTCTGGCCGGGCCCGCTCACCCTGGTACTGAAGAAACGCTCCTGCGTGCCGGATGTCGTCACTGCCGGTCGGGACACGGTCGCGCTGCGCTGTCCGAACCATGCCGTCGCTTTGGCACTCCTCGAGGCCGCCGGTTGCCCCATTGCCGCACCGAGCGCCAACCTCTCCGAGCAGCTTTCGCCGACACTTGCGGCGCACGTCGTTCGCTCGCTCGGCGGTCGCATCGAGATGATTCTGGACGGTGGCCCGGCAGCGGTGGGGCTGGAATCTACGGTCGTAGATGTGACAACGCAGTCGCCAAGATTGCTGCGGCCGGGGGCGGTCTCGCTCGATTCATTGTGCGAGGTGTGCGGGGGCGTTGAAATTGGCACGGATCCCGCCTCCCACGAGGAAGCATTTGAGTCGCCGGGCCAAATGCTCCGTCACTATTCTCCTCGGACGCGAATGATCTGCTGCGATGCAACGACGGCCGAGGTGACCGTGCTTGCGGAACTGGAGAGGGGGAAGAACGTCGGCTGGCTGCGATGGGGAGCGGAGTCATCCGGTGTGGCGGCGAAGGCGAATCGCTCCGGCGCAACGATCATTGATATGCCGATCGGTGCCGAGTCCTATGCCGCGCGGCTCTACGCGACCCTGCATGAATTGGACGCAGCCGCGTTGGATTTGATTGTGGCAACGCTTCCGCCGGACACCGAGGCATGGCGAGCCGTGCGCGATCGGCTCCGGCGAGCAGCCAGTTCAATCACGCCGGCTTCGCCCATGCACGGTGGCGGGACTGACAATTCGGGCGGCGGAATTGTTGAGTGATGGCGTCGATTGGTGCTGGTTGCAAACGACGGCGTGGTGCATAAAATGGGGAATCACAACGGCGGCATGCTAGGGTGTCGCCTCGGGCAAAATCGCCCCCACCGGAGAGGTGGCTGAGTGGCTTAAAGCAACGGTTTGCTAAATCGTCGTACGGGTAACACTGTACCGGGGGTTCGAATCCCCCCCTCTCCGTTTGTTCTGATAGGCAGCTTGCAAAGTCTTGGAACTCCCTGACTTGCAGGAGATTCTCGTTTCTCGACTGCCCGTTTGCCCCGGAATTGTCCCCTTTTTCAAAGAACGCAGAGAGCCGTTCGCCGCCTGCGGCAAGTTTCAAACTTGAACCGGCCAGCGCTTCCATCGCCGCGTGGCTCTCGGTGTCGCTCAGGTGGTAGTAAAGATTCAAAATGTCGCTGTTGCTGTGGCCCAGCCACGCCTGCGCTTTCTTGTAAGCGACATGATGGTTCGCGCACATCGACGCGAAATGATGCCGGAACGAGTGTACTTTGAATCTCTCGGCATCCGGGAACTTCAATCTGCGGCATAAGCCCTTGAGCCGCTTGAGCAGTTGCCGAGCGCTGATCCCCGGAAAAACCAACGAACCCTTGTGAGGCAACGAGTCAATAAGCGGCCGAATCCGGGGATGGATCGGAACAAACCGCTCATCCTTGTCCTTCGTCGTGCCGTTCGAGCCGCCACGGCGGACATGGAACATCCCCATGCCTTCGGCCAGCCGCACGTCGGCCCACTGTAGCTGCTCGACCTCGCCGATTCGCAGACCGGCATAGCCGAGCGTGGCAATGGCAGCCTGCTCGATGCCCGTTGTCGCTTCAATGAGTCGTTCAACCTGGTCCGTCGTGAAGCAGGGCTGCGGCTTCGCCTTGGCCTTGGCGATCCGGGCCGAGCCGAGCTTGTAGTCACGGAGCTTCTGTTCCTGCCACGCCCACTTGAAGACCTGCTTGGCCAGAATCAGGCAGCCATAGATCGTTTTGGCGGCATAGTTGTTCTTGACCAGCCATTCCCGGAACTGGAACAGCGAGTCGCGCCCGAAGCGGGTCGCCAGCACGATCCCATCGTCAGTACAGAACTGCTTGAGCTTGGCGAGATCGGCGTCGTACTTGCTGATGGTCTTGGGGGCGACGCCTCGCGCCTTCACCATGCAAAAATACGAATCAACCAACTCTACAACCGTCAGCCGCGTATCCACGATGCGCGGCTCACCCGCCGCCAGCCGCGACTGAATCTCAAATACCTTCCGACGGGCTTCCAGGCGGCTTCGCGTGGCCAAAGACTCGCATACCTGCTTGCCGCGATCATCGCGATAGAAGGCACTGTATTGGCGGGATGGCGTGCCTTTCCCGGCCTTGTAGTGCATCCGCCGCCCGATGGTGATCCGCGTTCCTTCGATCCGTTCCGGGTCAATGAGTTTCATCGGGGTTTGCCTCCAATGGCTGATCCACTGTAGACCTTGAGCGGGGGGATTTCCGCTCGGTGGGAAGGATTTTTTCCCACGGCGGCACGGCTTGCGTGTGCAGGAGGTTGATTGAGCCGCAGCGGGGGCAGCCATCGAGCTTCTCATCTCCAAACCACTTGGCGGTGCAGCGCTCGCAGGCCGAATACACGTTCATTGCATGAACTCCTGAATCAGCCGCTCGCGGAAGAACCGCAGCGGCTTGCCGCGCCGCACAGCGCTGGCGTACCGGCCTTCCGACACATGCCGGTAGAGCGTGCTGACCTTGATCCGCAGCAGGTTTGCCGCTTCCTGCGGCGTCATGATGAGCGGCAGCTCGCTGTGCGCCAGCGCACAGGCGATTTCTTGGTGGGTCAGTTTGCGGTTCATTTTCGTGCTCTTGGAATTACTCCCGTTCACGTTCCGGCGGCTCTTGCTCGCGGCCAGTGCGTTCGGCCGCTTTCAATCGCTCGTTCAGGATGGATGGCCGTTCGTCCGGGTCACTCAGCTCGCCTTGCTTGTCCTGCATCACTTCGCCGGGCGTCTTCGTGCCCGCCATGCCATACACCGTCGGCTGAGCGACGTTCGATTCCGGATACATCGCGGCGCGAAGCTCCGCGAGTCCCTGCCGAAACATCGCCGAGGCGTGGCCAGCGCCGAGTTTGGGATCTGGTTCGTTGCTTGCCATGCTTGGTCCTCCGAGGCCTTGAGCCTTTAATCGCGCCGCAGGTCGTGGAACCGTTCCACGACCCGGCGCTGTTCGAGGTAGGCGTCGCGCATGTTGCGGGCGCGTTCGCGCTCGTGACCTTCCGTTAGCCTTGTTGAGATCAACAATCCGAGCGCGGCGAACATCAAGTAACCGCCGAGCGGCGGACTGGCGGACATCACCACACCGCCGACTGCGAAGGTGAAGAGCGGCTCCACCTTGTACTTGACTTTCACTTCGTCCATCCGTCCTGTGAAGCGCATCAGCCGGGGCGTGCCCGTGTACCGGCTATGGGGTTGCGGCAGATTGCGTTTTCTGCGAATGGCGAGCCGTGCCCGGACCGCCGCGCACATGGCGACGTAGGCGAGCAGGAACATCAGCACCGGCTCAGGATCGTGCCAGGGTTCGCAGAACGCGGGCCAGAAGAAAATGGCAAGCAGCGCGGCCCCTGCCTGCAAACCCAGGTAGCGCTCGCCGAATGAATCCGTCTTATGCAGGAACACTTCGACGGAGACCGCCATCGACCGGGCTACGAAAACAACTGCACCGACGAAATTGCGAAAGCCGTTGCGGTCGTCTGGTTGCTGAGGTTGGTGCATGGCGATGCTCCCGCGTTATGGCCTTTGCCGGAATGACGTCTTCAGCCAGGTGCGGCCGCAAGCCTCGAACAACTTTCCGTTCTGAAACACGATGCCATCCACCATCCATTGCGGCGGTCCGCCGGTGCGAAGCCGGGTGAACTCGCGCGGCTGGACTTCAAACTCGAACGTCTCCGAAAATCCCGCCGTCGTGCTGCCTCTGTGACCGAGCCAGTCGAGGCCCAACGACGCCGTCCATTGATCTTCCGCGTCATAAGAGTTGTTGCCGCTGGCGAGGAACTGGCGCGAGCGCCCGATGAGCCGCGACGCCCATTCGTTCGTCACGGCGTCGCCGTTGGCGTGCAGGATTTTCGTGTTGAGATTCGCAAGCAGCGAATCCGTTTCCGCACGGGCTTTTTCATTGCCGCCCAGGGCGGCGATGAAGTTGCTGTAGTTCTGCGACAGCAGCACGGTGGCTACGCGGGCAGCGCGGCACGTCGTCTGGAAGCTATGGTCGTAGCTTGTGACAAAATGGTGCGCTTCGTCGGCCCACAGGAAAACCGGGCGAGAACTCGCGGCGACATTGCGCCGTTCGATGCTGCGCTGAAAGGCGTACTTCCAGAGGACTTGGGCGAACTGACCGACTTCGCCGAACTCTTTCACCGGCAGGTCAACGAGGATGATTCGGCCGCGCTCGACATCCTCCGGCATGATCGTCGTGTCCGTGCAAAACAACTCACGGAGTAGCCCGCGCACGAGCAGGTCCGCCCAGCCCATGAACGTCGCCTGAATCACGCTTCGTGTTCGCTCGGCGAGATTCACCCACTCCAATAAGTAGTAATCCGCGACGACGCCGAAGTCGTGTTGTTGGCGCGGCGACTTGTCGCGCTTGTCAGCTTCCTTCAAGCAATTGAAACAGAACGAGCCTCGCTGCCAATCCTTGTCTCGTATCTGGGCCGGTGAGAGCGGCGCGGAGAGAACGACGCGCACCAGGTCGGGCACCGATACCTTGCCGGTCGCAAGCGACACGAGATCGACGGCGTTGCGCATACACTTCAATGCGCCTTGCTTCCAGAACGTCCCGTCCTCGCGTCCGCCGCCCGAGCCGGCGTTGCGCTCCCGGATTTCCATGACGTTGGAAAACAGCGTGACGATGTTCTCCGTCAGCCCAGCGCCGCTGCCCGTCCGGTTCAATTCGTGATCGAGGAAGTTGAATCGCATCGCGGCATCGGCACCGACGACTACAAAATCGCCGCTGCGATTCGTTTCCCGGCAGTAGCGTTCCCACAGCGCCAGCTCGTCAGGCTTCGCCGTCAACACCAATCCTCCGAATCCTGCCGCCAGGAACAAACGGGCGATGGTCGCGCCGGAACCGCTCGTCTTGCCGGAGCCGGTGGCTCCGAGGATGAGCGTGCCTTCCACGGCATCCCGCAGCGTCCATGCGTCGTCACGCGACCAGCGCAGCAGTTCGTCGGACAGGTCCCACCGGAGAGAACGTGCGACAGGAAGAGACTTTCGTCGGAATAGTCGGCCTAGCATCACGCCGCCTCCCTCTGATCGTCGTCGTCGGAGTCGGTCTGTGACGTTTCGCCGCGCTTTGCCGCCAACGTTTGATCGAACTCCGCTTCCTCCAGCATCGTCCGGCGCTTGCGTTCACTCATCGCTGAATTCGCGGCGCAGATTGCGCCGAGGATGTAGCCGATGTCGTCAAGCCAGCCGATGCCGGGCACGACATCCGGCAGCACATCGACGGGCGACGGCACCATGAGCAGCAGCCCGCAGACCAGCGCCCACTTGGACATTTCCAGTCCCACCGAACGTAGCTTGGATTGCGGCAAGGCCAACAGCACCGTCATCGTGATGAAGAAGACCGTGCCGCACATCACGAACACTTTCAGGAATCCGAAAAACTCCGCCATGAGATTCACTCCTTTCCGGTTGCATACCGGCAACGTTTGAGGACACTTTTCGCGCTGCGTGCGCCAGCACGAACGCCGTGCTGTTTGGCCTCACCGGAACGATGATTCGCTTTGTTTCAGGCGACGGAGACTGCCAGAGCCTTGACGGCATGTGCAAGTTCCATGTCCTGCGGCTCCAACCCCTTGATCCGGGTCAACAGGTCTTGCAGCCAATCGGTAATCGCTTGAAGCGTGAGGTCAGGTCCGGTGAAAGCAATGGAGCGCCCGCCGCCGAGGGGCACGACGACTTTGCCGAGTCCACCGGCACGGCGACTACGCTTGGAGCGTCGCGTTCGGGGCCGGGCTTTTCGCAGTGCCGCCGCTCCGTCGCGCGTCAGAGTGCCGCTCGTCAAGTCGCTCAACAGGCGCTCCTGGGCCTCCGAATTGCCCGCCAAGGCAATTTGGTAGGCGGCGCTCAAACCAAGTCCCTCACGCTCGATTCGCAGTTGCATGTCCGCCGGCACCGCAAGGAGCGCCAGGAGCTTGGATACTTTGCTGGACGACATTCCGAGTTGAACCGCGACCTGCGCTGCGGAACATTCTGTGGACTTGATGAGTTGGTCAATCGCCCGAGCCGTTTCCAGCGGAGTCAGGTCCTGCCGTTGGCAATTCGCTACCAACTGCCGGCGCAGAACATCGCTCTCAGAGAGCGCGCCGTCGGCAAGAATGACTGGGACATGGGTCAGCCCCGCCTGTTTCGCCGCCCGAAGGCGGCGTTCCCCGTCCAGCACCACAAGCGCGGTTCCTTCTCTTCGTACAAGAAGCGGTTGCAGGACGCCGCATTCGGCAATGCTCCGGGCCAGCCCAGTCATTGCATCTTCGTCGAAGTGCTGGCGCGGCTGATGAGCACGACCAACTTGATCGAGCGGCGGATACTGCACGGAGATTTCGTCACATCCGTTGTTCATGATTCGTTGCCTCCAACATTTTGAGAGTTTCAAGACTGATTCCGCTTGCGCAACTCCCTCGTATCTGGCACTCTGATGGGACTGGACAGAAGCCGATGGAAGACGAACCGCCTCTTGACGCGCAATTGCGGAATGTCATGCGACAACTGATTTCCCGTTGCCCGGCCGACTATGCCCTGCGCCGCGCCGCGTTCCTCTCGTTGCGCCACGCTTTCCATGACGAACTCGGGGTTGGCTTGAAAAATGCGCTGAACCTCTATCTTCAAAGCGCGGATTGCGGCGACGCGGACAGCAAGCGCCGGCTGTGCTCCGATACGAACTTTCAACTCCGGGAATTGGGCCTGGCCATCAGCTACGAGGGCAGACCGGCGATTCTTGTGGCGGATGTTCATGATCCACGGGATGACAAAGGCCGATTTCGGCTGGAGATTCGAGACAAGCCGCGCGGGGTGACCCATTCGCGGTATACCCGGTCGGTGCCCGATGCCCTTGACCTCATGGAGCTTCCGGTCCGCCAAGAGTCGTTTTCCCGTCAATACCGCGACCGGCGCGGACCGCCTCCGGCTCGGTAGTTTTTTCCCTGATTCCAATTTCAGCTTCGATTGCATGGCCTACACTCTCCCGTGCTGCCCGCACGCGTGAGCCGTTCGATGCCGTAATTCTGACGCCAGGAACGCCGCCATGGCCGAATTGGGACAAGACTGGGACGGGCGCCGTTCACCGCGTTCTCCATCGCGGCGAAGCAAGCCGTCATTCGAACTTGATCCAGTCGAATTGAAGGAGATGGCGGCCTACACCTACCGAGAAATCGCCGACGCATGCAAGATCAGCAAGAACACGGTGATGGAAGTATTCAAGACGCAAAGGGCCTCGCGCCTGATTTTGGAGAAGCTCAGCAGATTCTTCCCACGATTCAAACTGCGATTGGGTGAGGCCGACGCAATTCAATTTCAGAATGCGCCGTTAGACGTCTCGCAGTTCTTTGCCAAAGACGGATGGGATCTCTTTGAGTCAATCAGATCGCTCTATTTGTCTGGAAGGGCAGCAGAGGCTCATGCGATTTCTCTGATCGGCCTCGGCAAGAAGAATCCTGAGTTATGGCCGGTTTGCGGAATGTCGTCACTCTATATCGCTACCGCAAGGGATGAGCCGCACTATTTTGTGGCCGCCGTTCAGAGAATCACCGAGCGGCTGGAAACCCGCCCCCGACTTGACCCCGTGATTGCGTTCCTGATGGCAACCGACCTGGCGAAGTTTGAGTTGGAGCATGGAGAAAGCGCGAATGCAGAGCCCTATTATGATGCGCTGTTCGATCAATACGGAAAATGGGAAGAGCGGCTTACGCCATTTCAACAAGCGGCGGCGCTGCGGGGACACGGACTTGTCAAAACGCTTCGCCGAAAGTATCGGTCCGCCAAGCAAAGCTTGCTGCGCGCGGCTGAAATCTCAGGCACGGCCTTGGAGCCTCGCGTCGGAACCTTGTACCGTCTATCACAATTGGCATTGACCGAAGGCGAGGAATCCCAATCCGACCGGTGTTGGCAAGAGTTGGGAGCCTGCATTAACGCGGCTCGCATTTCATCCCCGCCAACGCAATCGATCAGCGACCAGACCGTAATCAATCCCCTTACGCTCTTGGGCGCTCGCCTGACCTACATCATGCGTCCTGCGAACCAAGAACGACCTCGGCAGATTCAGGACGAGTTGGAGGAGTTCGTGAAATTCATCGATGATGGACCCGATATGCCTTTGCATATTTTCCAAAATGGTTCGGCACAGGCAGCGTTTGTGCATCGGCTGCAAGATTCACGGGCAAGGCAAAGACTGTTAACTCTCGTCAAGCCGCGTCTTGCACCCGAGTCCATTGCCGTCGTGGATCGGTTGTTCAAGACTCTGTTGCCGCTGCTCTAGTGTCCCTGCAAGTCATCCCATCTCCTGCTCGTGTCACCACTCAATGGCCTCAATCAAGGTCTCTCCGTCACAAGCCGACAACCGCTCCGGCTCGCTGGCTTCGCGCAGCCACGGGACACGATGACGGCAGATGGCCTCGAATAGCTTTATGTTCGGCTTCGCTTCGGCGTTGAGGTTGCAGCCTTTGATCGTGATCTTCCGGTCGGCGAAGTGGAGCGCAATTCCTTCGGATGGATTGAACTCCACTTCAAACATTCCGTAACCGACCGCCAGGACGTGGCCATCCCGCTTGCGAAGCTCCAGCATCGTTGCCCGTTCGCGCGAACCGCGCAGGAATCCGAAGACGCCCAGGTCGTCAATCTCGCTTTCGGATTCGGCGTTGTTTTCATTCGCCGACTCGGCATGAATGCGGTGCATGAACTTGTCCAATAGTTTAATGTCTGTCATAGGTTCCTCTCTCATGATGGCGGTTGCCCGCATGTGCCGGCATCGGCGGTTCGGCGAACTGGCGGTTAAGCCGTTGCAGCACCAGAGCGCGCTGTTGTCGTTGGCGTTGGGCGACCAACTCCGTCGCCGTTAATCGCTCATCCGACCGGCTTACCGCATCGAGCAACGCCGCTTTGTCATCGGTGTAAATCGTTGCGCCCTCTCTGCCGCGCGACACCGAAACATAGAATTGCTCCCGCGACGATGCCGGGAACGATTCCGATGACTGGCCGATGAAAACGCGATCCACGGTCTTCCCCTGCGAGGCGTGCGACGTGACGCAATAGCCGTGGGCCAGGTGCCCGTAATCCTTCTGGATGATCCAATTGTCTCTGGATGCATTGCTCTTATTCGCGCCAACCTTTCTCACGACGAGGTTTTCGCCGGCATCGAATCGCAGCACCTTGAACAGATCGCCATTGTTAAGGCCGTGCTTGCCGTCAGCCGTCTTGCCGTTTCTCGTCACGCGAACCACGTCGCCCGGCGCGACCGGCAGGATGTTGAGATTGAACACCTGGAACTTCGCCGCTTCCGAAAGCGGCGGGGGAGTGCTGCCGACTGTCACGCGCTCGCCTTTTTTGAATCCCTTGGCGTTTTGATGGAAGACCAGCACGCTATCGGGCGCATAGTTTACTCCGTCCGCGCGTTCCGCCTCCGTCAGGTTTGCGTTTTCGAGCACTATGAGGCGGCGTTCGCCATCGCCGATCTTACCGATGCGCTTCAGGCACGCGCGGATTTCGTCGCTAATCCATTCCCCTTCACGGTGGGTGGGCGAGACGACCAGCGCCGATTTGCCTTCGGCCAATGCCGCCACATAGTCCTGTGCCATGACCGCGTAGCGATCGGTTTTGTTGACCTCGCGCACCCAGCCGAGCTTGTCCAGTTGCCGGAATCCCGCCTCGGTGCGGCCTTCGCTGAGCGCTTTGACCGCCTGTTTGTATTCACCGCGCTGGCGCTGGATTTCTTGGATTTCGGCGGGGACCAGACCCGCCTCCTGCTCCAGCAGCCGCAAGGCTGCGCCGCGCTCCACCGAGCCGTGTTGCTTGCGGTCACCGGAAAGGATCACCCGCGCCTTGAGCCGCTCAGCCAGGTCGAACACCTGTCCCATTTGCCGGGTCCCCAACAGTCCCGCTTCGTCAACCCAGATGACCTGCCCGTGAATCTGGGCTTGCAGATGCTCGTCAATCAGCAGCCGCGCGATGGTATCGGCATTCTCGAATCCATCCTGCCGCAACACGCCCCGGCTGGCATCGGCCGAAGGCGCGAACATGAACACCCGTTTGCCATCGGCCTCGATGGCTTCCACCGCTTCCTGCGCCATCGCAGTCTTGCCGGTACCCGCCGCGCCGCGAATCAACATCACGCGATCATGGGAAGTCAGCAGATGCTTGACCGCCCGGCGCTGGCCGTCGTTCAGCCAATCCCGCTTGATGGCGTACAAGGCATCACCCAGCGCCGGGCAGGTGCCGCGTCCCTCACGGGCGAAGTCGATCATGCGTTGCTCTTCGGCCAGCACCTCGCGCGTCGTGACCAGCCGTCGTCCATCCCGTTCGCCGGTGATCAGGTTCATTGTGTTGACCTTGCGCGTAATGGTTGCCGACGAAGCCGCGCCGACCGAGCGCCGCAGCGCTTCGGTCAGGAGCTTCCGTTCCGGCACGACCGAACTCCGTTCCAGGCAATGTTCGACCGCGCGCGATGCGGCTTGCGCCGCGACGAGCAGGTCTTCGCCGATGGCCGATCCTCCGATACGTTTTGCAACGGTAGTCACCGCATTGCTCTCTTCCGCCGTCAGGCGAGAGCGCCAAACCTCGCGCAGCTCGTCGAAGGCGATTTCCTTTTGTTTCTTCTCGCGGGTCTTTGCCCCAAGTTGGTCCTTCTCGGCGGCGGAGGTCAATCCACGCTCCTTTGCTTCCTTCTCAATGAGCGCCGTCCGCCGCGAGAACTTCTCGATTACCGACTTGGGGATGTCACGAAGCTCCCAGCCCTTCTTCTTGCGCTCAATCGGCAAGCCTAATTCTTCCAGCCGCCGCGCAAACCGCGAATAAAACACCGCCTCAAAATACGGCGCATCGCGCTTCAAGTCGGCGAACTGCCCGGCCTTCCAGCGCTGTTCCTTTTCGTCCCATGTTGTATTGAAAACGAAGGCGTGCGCGTGCAAATGCGGGTCAGGCAAGCCGTCCACCGGCCTTGCCGTCGTATGGATGAACTCGCCCCAGACCATGTTCCCCGTCGTACGATCTTCATTATTCCCCGCTGCTCGTACGCGGGTTTTCATCTCCGCTTCCATGTCCTGCATGGTCGCGTTTACCGACTCGCGGAAGGCATCCAGGATTCGCTCGTCCTTCGTCAGCCCGTACACAATCGAAATGCTCTTGGGCACGTGGAAGTTGAAGTCGTAGCCGATGCGGCGATGGGCCTTCTGCCGCGCGGTCAGCACGTTGCCCGTCACCGGATCGCGGTTGTCGCACAGGGCGTCCCAGTCCTTCTTTTCGACCGTGCCCGATAGCCCCAGCCGCTTGGCGCCCTCGCCGCGCCACCGGCCTTCCAGTTCCTGGCCTTCGGAGTAATAGTCCGCCGTCGAGTAATAACTCTTGGCCCCGGCCGCGCTGGTCTGTTGGATGATCCGCAGCATGACTCATTGTACCACGTCGGTTAACGTTGGTTAATAAATATGTATAATTATTCGCCTTTCGCGTGTGCCGCTTTGAGACGCGGGCGTGACGCCACCGGTTCGCGTTGCCTTCTTCTCTCTGTTGCGATTTGAGACACATTGTCTTTCGGCGGCGTCGCTGGACGTGTAATGGCCCCCGTCGTGCCCCGATCTAACTTTGCGGGGTTGACGTAACCCTGCCAGCGCGTTCGGACTTAGCTTGTGGCGAGCGCCTTCATTCGATGCGGCGTGCTGGTTCCTGTCTTCGCCGCTTCGTTCTATTCCCTTCTCGGATGCCGTCCTGCCCACCTGCGGCCTTGTTCGATGGCAACGTAAGCCGCCGCCGGTCCCGTCAAGTCAGAAAATCGGTTCCCCCTGAAGGTCGCCCCCAATTTTCAGACTGGACTGGGGCGCTCCCTTTCGCTCGCTCCGGCTGTTAGCGGCTTTTTTTCGTGCCATCAGGCCGCGATGGGCGCGGCCGGACAACCCAAGAAGGAGAACTTCACATGGCAAAGACCACCAACACTCAACCCGCGTCGAAGGCCCCCAGCCACGTCGCCTACCACGTCCGTGACCGCGAAGGCGGCAACGGCTTCTGGACCCGCATCGGCGCAGCCTGGGCCCACGCCGACGGCAAGGGCTTCAACGTCCAGCTCGAAGTCGCGCCGCTGGATGGACGCATCGTCCTCCGCGTCGCCACCGAGAAGAAGGACTAACCACGCGAACCGGGGCGGGCACTCGCGCCCGCCCCGACGCACAACCCGAAAGGAGACTTTTATTATGCCATTTACCAACAAGAACCGTGCCGCACGCTGCGCCAAAGTGCTGGCTCGCTACCAAACCGGCGACACCAAGACCGATTGTCTCGTGGACTTCCTCGCCGATGCCCGTCATTGGTGCGACCGCAACGGCCAGGACTACGCCAAGCTCGACCGGCTGGCCTACGACCACTATCTCGCTGAAGTCAGCGAAGAACGCGGAGGTGCGCGATGACCGCAACCACTCACGTCAATCCGTTCTACGCTGCCCGCCAAGCGCGGCGGGCTGCACCGGCACAGCGCCCGGTGAACGCCACGCTTCCCATCGAGAAGCGCATCATCGGGAATGCCACGCTGTACCGGGCCGATTGCTTCGACGTGCTACCGACGCTCTCCGGCATCGGAGCCGTTGTCACCGACCCGCCGTACGGCATCGGCTTCGCCTACCGCAGTTACGACGACGCGCCGGGCAAGTACGACGCCATGATGCGTCGGCTTGTGCCGGAACTCATCCGCGTCACCGATAAAGGGCCGTGCTTCGTCTGGCAAAGTCCGCTCAAGGCTTACCGCTGGCATGAGTATTTCCCGGGGAAATACCGCATCGTCGCCGCCTGCAAGATGTACCCGCCTCGCAGGGGCAAGTCGCCGTGCCTAAGCTGGGACCCGGTTATCTTCTGGAGCGGCCGCGACCTGATCCGCGACCACCTGCCGCGCGACTGGCATGTGGACGACCTGCAGCCGTGGGATGGCTACGCCGGCGAGAATCCCGTCCCGTGCCCGCGCCCCCTCGAACAGGTACGTTACTTCTGCGACAACGTCCAGGCCGACAGCATCCTCGACCCCTTCATGGGCAGCGGAACAACTGGCGTCGCCGCCATCCTCGCGGGCAAACGCTTCGTCGGCATCGAGCAAGACCCGGTGTATTTTGAATATGCGTGTAGGCGGATCGAACGTGTTGCCCTGTCTGCGCCCTAACTAGACTCCCTGATATGACAAAATGTAACTCTCGCATCTTCAGAAAATTACAGACTTGATCAGCCGTCACTGGCCTACACTTGCGTTGTCACCGCTGAGAACACTCCGACCAAACAGCCCAGAATGGCTTGACAAATGCTCAAGTAGTGATATGCTAAGAGTGTCTATCAGTGATCGTCGGATTGTGAGCTACTCGTGACCCACGCTCTCACAGTGGTGGACGGATCGCCCTTTCTCGATGGGTGATACCCCTCTTGGTGTCTGGCCGCATCGTCGCTGTCTGACACGCGTCCCAATAATACCTTGTTTTTTGCTCAAGAGAGCAAGGAGTGACGCTGTGTCCGCTTACAAATTCTGCAAGCCGTTTGCCGCTTTCCACCCGGGCCAACCATCCTTCGTATCAATTCATGCTCGCATTCCAGATTCCCCTTGGCTTGTCGGGCCGGTGGACGCAAACATCGATAAATGGGCGCCCGGAGCCTACATCTCTTGTCTTGACTACGATCTTTCTGGTCAAGGAAGTTCTCAGATCGGGACGCTTGATGTTCTAGTCGCCGGTTTTCCGAGCGACACGCACCCGGTTATACGACTGGTCAAAGGCGGTCACCTCTTCGATGAATCTGATTCCTCAACAATACGACTGCGACAGGCTGCGATGGCGACTCTTTGGATGCCGATTGACGCACGTTCCCAACTGCATGTGAAGATTGTTACCACAGACGACAAGCTTATGATTCGGACTACTTCGATGGTCGCACTCCGGCATGGTGGCTCGATACACCGCTGGCATAGTGAAGTTCAAAACTGTGGTCGCTACAGCGGGACCGCTGATTTCACCATGGATGCCCTAATCGGCTTTGAATCCATCGCACGCGCCGATGCCGCTGCCATTGGATTCGAGTCGCTTCCTTGCGATCTCGTAC
This sequence comes from Phycisphaerae bacterium RAS2, assembly GCA_007753915.1. Taxonomy (NCBI): domain Bacteria; kingdom Pseudomonadati; phylum Planctomycetota; class Phycisphaerae; species Phycisphaerae bacterium RAS2. Next base: position 1,959,133 of record CP036352.1, read on the forward strand.
GAGTAACGAAGCTTTATGACGGCGAGCACGCTGGAACATTTGCCAACGCAGCGTAGTGACACGGAAGGAAAGAGAACATGGGACACAGGATAATCAAAGCTAAGCTGTGGGAAGCATCTGGGCGACACGGATTTGACTTGGACACAGATGGCCCAGATTCACGGGCACTCGTCGCGCGAGTTACAATGTGGCTCCGTTCAATCGGAGCTTCGCTCACGATCCAACGCATGGTCTTCCACTCGATCCTCTTGGAACGCAGCTACACAATGAAAGTCAGAATCACAGGTAACCCGGCGCATTTGGCAATTGCAAAAGCGGAGTCCGACCCAACCTGTATTTTCGGCAGACGTTACGAAGAACTCAAGTGGCTGAATTCAGCACCGAATCTGAATGTCTCAACATGGAGCCTTGCTCGCAATCCAACAGTCCATTATTTGATTGAGACTCCCGATGAGCCCAGAGTTATTCTAAATTCTGTACGCCTCGTGGCGCAACACGGAGGCTGGATACAGGACATTGATGCTAGGACTCTTGGCCGACTCTTTCGGAAAGAAGCCTTAGTTATCATGCCGTCAGGCGATTCTGCGCGAAGTCTCACGCAGAGCCTCATTGGATTGCGAGAGGAATTCGGATACAGAACCGTAGAGGCAAGAGTCCTTGAACCCTTAATAAGAGCCACTGCGTGATCATTTTCCCTTGCGTTCAGGGGAACGGTTTTTTTCACGTGCAGCAGCGCGTCTTGCCCACGAGCGTATTTTCTTGATACCCTCATGGTCAATCGCACGCAATGTCGCCTCTGCTTCTCGATTATTCGCTTCCACAGCGCATTCCAGCGGCGTCATTCCAAGGTCATCTTTGGCATCTAGTTTTGCACCGGATGCAATCAGTTTGAGAATAGTCGCCCGGCACGTCTTTGGATGGAATTGCGCGGCAATGTGTAACGCTGTGCACTTTCTGTCGTCACTTACATTTACATTTGCCCCAGCATCAATGAGAAGGCCAACAGCATCTTCGAATCCACAAAAGACTGCTTTGTGAAGCGGAAGCGACTTGCCGTTAGGGTTGGCACCAAGGCGGAGAGCCGTCGCAACTTGCTCCCTGTCGTGTATCGCTATTCCTGTCGTGAGCATTTGATCAACACCCCACGGCATATCCCCCCGCATCAACGCCGATCACACAATTCCACGTTACGACATCTTATTGGTACCCGTCAATGAAAATGTGCTGATGCTGATCGCGCTCTCGCTTCAGAGTAGCCGTGAAGGCTGACATATCTGCATGGCGAATCCCGCCGGGCATGGCGGGCTTCGAGGAGTGCGGTCTACACCCCCGCCTTGCAAATCAGAACACCCTCATTTTAGCGACCGTGCTCGCCGTCAAGGTACTACTCCAAAGGAGTCCTCTTCTCCGACGGTTCCACCTTGACTGCGGCGCGCGGTCGCTGGGGCTTGCCACCTATCGGTTGCAAGGCGGGCGTGTGCGTCGTTCGCACAGCCGCCGAAGGCCATAACCGATTGGAGGATTCACCCATGCAATTTGACATCTATCAGAACGTCACCGACCAGATTATCGCCATGCTGGAGAAGGGCGTCGTTCCCTGGCGTTCTCCCATTCTCGGCAGGCAGTCCGCCGGAATGCCGAAGAACCTGGAGAGCGGCAAGGAGTACCGGGGCGTCAACGTGTTCTTATTGGCGTTCACCGCCTGGGCGAACGGCTACGAGTCGACTTACTGGCTCACGTTCAATCAGGCAAAGCAGAAGAAAGGCAGCGTTAAGAATGGCGAGAAGTCGTCATTCGTCATTTTCTGGAAGCAATACGAGACGAACGACAAGGAAACGGGAGAGCCGACGAACGTCCCCGTCCTGCGATACTATCGCGTGTTCAACGTCGCACAGTGCGAAGGCATTGCCGCACCTGACGCGGCGACGTTCACACCGACTGACTTTCAGCCTATCGACGCCGCCGAAGCCATCGTCAAAGCCTATGCCGATGCACCGACCATCGAGCATGGCGGAACGCGAGCGTTCTACCGGCCGTCAACCGATAGCGTCCGCTTGCCGGAGCCGAACCGGTTTGCGTCCTGCGAGGAATACTATTCGACGCTCTTCCATGAACTCGCCCACTCGACCGGTCACAGCAAGCGCCTTGACCGAAAACTCGACACCGAGCCGCAGCCGTTCGGCTCACCCGACTACGGCAGGGAAGAGCTTGTCGCCGAAATGGCCGCTGCGTTCCTGTCCGCTCATGCAGGCATCAAGCCCGTGACCATCGAGAACCAAGCCGCCTATCTGCAAGGCTGGTTAAAGCAGCTTCGCGGCGATAAGAAACTCGTCATCGCCGCAGCCGGAGCCGCTCAGAAGGCGTCCGACTGGATTCGCGGCGAGCGGAAGCCGGTCGAATGACCGGCTCGCCGTAGCCGATTGCGTAGCCAATTGTAGCCGAAAAAATCGCGGCCTCGCTGGGACAGTGGTGAGGCCGTCTTTTCATTTAGGCCCTTGAACATAATTCGCTAAATGTAGGTCAGAACACTACAGAAAGCTAATTGTCAGATAGCAAGTGTTCATAGCCGTTTTTTACTAGCGTCGTCCGGACATGCGGCCATAAGCCACGAAGAATCGCTGATTCCTCAAGAGGTGCTAGCTTGCCAACGGTCGTCATTTCGCGGAGTTTCTTAGGATGACGCTTGTTGAGGGAAGAGATGGTCTCGCCATACCCCCTTCTTAGCTCGCGCAGCATTTCTTCGGGCGGGTGCGCCTCCACATCCAAGAACAGTATCGCGCTTTGTCCACATGAAAACAGAAGCGTGCCCCCCATGGAAATAGAAGCCCCCTCATCCTCTAGCTCAAAAACGTTTTGGTCACGTATGAGCCATACTGGATTCAACGTGGTTCCGCGCGTGAGAATGAATTGTCCGTCAGCCTTCGAAACAATTGCGTGCCCCAACTTTTTTCGCGAAATATAGAGGTCGTAATCAAGGGAGAGTTGCCGGACGGGTGAAACGATATTGCGGCCGATGCAGCAAACAGGACCGTCCCCATCCGGAATTAGCTTATGAATCTCGTGAGTGGTTCCCAGCTCGGGTCCAGATATGACGGTCAACCACGCCATTTTGACAGCTCGTTCGCAAAAGTCCGATGCAATTGCCTAAAAGAAATCGCCTGGTTAACATTTGGGCGTTCCAAGCAAGCTAATAGTATTACCGAACCCCTGAATTCACGCAAGTTCGCTCCTCTTCCAAGCGGGGCGCTCGTTGCCCGCCTTGAGCACATAGCCCAAGAGACTCCTTTGATGATTAAGAAAGAACCGCATTCCATTCGTGGTTATGACGTGCAGCACGCTCTCAACGAAGGGGGGTCGAGTGTTGTATGGCTTGCCACTCGGCAGAGCGACCTTCAGCAAGTTGCGATCAAGATTGTAAAGCACGACCTTGACCCAGAAGAAGTGCTTCGCTTTGAAGCAGAGTATGGAACTCTGGTTGGATTGAACCATGGAAACATAGCGCGTGTGTATGAGCTCGGCGTAACCGAACAAGGGCGAGCCTTTATCGTGATGGAGTACATCCAAGGCGAACCAATAACTGAATATTGCGACAAGCAAGCCCTCACATTGGAACAACGCCTTGAACTTTTTGTCTGCATTTGCGAAGCCGTTCGCTATGTTCACTCTAACCGGATTATTCATCGTGACATCAAGCCCGAAAATATACTTGTATCGCTATCAACTAAAACGCCTACGATAAAACTTATAGATTTTGGTATAGCGAAAGTGCTCGACCGGCCAGCTTCTTCGCACGCTCCTCACACCAAGTTCGGTGAATTTCTCGGTACGATTGATTTTATGAGTCCTGAACAAACCGAAATGTCTCCGTCAGGAATCGACGAGAGATCAGACGTTTATTCCTTGGGCGTCGTGCTTTATTTATTGCTGATCGGGAGGTTGCCCTTCGAGGAAGCGACTCTTGGCAATATGAGCATGACGGAAGTAGTAACTTTTAAGAGGACTGTTGAACCGCCGACTCCAAGTAGGCGGCTGTCAACCATAGACCAGGGCGCACTCTCTGAAATTGCGACCCGTCGTCGTACTGATGTCGAGTCCCTATCGCGGGAATTACGCGACGAGCTTGACTGGATCGTAACGCAAACTCTCCGGATTGACCGCAATGATCGTTATGCAACAGCGCTTCACTTGGGCGAGGACATTCAAAGGTATTTGCGTCACGACCCAATCTTAGCCAGACCAACAACATCCGCTTACATTCTTAAGAAGTTAATACAACGCAATCGAGGAAAAGCTGCCCTTATTTTCGTTACCATTGTCGCTATATTGCTTGCATTTGCCAGCACTATGCGGCAGGCGAAAACTGCTCGTATTGCTGAGGCGCAGCAACGAAGCCTTAAAGCAGACGCCGAAAAGGCCAGGGATGACGCAAATGCTGAGCGTTTGACGGCATTGCGCGTCGTTGACTTGTTTCGGGAAGTATTTCAGGCTGCTGATATTGTCGCTGACACCGGCCATGATAAGACTCTAATACTAAAGATTATTGTTTCAGTAGCAGACCGTATCAGTCGCGGTGAGTTGTCCCATGAGCCGGAAGTCGAAGTCAAGTGGCGATTGGAAATTGCATCACTCTCGCGTTCATTAGCCCAACTCGATGAGGCGGAAAGAATGCTCGTACCATTGCCTGATCGTATCGACGCCTTGCCGTCGAGAGTGTCAGTCGAACGAAAGAAAAACTATTTAGCGCTTAGCCTCGCTGAACTCGGCGCTTTGAATATTGAAAAAGGCCAGATAAGCGTAGCAACTGGTTATCTAAAGCGCTCGATAGAGTGTTACAACAGCCTCGCAAGACCGGATATCAAAGGATTGGCCGGTGCAAAAATGTACCGAGCCTACGCCTACCGGAAGAGCACTCCGCCTGAATTAGAAAAAGCGGAAGCTGAATTCCGGTCAGCACTTAAGTTGTTCAGAGATGTCATACCCGAAAACTCACCAGAAGTGGTGATGATCTTAGAAGGCCTTGGAATAGTGTTGGAGCAATCCGGACGACCACAAGAGGCCCTTGAACCATATTCCCGAGCGGCAGAAATAGCAGAACAGATTTATCCCGAGGGAAGTGTTTTGCGAGCCAGACCGCTTCAGAGCTATGCTGGATGCTTAGAGGCGTTGGGGCGATTTCGCGAGGCGCTACGGCCTGCGCGAGAGGCGCTCAACATGTTGACGCTTCGCTATGGAGCTTCAGAACTAGACACTATTCTGTGCAAGAACACGTTGGGTATGATCTTGACGAGAGCCGGAGATACGAAGGAGGCAGAGGAGATTCTCAAATCAACATTGCAAGACTTGGATGCAGATAAATTAGGGCCGCATTATAAGCCAGCGCGGTCACTGACAATGAATTCTTTAGGAGTCTTATATCATCAAATCAACGACTACAAAAAAGCCATTGAAAGTTATTCTGAATCGCTCGCATTGCTCGAATCAATACCCGAAGGAGCATCCCCTTTTGATGTCGCACTCGTAAGGTCGAATCTCGCCGATAATCTCCGATCCGATCATCGGCTGGATGAAGCTCGCAGGCACATCGAGCAAGTAATCGCTTTTTTCCGTCAGCACGAAAGTAAGCATTCCACCTTGGCCAAGGCCCTGCTCACTGCGGGACGAATCGAAAAAGAACAGGGAAACGTGGAGAAGGGGTGCTCCCTAATGAATGAAGCATTGACCATCGCAAAAAGCGTATGGCCAACAGATCATCCCGAGCTAATCAAGATGCAGGCAATTGTAGATCAATGTGACGAATGATTATGATTTGGCTCTATCTGGGTCTTGCGGAGGATCGTTTGGGCGGCGAATCACCGTATTAACTATCGTTTCAATGACATCGTTGCGTGTTTCCACAGTTGCCGTCGGGAATGCGCTAAGTAGAATATGGGCTAACTTGCGTCTCACATCATACAGATTTGTTGCGGGACTTAGTTCTGCTGCCCAAGAGGTCTTGAGGGGATTATTGAGTCTCGCTTGTATTGGCTGACACTCTCGCCCCTCCGTTGGATTCGCTGGCGCATCTCGGAGTTCCAATTCTTGTTCGTAATATGCGAGATCGTTTCCAATTTGCTGTAGAAAACTGACGGGAGAAACATTGGGGGCGGTAGGCGTAATAGTAGCGGATGGAAAGACTATCGCGTCTCGTGCGATTCTCATCCGGTTGTTGAATCGGGACCCCATCTCCGCGATGATTACATTTGCTCTGCTCAGTTTTTCAGCGTCGAGTTCGCCCCCACGGTAGGTTGTTTCGCGCAATCGCTCTTGACCGTCTCGATGAATGTCCGCCGTAAGCGCAACTTTGATTAGGGTCATGTCAGGATTGAAAATGCCCATCAAGACAAACTGTATTCCAGCGAGCAAGATGTGCTTTGAATATACAAGATTGTGGACACCCGCTGCCAATTCATACCCAGGTATCGGCGGTGGTGTAGTTTTGGTCACAATGTTGTACCTTGCCGGCTTGCGCGCCAAGTACGTGAGCTTGGCGTCTTTTAGGAGTCCTACGCGTGAATCGACTAGGGACTGTTTGAAGATTAACACCAAGTGATGTCGGGCGCAAGTAGGACGGATGCGGGCCGGAAAGAACGATTACGTTAACAGAGAGAGGGGCAGCTAGGCAAGAGTTTCACGGTGAAACTTGCTAAGCTAGCAGTGTCCCCAAAATGATTCACTTGTATATTTTGTTCATTCAGACATCTCCCCTAACGCTGTTCCGCGTTAGGACGGTTGTAACTTTCCCGGGGAAACACAGTCGGTTGTTTCACTTTGGCACGATGCGATCCGAGGATGGTGCTAGTGAGTACGTGCAACGACCTGAAGCCGACGTGCTTTTATCGCATCGGCCAATTTGTTACGAATCGAATCAAAAAGGGCGCGAGGCAGTTGCCCGTAGGCAACGCTGGCCGCATCGCCGGAATCGCCGAGGCGGAGGTCCGGCCCAGGCCATGCGAATTGGTTCGCTTCGGCGATGACAACCCACGACCGGCTGTCGTCCAGATTGAGGCGGCGCTTTGTCAGCGGCGGAATCTCGACGGCAAGGCTTGGGTCGGAAGGCGGCGTATGCGTGACTGGAACAACGGTCACGACCTGCTCACCCGCGTCGCCGCCGACGACCATTACTACGGCGCACGGGCGATCCTTGACGCCTTCCTCCTTGCCTTGCTGTTGTTCTGCGGCCCAAAGGTAGGAGTACCGGATAACAAGGCCAGGACATGGCTTCGGCAATGGCAACGGCTTACTCGGTTACTTCATTGTCGAATTGGGCGGATTCCGGCGGCGGTTCAGCGGCAAGGAGCGCCTGCAAATCCGCATCCGTGAAGTCATCCAGCGTCATGACCCTTCGGTCTCGACGCTTGAGTCGCTGGTACTCGTCGCTGGAAAGCAGCACCATGCGGTCGCGGCCGTTGCAGGTAACGGTGACGGGCTCGGCCAATGCAATATCTTGGATCCTGCCCCACTGGCGTTGCAGTTCTCCGGCGCTGATACGAACCATTTAGGCCCCCATATTCAGATTATCCATGTCATTCGTATGATACATGAAACTGTCTAAACGCGCAATGGTTATTCGCGTCGTCGCTCGCACCAATGTCTGGCTAGTAGGTTGCCATCGAACTTGAAAAGGCAATAGAATCGTGATACGAGACGTCAAGGGCTTAGATTGGTGACTTACACAGGTTCTTACACATACACAAATTAAGTGACTGAATTGAACTGTTTATCAACATGTTAGTAGGATAGCGCACACACTACGAATCTGGAGGTCGGGCGTTCGAATCGCTCCGGGTGCGCCACTTTTCCTAAGCAAAGTCAATGGATTGCTAGTTTCCATTGACTTTGCTGGCCTCGTAAAATACTGTTACACAGTACTTACACACTTCGGGCCAAATCTATCCTGTATGGAAACACATTCGTTGATGGGAGGAAGACTCCACGTCTACAAACGCGAGAACAGCCGCTATTGGCAGTGCTCGACCTTCCTCGCTGGTAGGAACCGCCGCATCAGCACGAAGGAAGAAAGCCTGTCGCACGCGAAGGAAGTTGCCGAAGACTGGTACCTCGAACTCAAAGGCAAGCTGCGCACCGGCGAAATCAAAGACGGCAAGACATTTCGCACGGCGGCAGATCAATTCCATCGCGAATACCAGATTATTACCCAAGGACAGCGCAGTCCTCGCCATGTAAGGAACCAAAACGACAAGATTCGCCTGCACCTTGTTCCGTACTTTGGCAACATGGTATTGTCGGAGATTACCGCAGGAACCGTGCAGGAATATCGAGTTCATCGTGCGCAACAACTGGTAAAGAAACGCAACCACGCGCAGGAAATGTCGGATCAGAAGGACGACGAGAAAAAGTTCACATATTCGCCCCCTTCAAGGAGTACGATTCACCATGAGATCGTTGCACTCCGCCAGGTGCTCAAGACAGCCCAACGGCATGGCTGGATACAGCATGTTCCCGACTTCTCCGCTCCGTACAAATCGGCGGGCAAGATCGTACATCGGGCCTGGTTTTCTCCGACGGAATATCGCCAGCTTTATCAGGCAACTCGCGCTGGTACGGCGTCGCCGATCTCAAAGAGCGAGAAGGCGCAGCATGACTGGAAGGCCGCTTGCGATTTCCATGATTATGTCTTGTTCATGGGAAACACCGGACTTCGCCCGGATGAAGCCGCCCGGCTGGAATACCGGGACGTACAAATCGAGAAAGACCATGCTACGGGCGAGACGATCTTGGTAATCGAGGTGCGCGGCAAGCGCGGCGTCGGCTACTGCAAGAGCACGAAGGGGGCCGTCAGGCCCTTTGTTCGGCTACGTCAACGCCATAACGCCAAACCAACCAATCGCCTTTTTCCAGTCAGTCATCAAAAAAGACTGGCGCGCATCTTGCACAAACTTGGCCTAAAGACTGACCGCGATGGTAACCAGCGAACCGCCTACAGTCTGCGTCACACTTATATCTGCCTCCGACTGATGGAAGGCGCGGACATCTACCAGATCGCGAAGAACTGCCGCACAAGTGTCGAGATGATCGAGAAGCATTATGCGGTGCATATCAAGAACACGCTGGACGCCGCTGCGATCAACGTCCGCAGGCCCAGGCCGGCGAAGGCTGCAAAGCGAGATAAGGAATCCAGCGTCTAACTCCAATTCTCATTGGTGAAGCACCGCAGCAATAATGAGAATGACGCGGAAATCCATCTACGGCTGAGGCACTGCAAGATTCCTTCAAACTGCCGTAAGAACGAATCACAGCGCTCAACAAGCCTTTGAAGACAGTGCATCGACGAACTGAGCGAAGCTGTTGTCGCGTCAGAGGTCGGGCAGTAAACTAAGACATCGGCAGATGTAGAAGGTATTGGCTCGATAGGATTCGACGCTCACTTGAAAGCTCTAAGCGGGTGAAGCGTTCGATGATAGGGACGCTGGGCGGCAACAATTCAGCGCAGGCGAAAGGTGACAAATGAGCAAAAACAAGCAGCAAGATCAGGAGTACCGTCATCCGATTCCACGAAAGCAGGTGCTTCTGCTTTCCTGCATGGACCTACGGTTGCTCGATGATACCGTCGAGTTTATGAATAGATTGAACTTGACAAATCGTTATGACCAGATTGTCTTTGCTGGGGCTGCATTGGGAGTCCTGCGATTGCATAGTCCCCCGGCAAATGCGAAGGTTGCCAGTAGTTCTTCAAAATGGAGCGACGTCTTTTTTCATCATCTTCAAGTTGCAATCGACGTACTTGGGAGAAAAATAAAGGACATTTTTATCCTAGAGCATCGAGATTGTGGAGCTTATCAGCATTTTCACCCAACACACAACAAGCCCTACGAGGAAGGGGAGGAGGCGTTGGAGGAAAAGCATCACCGCGAGCAAGCCTTTCTCTTGGCTGAGGCGATCCGTGATTATTGCCGCGATCAACAAGAACGAGCGCGTAAATCGCTAAGGAAGGCCAAGGCCGAAGGAAATAGCGCCGACCAGATCAAAGCCGAAAACCAGCTTGATGCCTGGGCGGATATTAAGGTGCGCTGCTTTCTGATGGAACTTGACGGCGAAGTCAAACATCTTCGCAAGAGCAAGAAGAAACATAACAAGTCTAAGAGTCGCACCAAACGCAAGAAATAAATTACACGAAGAATTGCCGCATATTAAGCAAGGCTTTATGCCAAGCAGTGGTTGACAGAGGCAACTATCGGCATTCATCGGACATCACCGGCGCTCACCGCTCTTCCGACAGCACCGCAAAGTTGGCGACGTCATCAAGGTTGCCGTAGAAGCCGTCCTTTCCGGCGGAGAGGATGATGAAGCTGTCCATGCGGACCGGCCTAGGATAACGAATGAGCTTGGGGTCGGTGGCGGTATAGGTGGTGGCGCGGAATGAGCGGATAAACTCGGCGAAGCCAGGCCCGTTGGAACCGGCGATCTGGTTGGGGATAGCCTCCAATCCGTCGTAGTCCGCCGTCGTGATGGGCAGGTTGGCATCGGCGATGCGATGCCGCCTGTTGTACGGGCTGGCCTGGTCGTAGCTGGTGAAGACCTGATTATCCATGCCGTCGTAGAAACCATTGCCCGCCAACGCGAGATCGGTCGGCGCTGGCACCGCATCGGTCTGCGAGATAATCGGCGAGTCAGCATTAGAGGTTGGGTTAGCGCGGTAATACAGAATCGGCCAGCCGAAGCGATCGACGAACACGCGTGCGAGCAAGGGGACGCTTCCCGGCTGCGGATTGTTGCCGGCGATAAGCGGCTGCGGGTTGCCGAGCGTATTCGGGACTTCGCCACCGCCGTCGCTGGGCGGCTCGGCCAAGGATGACATGCTGACGCCATCGGCCGGACTGTAGTATTTCTGGCGGTCGTTAGAGGGGTTCCATCGGTCGTAGGTGGTTCCGGCTGCGCTGGGCATCGGGTCGTAGCCGAGCATGTCGCGTCCCACCAGAACATCCGCCAGCAGGTGCGCGCCCTGCAACTCATTCGCGCCGTTACCCAGCGCCCAATTCGCCAACTGCGCATCGCGCGTGCCCGCCAAGTTGTACGGGTCCGTCGTGTAGAGGCCGGGGTTGGAAGGGGGATAGGAATCTTTGTCAGCGTGGAACGCCTCCAGTCCGTCTGTCATAGCCTTGATCTGCGCTTTGGTGGCAGTCCGGCGCGCACGGTCGCGCGCTGCGCCCAACGCCGGAACAAGAATGCCGATCAGCAGGACAATGATGGCCATGACGGTGAGCAGTTCGATCAGCGTGAAGGCGCGGCGTTTGGTGACCATTTGCAATTCCTCCGGAGCGTTGGGTATTTGCCGTTTTGGCGGCATGGCTGTGGACGCCGCTTGCGCGCGGACACGTCCTCAACGGCTCAAGATACGAAATTCCCAAGTGGTCAAAAATCCATCAAATCTGATGACATCGCTACCGATGTCATCATTGGCGATGTCATCGTTAGTGATGACGCGCCAGCCGGACCCAGGCAACCTGTGCGATGGCGAAGATTCGCAGAATCAGCTCTCCGCGATCCCGCAGCCCGTTGCGTCGAAAGATGCGTCTTAAGTGCGTTCGCACCGTCGGTTCCTTAATTCCGAGTTCGGATGCGATCTGCTTGTCGCAGAGCCCCCGGAGGACTTGAGACGTCACTTTCACTTGCTGGGGGGAGAGCTGAAGTGTGCGAATGACCAGCGCCCAGGTGTCGGTGTTGAGCGCGGGCAGCTTGGGGATAGGCTGCGAATTCTGCGAGAAATCAGGAGATATATGAACCATCGGCGCGGCCCCGAAAAAAAAGAGGGCGTCAAACCAAGGCCGCTCCAGAAACCCCCGCCAAGGGGCGAAGAGAACGTACCCTGGCCGACGCCCCTTTCGGGGCGCGGCATCCAAGGCACTGCTTCTCTTCATGAAACTTGGCGGTTTTTCTGAAAGCAGCGTCTTGACGCTTGCGCGTCAAACTTAGTTGTCACCGACCGCGTAAGCGCGACCGGCAGTTGCATTATACGCTTGGATCGTGAAATCAAACCAATGGAGTGTGAATCAGCCCAACGTCCAGCCGAACCACAATGAACGAGGACGGCAGCGAGGCCATTTAGAACGGCTTGACTACCTGCGATTGGTCAATAAACGAGGAGTCAACAAAAAAGGTCCGTGCGGTGAGCACGAACCTTCGGTCCCTCTCGGGCCGGAGAGTGAGAAGTGAATCTCAGGACCGTCTGTCTATTCTGCCAACTTGGCCTGTTAATTTCAAGAGTCCCGCACCGGAGCAGTCAGAGACTAGCTCCGGTGCGGGTCGTTCAGTTAACTTTCGGGATTCCCGAAGAGCAGCCCCAATTCCGCCAGTTTGGCTCGGGCGGATTGGAATTGCTCGAAGCCGGTGGATTCGCATTGCGGCCCCCAGCATTGCTGCATGGCCCAGTCGTGGAACACGGCCCAGCATTCGGCTTCGGTCAGTTCAGCACAGGGGCCTTCGGACGAACTACTCATCATGGATTCGCCGCCGCCCATGAGGGACTCTTCTTCATCGCAGCACTCATCCTCGTTCGCGTCAACGCACTCTTCCAGTAGAATGTCACATTCGTCCGGCACGTCGTTCGCGTTCGCGTCGCAGCTCGTCTCCTCCGCGATGTCGCACTCGTCGGGAATCTCGTTCTCGTTGCAGTCATAGCTGCCCAGGCCCGGCGGCAGCGTCAGGTCGCACTCGTCGGGATAGCCGTTCTCATTGCAGTCGGGGCTGACCCACTCATCGCCATCCGGGTCTTCCGGGTCCACGTCGCAGTCATCCGGAACGCCGTTCTCGTTGCAGTCGTCTTCGCACTCATCAGGGACGCCGTTCGTGTTGCAGTCGGGGCTGACCCACTCGTCGCCATCCGGGTCTTCGGGATCGAGGTCGCAGTCATCGGGCACGCCGTTGCTGTTGCAGTCGCGCTCGCACTCGTCGGGAATGCCGTTTTCGTTGCAATCGAGGCTTTCTTCGTCGGCGATGTCCTTCTCGTCGGGCACGTCGTTGCCGTTGCAGTCGGTCTGGCACTCATCCGGCACGCCGTTCTCGTCGACGTCAACGCTCGTCTCGGCCGCGATGTCGCACTCGTCGGGGATGAAGTTGCCGTTGCAGTCCTGGCTCGTGCCCTCGGCGATATCGTTGGCGTCGGGGACTTCGTTCTCGTTGCAGTCGGCGATGCCGCGCTCCAGCCCGCCTTCGGCGCAGGTGTAGCAGCCATCGGTCACGCCAAGCAGCACGCTGACGAAGCAGGGCACGTCGTCGAGCGTCAGTTCACCATCAAGCGTGCTGTCCGCGCAGTCGCAGACATCGCTCTCCGCGGGGTTGTCGAGCAGGCAGTTGACGAACGGCTGGATATCAAGGCCGTTCACTTTCTGGTCGCCGTTGGCGTCGCCGATGCAGTTCTCGAACGCGCCCATGTCGGTGAAGGTATGCGTTCCGACTCCCGTGTCGGCGATGTTGGGGCGGTCCACGGCCCGGATGTGCAGATCGAGGTCCGGCGTCGCGTCGCCGTTGTTGGCCGGATCGCCATCCACGTCATGAACGTCATCGTCAACCTGGTCAAAGTCGGCAGAATCCAGACATGCACTACAGAGGCGCAGCCGATAGTTGTACCCGTCGGGATCGGCGAACCAGGGATCAACGTTCTTGTTTGTCGCGCCACCGATGCCGCCCATGACATCGCAATAGGTTGCGGTCAGGGTCGCGGACCCGCCCACTGCAATTTGTTGCTCAACGGTCGAACCGGTAGGCGCCTCATTGCCCCATAGTATGGAATTCCGAATGGTCGCGTTGCCGACCGAATAGATGCCGCCATGCAGGCTGGTTGCTCCATTGTCGGCGACGGTGCAGTTCACAAGGATCGAGATTGACCCGCTTGAGTAAATCGCACCGCCATTGTCCGCTTGGTTCTTGGCAAGGAGTGAGTTCAACGCATCAAGCGTCGTGCCCGAAAAGGTGATGGCACCACCATCGGCAAAAGCCGAGTTTGAAAAGAAGCGAGTATTGACGCTTGTAAATACCGTACAGCTGGCATAGATCGCCCCGCCTGAGTAGGCCTCGTTCCCGTCGAAGTCGCAGGCTACGACAATCGAATCATCGGCCACGACATAAAGAGCACCCCCATTCTCCTGGTCGGCGATGTTGGATGAAAAACTGCAATTACGAAAGATTGCGTCGGTGCCGGAATACAAAACCGCGCCGCCCGAACCAAATGTACTTGCGTTGGCGTCGAACTCCGAATCAATGATGCTCAAATCCTCGCCCTGCAAGTGGTATATCGCCCCACCATTAAACGAAGCCGTATTGGAACTGAAACTACAATCGACAATACGCGTGTCGATAGAGTTTTGGTTGTGAATCGCCCCGCCGTAGTCCGCGTTCTCGTGATTAGTGAAAGTGCAGTCGGTGATTTCCGCCGAGGCGACTTCCGAAATCTCCAGCGCGCCGCCTAGTGGCGCAGAATTGGACCAAAAACTAGATTGCGCAATATCGAGGATTCCACCATACGCGAAAATCGCGCCTCCAAAGGCGGCCGCGACATTGTCGTGAAAAACGCAATTGAAGTATTCACTTTGCGACCCACCGTGATCAACCGCTCCGCCAGACGCCGCACGGTTGCAATGAAACTCGCAATCTAACACTTGCAGTGTCGATCCCATGCCGACGATCTGAAGCCCACCGCCATCGCCAAACCCTGCATTGCCGCGAACAATCTGAAAACCCTGCAAGACAGTTCCGCTCCCAACATTGACCGCCTTGACAACATGCACGCTGTTCGTGTCGTCGTCGAGCGCGCAGCCATTGCTATCATCGTGGTCGATGTCCCCCGAAAGGATGGTTGGAAACTTGCTCGGAGCGTATTCATCGGGGTCGCTCCCAGTCCCGCCCCGGAAACCGCCCTTGAGCAAGACCCCATTGACCAGCTCGAACGACACGGTGTGATCGGTGTTGTGCGGAAAGTAGATACCTTGTGCCACGCGAATCTCATCGCCGCTGCTTGCCTCCGCGAGGGCGTCCTGCAAATTGGTATGCGCATCGCCCCACCACGAGCCATCGCCTGTTCCCGTTGCGGTGTCATCTACATAGATGATTGTCGCATGCGCGCTTGCGTAGACGGAGATTGCAATAGCAGCGGACACGGCAAGAAAAGCCTGGCGTTGCATGGATTGGCCCTTTCGTCTTCTACCCGATTCACCGGCCCGGGCACAGCTTGAATTCAGCCCCCAGTGCCGCGTATAATACACAATGGAGCGAACGGTGCAAGCCATTCTACAACATATGCGAATCGGCTTCTTGACATTCGGTATCGTTTTGGCTTCGACCGGTTGGGTTAATGCCGACCTTGTCGTGGAGCGGCTTCAGTATTTGTCGAGAGTTTCGCCGACAAGCTCGCCCTCCACCACACAGAGTTTCTTTCTGGAGTTCCCAGCCTCGCCACAGAACCTCACGCACACAGCCCAGCTTGGCGACTCCTCTTCGCAGGGCGATTACGCCGCCTCGTGGTCTGGTGACAGCGCGGAGTTTGACATCGCCATCGGCCACCGACTCACAGGCTTCGAGGGATCCACGACTAGCACCGGAACGCTCATGGTGCGACCGTCAACAACCAGCATATTCAGTGTCAGCGGAGCATTGACATATAACCATCCGGCGACGGCACTTGGCTCCGCTAGCCTTTTTGTCACAATTCGCCTCGATGGGACGCCCGGGACACTTTTCACAGTTGGGGACAGCGATGGGACATTTGGACTGGGTCCACCGACCGGGACAATTCCCACGGTCGGATCATTTGAATTGCAGGCAGGCAACCTTTATCGGATTTCGTATGTAAGTACGACAGCAAACTACGATTCACCGCCGCCCGGCGCGGAGTGGCTCGGCAACGGCGAGGTCCACATTGCCATCAACCCTGTGCCCGAACCGGCCACACTCGCGTTGCTGGCCACCGCGATTCCATTCCTGATCCATCGCCGCCGCTTTCGCTGAACGCCGCCGCTAGTGCCACTGCTTCAAGCAATGCAGCCCTCACCATCACCGCTTCGTGATTTCTAGTGCCAGAATAACGTCACACAAAATCCCTCCGCGCACGACGATTCCATTGCGAATCATGACGTTTTCCTTTCAAAGATTGCCTGAAAATCGGCCCTTGGCCCGGCCCCCAGCTTGAATCGACGCCCAATGGGGCGTACAATACGGAGTACGTTGATGGGAGGCCAAGAGGTTCGTGAGAAACTTCGGACTTATTTTCTTTCTTCTTGCTTTCACCGCCGCTCAGTTTGGCGTCGCGCGCGGCGACCTAGTTGTGGAGAACATCGTTTCCGGCGAGCAAGTGAATCAGAGCGGATCGCTTCCGAATTCACAGGGCATGTTCTTCAAGTTCCCTCCTTCTCCCAATGCCATTGATTTTTCACAGACCGCCTCGATTCCACCGTCCTTCTCCACCGGCACTTACGACCTCTCCTGGTCCGGTGATGTCGCGCATTTTCAATCGTCCATTGACCACCATTTGCAAGGTTTCGTCGGCGGCCTGAACAGTAACAGCGGCATTTTGATCCGCCCCGCCATCGATTCCTTTGTGAGCCTCACGGGCACATGGACCTACAGCCACGATCCTGCGCAGATCGGGAGTACGGTCTTTGGAATGCGGGTTAGCCAAGTCGGCGCGGGATTCAGCCCGTGGTCTGACCTGAAGCGCGGCGGCACCGAATTCCTGTTCCCGCCGTCCGGCACGCTCGACCTGTCCGGTTCGGCCGTCCTCCAGGCCGGCGTGCTTTATTCCGTCGGCTACAACATCTCAACCGACAACTTCAGCACACCACCCGCAAGCGCCACCTGGCTCGGCAACGGCTTCATCGACATCACTGTCGCTCCCATCCCCGAACCGGCGACCGCCATGTTGCTTGCGGCTCTCTTGCCGACGGCTGGTTTTCGCCATAGGCGGCGGCCAGTTGCCGGTCGCCGCTAGTCGTTTACTCGGACAAGCGTACGCAGACGTCGAATCTGGGACAAGTCATCATTTCTGATGACATTGCCGTTGGCCGGGGGGCCGGCGGTTTTTTGCAATGGACTATCGTGACGTTTGGCATTTGACATGACAGTGCGCGGCCTGTTGCGTCCTTCGATGAACTGTCAGCAAAAGTCCCGCGAAAGCGCCGGCAAGGCCAAGGACTCGGTAACTTCTTCGACCTTGCTTGCCAGGATATGAACGACTTGGCCATCGCGTTCGACGCGGCCGTGGGCGATAACGGTTTGACCATACAAAGCGGCGGTCGCGCATCGCTGATAGACGCGGGGGCGGACGATCAGGTCGCTGCGGCCCGTCTCATCCTCCAGCGTCATGAACATTACGCCCTTGGCGGTGCCGGGCCGTTGGCGAAACAGCACCATGCCGGCGACGGCGGCAACTCGGCCGTGCGGACAACAGCGCTCGTCGCGGATTTCGGCGGCGGTGAGGATGCGCCTCTTCGCCAACGCTTCGCGGAGGAATGAGAGTGGATGGACCTTGAGCGAGAGGCCGACCGCTCGGTAATCGCGGGCGACTTCGCCGGGCTGTGACATCGGCGGCAACGGAGCGGCGATTTTTGGCGGTTCGGACGCCTGTTTCGGTGCGCTGTGGGCGTCGAATAACGGCAGCGGCTTTCCGCGAAGCGACTGCACCGCCCACAACGCCTGTTGCCTACTCAATCCCATTGATCCGAAGGCGTCCGCGAAGGCCAGTGAATGAAGCGACGACGACGGGGCTTCGCTGACGCGCCATAGATCGACGACGGAGGCGAACCGGCCGCGATGCCGCACCGCCTGGGCAATCGCGCGGGCGTCGGTTTCGCGCAGGCCCTTGACCATCCGCATTCCAAGCCGAACCGCGCGGCCGCTATCTTCCAGCGTGCAATCCCAATCGCTGCGGTTCACATCCACCGGCCGCACATCGACGCGATGATCGCGGGCATCGCGGATGATCTGGGCGGGGGCGTAGAAGCCCATCGGCTGACTGTTCAGCAGCGCGGCGGCGAAGACGGCGGGGTAATAGCATTTGATCCAGGCCGAGGCATAGACCAGCAAGGCGAAGCTCGCCGAGTGCGATTCGGGAAAGCCGTATTCGCTGAATCCCTTGAGCCGTTCAAAACATTGCTCGGCAAACGCTCGTGCGTAGCCGTTGCCGACCATGCCTTCGATGAATCGGCGGCGGTAGTGCGGAATGGCATCCTTGCCGCGACTCTTCCAGGCGCTGATCGTGCGGCGGAGCTTTTCGGCTTCGCCGGGGGTGAAGCCGGCGGCGGCGATGGCCAGCGCCATCGCCTGTTCCTGAAAGAGCGGCACGCCGAGCGTCCGGCCCAGCACCTGTGCGACTTTCTCATCGGGATAGACCACCGGCTCTTCGCCGTTGCGCCGCCGCAGGAACGGATGCACCATGTCGCCGACGATGGGGCCGGGGCGGACAATGGCGACTTCGATCACCAGGTCGTAGAAGCATCGCGGCTTCAAGCGGGGGAGCATGGTCATTTGCGCGCGAGATTCGATTTGAAAGACGCCGATGGTGTCGGCGGCGCAGATCATGTCGTACACGGCCGGGTCTTCCGGTGGAATCGAAGCCAGAGTCAGCGGCCGGGCATGGTGTTGCTCGATCATTTCCAGCGCTTTGCGGATGCAGGTGAGCATCCCCAGCGCCAGCACGTCCACCTTGAGCATTCCCAGCGCTTCGATATCGTCCTTGTCCCACTCGATGACGGTGCGGTTTTCCATCGCCGCGTTTTCAATGGGGACGAGTTCGCAGAGCAGCCCGCGCGAAATCACGAATCCGCCGACATGCTGCGACAGGTGACGCGGAAAACCGACGATCAAGCCGACGAGCCGCACAAAGAGCCGCAGCAGGGGATCGGCGGGGTCGAGTCCCAGCGTGGCAAGCTTTTCCGTGGTGAAACCGTCCTCGTGCCAGTCATGCACCCGCTTGGCGATTCGATCGACGGCATCCAGCGACAATCCAAGCGCCTTGCCGACATCGCGCACGGCGCTGCGGCTGCGATAGGTAATGACTTCGGCGGTCAGGCCGGCGCGATCGCGGCCGTACTTCTCGTAAATATACTGCATGACCTCTTCGCGGCGCTCGTGTTCAAAGTCCACGTCGATGTCGGGAGGCTCGTCGCGCTCGCGACTGACGAAGCGCTCGAACAGCACGTTGATCCGGTCGGGATCGACGGACGTGACGCCGAGGCAGAAGCAGACGGCCGAGTTCGCCGCCGCGCCGCGCCCCTGGCAGAGAATGCCGCGCGACCGCGCGAAGCGGACGAGATCGTGAACCGTCAGGAAGAACGGCGCGTAGTTCAATTCCTCGATCAAGGCGAATTCATGCTCGACCTGGCGGCGGACTTTTTCCGGCACGCCCTGCGGATAGCGTTCACCAGCGCATAGCCAGGTAAGCCGGCGCAGATGCTCCATCGGCGTCAGGCCGGGCGGGCAGATTTCGTGGGGGTACTCGTAGCGCAGTTGGTCGAGCGAGAAACCCGCCGCGCGCTCCGCGATTTGGACGCTCCGCGCGACGGCTTCGGGATGGTCGGCGAACAGCCGGGCGATTTCATCGGGGGCTTTGAGGTGCCGCTCGGCGTTGGAGAACAGCCGGAACCCCGCCTCGTCCAGCGTGCAGCCGTGCCGGATGCAGGCGAGAACATCGTGCAGCGCCCGGCGCTGCGGAACGTGGTAATGCACATCGTTCACGGCGACGAGCGGCACGCCGGTTTGCCGGGCGAGGCGAATGATGCTTTCCCGGCATTTTGGATCGTCGGGGGTGTATAGCCGGGCCAACGCTAGGGACAGGCAGTCGTCATCAAAAAGTTTGGCCAGATGCGCCACGGTGCCCGGCACGTCGCCATCCAGCGGCGACGCAAACCACGCGACGGCCAGCAGCCCCGGCGCGTGCTCGCCGAGATCAAGCAGCGACAAGTGACACTCGCCCTTGGGGGCGCGGCGCTTGCCGAAGGTGAGCAACCGGCACAACCGGCCGTAGGCAGCGCGATCGGTCGGATAGACGAAGAGCGACAATCCGGCCGGCTCGACGAATCGCAGGCGGCAGCCGACAACGAAGGGAATGCCTGTCTCTTTCGCGGCCACGTGCGCGCGGACGATCCCGGCCAGGGAGTTGCAATCCGCCAGGGCGATGGCGCGATAGCCCAGCATGGCGGCCTGTTCGATCAATTCATCGGGATGGCTGGCCCCGGTCAGGAACGTGAAATTGCTCGCAACCGTCAACTCGGCATACGCTGTGAGCGACGGCGTATAGCCCGGCCGGTGCGTACTATCCACTTCCGGCGCATCGCGCTTGAACGGGTGAGCGTGCGCTTTAGGATCGGCTGGATCGGGCACGGCGTTAGTCCTTCACATCCATTGACCATGCGCGAACCAGTTGCCCGAGCCGCCGTCGCGATAGACCCACAGCCGCCGCCCCTGCGAGTCTTCGACTTCGTAGTAATCGCGCGGCGGCGCGGCTCCGTTATTCCACCACGGCGAAACAATCCGTTCCGGCCCGGCACTGGCGACGACTTCGGCCGATTGCCCCCGCCAATCCAGCCAGACCGGCGGGCCGTCCGGCACCAGCGCCATGACGCGGATCGGCTCAGGCGATGCAAAAAGCTGCGAAGGGCGGTCGGCGGGGTTGGCTGTGGACTCGTTCCTGCGGGATCGTGCCGACGACTTCGGCGTAACGGCACGGACGGCGACATGGGCAAACGCGCGCTCGGGAACGTAGGACTCGGCCGGTTGGACCTTCGTAACGGCTTCGCCTCCGAGCCGGTCTATGAGGCGGTCAACCAATTCGCCCAGCGCCGTTGGCTCGTCGGAAGCGTCGCGCGCGGTTTCCCGCAGGAACGCGGCTTGCTCGTGCTTCATGCGATCGCTGCGCGCGGCGCGGACGGCAATCTCGGTCACGCCGTAGCCCAGGTGCGTCCGCCCCAATCTCGGCCACAGCAGCTTCCAAAGGTGGGCGTGATCCCGATTAGGGTAAGTCAACTGTAGCGATAAGGTTTGCGGCTCGATATCCACGCGCCGCAGCTCGACGGTCAATTCGCGGACGCCGCGATGAACTACGCTTAAGGATTTGAGCAGCCGGGACAGTAGCTCGCGCGTCGTCGCTTCGATGATGTCCAGGCGGCGCACGGGGCCGTCGAAAACATGCGACGACTCGAAGCGGCGGATCAACCGGACCGATTCGATGGTTTCGCCGGAAGCGCCGGTCGCCTGATCGATCCGATGCAGCAACTCCCGACCGAACCGCGCCGCCATTTCGTCGCGCGGCAGGGCGAACAGATGTTCGATGCGTTCGATCCCCACATCGCGGAGCGATTCGACGGTTTTCGCGCTGACACGCAAGGCGCGGACCGGCAACGGCGAAAGCGCTTCGCATATCCCGCCGTCGGCGATCCATTGAGTTTCCATTTTTCCATAGCGGGCAACGGCCCAGGCGCAGGCAAACGTCGAGGCGACCGCCAGTCGCGGCCCAAGCCCCCAGCGCCGCAGTGCCGCCGCGATTCGGCCTACATGCTCACGCTCGCCGCCGAAGAGTTTTTCGCAGCCGGCGATATCGAGCATCAGCCCGTCAGGGTCGTCAGGCGCGACAATCGGCGCAAAGCGCAGCATCCATCGCGCCAACCGCCGCAGCACCGCAGCGTCCTCGTCGGGCGTGGCCGGCTGATCGTGAACGGAAAGGCCAGCGCACAGCGATCGCGCATGAGCCAGCGTCATCCCCGGCCGCACTCCCGCCACCCTCGTCCGCTCACAGCAATGGACCACTTGCTGGACGCCGCGCTGCAAAGTCCACAAGAGCCACGCGGCACCGTCAGGCCGTGCGATGTTGCAATGGGACGGGATCGGCGCGTTGGACATGCTTCTCCGACGAGCCAGCAGGATCGGCCAGCCGGGCAGATAGATGGATAGCGCCCTGGGCACGGTTCCACTCCAAGAGCCACTTGCGATGGGCTTGCACTGGCCGCATTCCCTTGCAGCGCAAAAGTTCAACGATCCATCGCGGCTCGATGCCGTTCGACGATTTCTTGCCCGGCGGCGGCGCGGCGCAGACCCGCCAGCGCGTCTGTGCCGCCGAAAGTTCATCTTGCTGGCGGGGTGGACACGCGGAAAACACCGCTTTCGTCTGGTTTCTTGCCAGCAGTTGAATACGCTGTGTCGCCGCCCGGTCGAAGCCGCCGCCGTCTGCTACGACGCAGCCCACGGCAGGCGAACGCAGCGCCAGATCAATCGCCCACAGCCGAGAAGCGGCATCGCGGGGCGCGACGAACAGCGACCGATCCAAAAGGCCGCGCTCCCTGCCGCGAATCAACACGCGCGGGTATGGATGGCAATGCTTGCCGATCCACACCGTCCACGGCTGCGATGACGGCCGTTCCGCCGCCTGCCATGCCAGATGCACCAGGATGCACAGCGGCGGCGTCCAGCGATGGCCCAGCGACCGCGCCGCCGATCCGGCCGATTCCCGTCCCGGGGGGTTGTCCACGCCAAACCATTCATGCAATCCGCCGGCAGCCAGCCCGCCGCCCAATGCGGCGTCGGTTTCCGGCCAACCGGTCGGGATGTGGTCTTTTGTCGGTTCGTCGATGAAGCTGTGTGCGGCGGATGCGTCGTGACGCTCTTCGATGGCCCGGATTCGCCCGGCCAGCTCGCGCAGATCGACATGCCTACCGATGCCCATGCTGACGCTCCGTGTGTTTGGAATATGTTAGGGTGTCCGGCGGCACGAATGCAAGAGGCGAACTACGGCCTTGCCGCGAATGTCGCCAGCGCCTTGCCAACGCAGGGGTTAGAGCGGTGCGTCCAGGCAGCCCGGGTCGTCGTTGCGGGGGCTGTTGACCCGTTGGCTGGCCGGCGACGCCACCAGCCAATCCGGCGGGCACGGCGTCAGAAGCGGCTTAAGCTGCTCAGGCTTCGAGGCGGGATTCAGCCACAAGTCGTAATCCTCCGGGCGAAGGATTACCGGCATCCGGTCATGGAATTCGCGGATAAACGCATTCGCTTCCGTCGTGATGATCGTAAACGACTCGACGACCTCGCCGCCGGGGCCTTCCCAACGCTCCCAAAGCCCTGCCAATGCCAACAGCCGGCCATTGCTGCGCCGGATGTAAAGCGGCTGTTTGACTTCCTTTCCGCCCTTCATCAAACGCCGCCACTCGTAGAACCCGCTGGCGGGGACGATGCAACGACGCGCCCGGAAAGCGTCACGAAAAGCCGGTTGCGTGGCGACCGTCTCGGCCCGCGCATTGATCGTGCGAAAAGCGATCTTCGGGTCTTTGGCCCAATGCGGAATCAATCCCCAGCGCAGAACATCAAGCCGCCGCGCGCCGCCTGCCCCAGCCTGCCGCACGACCGCCATGTTGGATTCGGGGACGAAGCTCCCAACCCGAATCACCGGCACGACCTGCGACGGCGCGACGTTGTAGCGGGGTTCCAACGGCGCGACATCGCCGACTCCAAACTCCTGGGCAAGCTGATTTGCCTCCGCCAGCAATGTATAGCGACCGCACATTGGACACCACAATAGACGAAATCGAATTGAGCGTGGCCCTTCCTTTCGGTAGGCGCACCGCACTGGTAAAATCGTTAGATATCCCTGACAATCTCTAGGGAAACGCCATGATACCACCTCTTTCGACAGACCTAAGCCTGATTAAGAAATTGCTCGATAGGACGCGTCCGCAGGTGGTGGTGGTCGTGGGAGCTGGCGTTGCATGCAGTGCCACGAACCAGCCTCACGCATCCTGGCGTGGCTTATTAAGTCATGGCATTAGACATCTCGTTCAGAACCACTTTCAGCAGAAAAGGGGAAATGAACTTGAAGTCTCGTTAAGAAATGCGTTTAACCCGTTTGATCTACGATTAGTCTTAGAGCACGCGGAACTAGTCGAACGAAATTTGAGCACACCGGACACAAAAGCGTTCGCCCAATGGCTCGAATCCGCATTCGCCGATTTTAAAGCGAACGATGATGATGAAATTAAGGCTCCACTATACTCATTGCGAGATATTCACGAAGCGGGCGCTCTTCTACTGACGACCAATTACGACAGCCTTCTTAGCGACATCACAGGCGCGCCTGCCGTGACGTGGGAAGAACATGAAGATTTCCACCGCGTCATGACGCGGCAAAAGACGGGCATCCTCCATATCCACGGGCATTGGCAGCGGCCATCTTCGATCGTGCTAGGCAGATCATCTTATGACCGCGTGGTGGCCGACATTGAATTTCAACAACTATTCAGAACCCTCTGGCTCGATTGGTCATGGGTTTATGTTGGCTGTGGGGACGGGCTTGACGACCCCAACCTTGGGCGCCTCCTTGAGTGGAGCAAGACATGGGGCAAGAGCAGTTTGCCAGACTTTTTTCTGGCGCGTGACGACAAGGCCAAAGAAATCGCTGCTTGCTCAAATAAGCCACCGAACTTAAAAATCATTAGTTATCCGTCACACGAGGATTTTCCAGCTACGCTTCGTTCTTTGACACCGGCGGCTCGATGTTGGCCATTCGTTCGGGTAGATGACGACTTTCATCTGTTTCACGTCTACGGAGCAAGCGATCCCTTTCCAACCCGGCAGGAATACATTGACGGACATGTGCCAGCCTTTGCAGTCGACATCGAATTAAGGAAGCGACTGCAAGCGCATGGCTGGGCCTGCTGCATAGACGTGGCATCGGTTGGGAAGACAACGCTTGCTCTCCGAGCGGCAACGGCGATTGAACAGCGGACGCACCCCGTCTTCTATCTCGACCTGAAAAAAGAAATTGAGGAAGACGCCGATTCGAGCCCGGTTACGGCGGTTAGTCGGCTTGCGCGCCCGGGCACGCTGCTGATTCTCGACAACGTGCACCACCAGCCGGAGCTGGCTCGGCAGCTTTGGCAGCAATGGCACGACAAGCCTTTCGATAGCCGGGGCCGACTTCTTCTCGTAGCAACGCGGATACACCGGCCCGTTGTCGTCACTCCCGTGCATGATTTGATGTTTTTCGAGAGACACCCGGAAAACCCCGCTATGTCTATCCGACCAACGCCGGAGGACTTGGGTCGCATCGCCAAGCACCTCTATCGCCGAATTGGTGGCGCAAAACTCCCTCCGATGCCAGAACCCTCTGCGAAAGTACTCGCCGAATGGCACAGCATCTATGGGGCGGCATTGAATGCGTTCGCCTTCGCCGCCCTAGATAGTCTTGCGAACTTCCAGAAGAACAAGTGGTCCCTGCTTCCGTCGCGAGCATCCATTTGGGTTCACGAACATTGGCTTAATAAACTCGATATTGAAGAACGTGAGAACACAATCTGTTTAGCGACGTTCGGAGCGCAAGAAATAGAAATACACGTTTCAGCCGAAGCGCTCCCGCATCCCGGCAAAATGGAAAAACTGTTCGCACTTGGTCTTGTTACTCAGACCCAACGCGGCCAATTAAAGCAATATCGCCAATATGAATTGCGCGAGCCGGGATGGGGGCGGTTGATTCTCGGAGCTCTATCATCACCAATAGACGAGGAACAGATTCTGTTCGCTACAGCCTCAAGACACTTGCACACAGCAATGATTCTTAGCGAGAGACTACGGCGTAATGGGAAGGACGACCGCTTGAAACGCCTCTGGGATCGCCTTGCCCAGAGTGCGGATGGGCTCATCAATCAAACATCAGATTTACCACTCCAAGCCTTCACCAATCTAGTCAAGTTGGTGGAAGCTGGCGGCCAACCTGAACTCCTCACTCACTTTTGGAACTCCATCGAAGCAGACTCACATGCGTTCGCCGCTAGCGCGTGGGCGAATTCGCTGGATAAGCTAGGTTCGTTTCTCGACGTGGCTCGACAACACAAGCGCGACACTGCTCCGTGGTGGGCTCTGCTCGAAAGCCAGCCGGAAAAGTTCACCGCCAGCGCGTGGGTAACTTCACTGGACAAGCTGGGTTCGTTTCTTAGCGTGGCCCGACGACACAAGCGCGACACTGCTCCGTGGTGGGCTCTGCTCGAAAGCCAGCCGGAAAAGTTCACCGCCAGTGCGTGGGCAACTTCACTGGATACTGTGGGTTCGTTTCTCGACGTGGCCCGGCAACACGGGCGCGACACCGCTCCGTGGTGGGCGCTGCTCGAAGGTCAGCCGGAAAAGTTCACCGCTAGCGCGTGGGCGAATTCGCTAGAAAAAGTGGGGTACTTCCTCGACGTGGCCCGGCGGCACGGACGCAACACCGCTCCGCTGTGGGCGCTGCTCGAAAGCCAGCCGGAAAAGTTTATCGCCAGCGCGTGGGCGAATTCGCTGGATAAGCTAGGTTCGTTTCTCGGCGTGGCCTGGCGACACAAGCGCGACACCGCTCCGTGGTGGGCTCTGCTCGAAAGCCAGCCGGAAAAGTTCACCGCCAGTGCGTGGGCAACTTCACTGGATACTGTGGGTTCGTTTCTCGACGTGGCCCGGCAACACGGGCGCGACACCGCTCCGTGGTGGGCGCTGCTCGAAGGTCAGCCGGAAAAGTTTATCGCTAGCGCGTGGGCGAATTCGCTAGAAAAAGTGGGGTACTTCCTCGACCTGGCCCGGCAACACGGGCGCGACACCGCTCCGTGGTGGGCGCTGCTCGAGGGTCAGCCGGAAAAGTTTATTGCTAGCGCGTGGGCGAATTCGCTAGAAAAAGTGGGGTACTTCCTCGACGTGGCCCGGCGGCACGGGCGCAACACCGCTCCGCTGTGGGCGCTGCTCGAAAGCCAGCCGGAAAAGTTCACCGCCAGCGCGTGGGTAACTTCACTGGACAAGCTGGGTTCGTTTCTTAGCGTGGCCCGACGACACAAGCGCGACACCGCTCCGTGGTGGGCTCTGCTCGAAAGCCAGCCGGACCGTTTGTCCCGAGAGGGACAATTGGCGACACTAGAAGCACTAGTTGGTTTCGCTCACCATGCCCCCCTTTATTTGCTCAAAATTGCCCTTCTAGAAATCAAGCCAGGACATTGGAGTTCAATAACGGCTTCCGAGGGCCTTGTTGGGGCAACTTGGTTGGCTTGGAAATGTGCGAATGCCATGCGTAATGACCTTGCGACTGACCTGAAGGCTTTGCTGCTCAGACGCAAGAACTGGCGAGATTTCCCTGCTCAAAGTGGAGGATTTACTCAGGTTTGCTGGCTTCTTGCCAATATTCCCGCCTCAGCGAACGAACTCGTTGAGCCTTTTCTCAAGACTATTCGAACTAAAAAATGGTTGCAAATTGCCTATGCGGCCACCGGTTGCGGTCAATTGGCGTCTGGGTTGAGGCAACTGGCCTTGAACCAATCAGTGAACCGATGCCAGCAATTCAATCACAAGGGACTGGACCGTCGCTTAGAAGAGGAGCTAGGGCAATTCGAGTCGGCCGCGCCACACGAACAATCTCAAATCATTCAATTCCTTGGCTGCGCTGGTCTTTGCGGCTGGCTTGCCAGTCAGAGAGTTCTTGCATGCATTACGATCAAGTCTCTATCACTACTTCCGCTAAGTGTCCTACCACACCGACCGGAAGCCAAGAGAGTCGAAGACTATCAATATCAGCTCTGGCTTGGTCTGCGCGTTTTCGTTGGTGTTACGCGGCAAACGTTATCGCTCGACCGCGAGACCATTTCTGAAACGTTGTTGCTCTGGCGCGCAAATTTCGCAGAGACCGATTCGATGCCAACAACCGCTACTCATCGGGTCAACCAGAGTATGGTCGCGTGGTTAGAAATCTGTTCCTGCGCCGATCCGCCCGCTCTTGTGCCGCCGACAGAACCACTTTGGACTCTGATGGGTTTCCCCCGTGACTCTCATGTCAAACCTCCATAGAGTGAGATACACGGTTTAGGTTACCGAGCCAACTCATCCCATGTGCATTGCGAAGAACTTGATCGTTCGCTATGCGGTGTGTGATAGCAGTTGTATCTCCCACAACATCCTTGTCTTCACCTAGCAACTGCCCTCAAACTGCCCTCAAAGCGTATCACAAGATGGTAAGAAACCGTGGAGAAACAGGATATCGGCGAGACGCGCGAAGTCTTTGTCGTTTCGGAGGTTGGCTGATAAACTGAGGTTTCGACAGAGGTTGAGGATTCGAACGAGATCGAATCCCCCCCTCTCCGTTCAACAATTCTCTTAGGAAGTGGTTTACGAAGCCGTCGGTTGCACACCTCGCCTCTCCGATTCAGGTGGGTATTGTGAGCGCTCGATCATTCATCGCGTTGGGAAACTCGTTTGAAGCGGTCCCGCAATGAGGACGGCCGCCGGGTCGTCCTCGGGCCGCAGGATTGACTGCCGGCCTTGAGTATCAAGTTGGAGCGCAAGCACCAAGAAATAGCAAGGCAAGGGTTATCGTTATCTCCTTCGCGCGATGGGACCCAAAGCCGGGCGCGTGGACGGTTCAATCTGTGCATGAAGGGGCCATGCACATTCAGGTTCCGGTATCGACATAAGAATAGATTAAACGAGCGGTCATTTGTCTGGATTCATTGCGCAGAGGCGCGAACGGATACATGTCTCACGAACGGGCGCTCGCGCGACATTTGCGACGATCTCATTGTGTCAACTCTTGACATTCCGACCGAGATGCCGAATTAAAAGCATCGCTCCGATGACCCATATGTTCCGATAGGTGGAGCATGGGAATTGGCAAGTCGTCGTCCGTTGGTTGCAACGCCAGTATGGGGCCCCCTTGCGTTATGGACGAACGAATCAGGTGACAGCCCAATGCACCCAATTACGATTCTGATCGTCGAGCAATCGCCACACCAGTCAAGGGAAATCGAGAAGACGCTCCGATGCATTGCTCGCCCGGTGACAGTGGTGATGCGTCCGGAAGCGGATGCGATCTGGAGCCAGGAATCTGACTCTCGTGTTGATGTTGTTCTCCTCAATCCAGGCGATGATCCGAATGAGATCGATCGTGTCGTCGCAATCGCGGTGTCGCGACAGCCGCCGTGTCCAGTTCTGGTTTACTCCGAGTCCCTCGCAGTGGACACGGTCATTGAATGCATCAGAATGGGAGGGGCGGACTTCATTCGCCGCCAGGAGCTGGCCGATCCCGTCATGTTGTGGGATCGAATTGACTCCGCGGTGAAACGACATCGTCGCGATGCAATTGAAAAGCGTCGAATGGAACGCCGCATTCGCCAGTTGCAGCGCAAGGTGGAGTTGGACCCGCTGACCGGCCTGGGGAATCGGCGAGCAATTGAGCGGATTCTGGATCGCGACGGTCGAAGGACTCGAGAGCGGCGGGGAGATACCTGCTTCGCCATGCTGGACATCGACATCTTCAAGCGAGTCAATGATCGCATGGGCCACGAAATGGGGGATCGTGTGCTGCAAGCGGTGTCGCGTGAGATCGCCGCGATGACCGGGTCACGCGGAGTGGCGGCGCGCTGGGGAGGCGAGGAATTTCTCATTATCTTGCCGAATACGTCCCTTGCGCACGGGTATTCGGATGCCGAAAAACTGCGCGAGCGGATTGCATCGCGACTCTTTGATTCACCGAGCGCGCCGTGCTCGGTCTCGGTCAGCATTGGCCTGTCGGTCGCTCCGAGTCGGGACATTTCGAGTGATTGCATTCTTCACGCAGACGCCGCTTTGATGCTGGCCAAGTTGCGAGGCCGCAATCAGACCTGCATCAATGCCATGGTCGGGTTCGATGAGTTGGCGGCCAACACGCCCGGAGGCTCCGTTGAAGTTCGCATTCGCGATTTCATACGAATCTGTTGCAAACAGCTCGGTCCGGCGCAGCGGGAACATCTCACGCATCACTCTGAGAGAGTGAGTGATCTGGCCGTTCGGGTCGGCCGACAATTAGGTATGACGGATGTCGCCTTGCAGGAGCTTGCCCTCGCCGGATTGTGTCACGACCTCGGCAAATGCTGTATTCCGGACACCGTGCTTTCCAAGCCGGACAAACTCACGCCGGAGGAGCGATTGCTTGTTGCCCGCCATGCTCAGGAGGGCGGACAGCTTGCTGCGAAACTCGGTGCGGCAAAAGAACTTTCTGAGGCCGTGCGATTCCACCATGTGCCCTACATGCAAGAAGGTAGGGGTCGCACGGGCCTCGGACTTTCCGCCTTGGGTGCCGGGACCGGGCTAGATGCGGGCATCCTGAACGTCGCCGACACCATGGCAACCATGTTGACCGAGTTCTCGTACCAGTCCGCGCGGACGCTGAATCAAACACTTCAGGAAGTGGCCAACCAAAGCGGCCGGCAATTTGCTCCAGCAATCGCCCAGGCCGCGATCAAAGCCATGCATTGAATGATTCCAAAGGTGAGGCTAATTCCTCGCCACAGCGTGATTATTCCCGCTACAAAAACACATCGTTCGGTCTTCCGCCTCCATTGCAGTTGCCGGTGGATGGCATTGGAATTGCTTGGTTGCCAGTTGAGTTAACCAATGCGTTCGTGTCGAGAGCGCTCCGAAACCTAACACCGGAGACGCCACGATGTCGGTCCAGTCTCCTCCAACCTCCACTGAAGCGTGTCGTCGCGAGCATCAGTCTGCGTTCGCGGGCCTTGGGACGACCGAATTTGCAATGCCCCGAGTGGCAGTCGGGCCGATCCTCGCCTTGGGCGCGGAGGGCAAGGGCAGTGTTTGCTTCTACCAGGGATCGTGCGCGGAGATGGTGAGCGGTTTAGGAAATCTTGCGCAGCCAGGCCCATTTCGCACGTTCCATCGACACGTCAAGGAGTTGCTTGAGCGAGCCGGCGAAGGACCGTTGTTGATTGCTCATGACCTGCATCCGTCCTATCTGTCTACGCGGTTGGCCCAAAGTCTAGGGCGTCCGTGTTTGCCGGTGCAGCACCATCACGCACACGCGATGACCGTCCTGGCCGAGCATGACGTGAAAACTCCGGCGTTGGCGCTGGTCTGTGATGGTGCAGGGTACGGCTCCGATGGGATGATCTGGGGATGCGAGCTGCTGGCTTGTCGCGGAGCCGCCTTTGATCGAATGGGGCATCATGTCACGTTTCCGCTGCTCGGCGGCGATGCGGCATCCATTGAAACGTGGCGGCCTGCAGCGGCCTTGTTGCAAGCGGCCTATGGCGATGCGTGGCCCCGTGACGCAGTGGGTCGTCTAGGGTCCAATGTTTTGTCGGACATCTCACGGCTGGTCGCGCGCCGTGCGGTCGTTCGACCTTCATTGCTTACGTCAAGCCTCGGCCGAATTTTTGATGCCGTGGCGTCGCTGCTTGGATTGTGCAATCGAAATGATCGTGAAGGCCAGGCAGCCGGCGTGCTGCAAAGCGCCGCCGCAGGCTGCATCGGCCCGCCTTATGCCTACGAGACGGCGCTCGATGCCCAGCACATTCGCATGAGCCTGATTCCCGGAATTCGCGGAGTGGTCGAAGACATTCTGGAACGCCGGGACGTGGCGGAGGTCGCGGCACGCTTTCACGGGACGGTCGCCAGCATGCTTGCTGCTGCGGCGCGGATCGCGGCGGATCGAACGGGCATTCGACTGGTTGCGTTGGCCGGCGGCTGCTTCACGAATTCGCTCCTGCGCGAGTGCGTCATCACGCGTCTGGCCGCGGCGAGGCTGGAAGTCCTCACGCCTCGTAGAACGTCCTATGGAGATGAGTGTCTGGCGCTCGGACAGGCTGTAATCGGCGCGGCGCACACGGCGGCGGGGTTTTCTGCAGGAGCGAACGACCGAAAAGGACGGTAAGAGCTATGTGTCTCGCGGTTCCTGGGAAGATGATTGAATGCGATGGCTCCAACGCTGTCGTGGACATGCAGGGCAATCGCGTGCGAATTGTTCGCGTGCTGACGCCCGATGCGCGACCGGGTGACTGGGTGCTGGTCCACGCGGGGTTTTCGATTTCGACGATGGACGAGACCACGGCGCTCGAGACATGGGACTACCTGGACGGAGCATACGGCGCCGCGGAACTGAGGGAAGAAATAAGCGCCGCTAGGGAGGGCGAGTTGTGAAAGTGGACATGGCATCATGGCTCGAGGAGGTCACGGCATCGGTCAGCCGAATCGGCCGCCGCGTGCAGATTATGGAGGTCTGCGGGACGCATACCGTGTCTTTCTTCCGCAGCGGGATTCGTTCGATACTGCCGCCGGACCTGCGCCTGATTAGCGGGCCCGGCTGCCCGGTCTGCGTCACCGCCCAGCGACACATTGATGCGGCGATCGAACTGGGGTCGCGCCCCGGTCTCACGATTGCGACATATGGCGACATGCTGCGCGTGCCGGGCCGGCGAGGCAGCCTCGAATCGCTTCGGTCCGCCGGAGCGGACGTGCGCGTTGTGCAATCGGCGATGAAGGCCCTCGAATGGGCGGGTTCACATCCAACGCGTCAGGTTGTGTTTCTGGGAGTAGGTTTCGAGACGACTGCTCCGGCAACCGCAGCAGCGGTGCTCGCGGCAAAGCGCGACGCGATCAAGAACTTCAGCGTGCTGATGTGTCACAAACTGGTTGTTCCCGCCATGACGGCGTTGCTGCGCGGGCAGCGCGTGGCGCTGGACGGATTTCTCTGCCCCGGGCACGTTAGTGTCATCATCGGTGCCAAGGCTTATCGACCGCTCGTTCAACGGTTCAGCAAACCGTGCGTCGTTGCGGGATTTGAGTCGTCGCAATTGGCGCTGGGGCTGCTTCATCTCGTACGTCAGATCGAGGGTGGCGCGGCCCGATTGGAAAACGTTTACAGCGGCGTTGTCCATGAGACAGGCAACCGGACCGCGCGGGCTCTCATGCGGCGCGTGTTCGTCGTGGCCGACGCACCGTGGCGCGCGATGGGTGTGATTCCGCGAAGTGGGCTCGAATTGGCGCACGCCTATCGAGCCTTCGACGCACTGGAGCGCTTCGGCATCGCACTCGGAGAAGATCACGATCCGCCGGCGTGTCGATGTGGCGAAGTGATCCAGGGAGTCGCCACACCGGAGGATTGCCCGTTGTTCGGGCACGGCTGCACTCCGCGCACTCCCATCGGCCCTTGCATGGTCAGCGGCGAGGGGACATGCGGCGCGTGGTACCGATTCGAGTCGGCGTTGCGATCGGGCGGCCGGCAATGGGCAGCGCGATCAGGCAAAACGGATCACTTAATCGCAGAGTCCGGCAAAGTCGCCTCGATCGGTGAGCAAGGTCTTCGGGAGGACTCGCCATGACTGCGTTGACGTCGAACAGGGTTGCGGGCTCAAACTCAACAGATGAGACGTTCCCATCGGTGCTCACGCCCGGCAGTGCAATCGAGCGCATCGTTGTCGCGCATGGTGGTGGCGGGGAACTGACCGCGGCGCTGGTGCGCGAGCACTTCCTGCCGCGCCTGACCAATAAGCAATTGGAGCAACTCTCGGACAGCGCCGTGCTGCCATGGTCCGGCGAGAAACTCGTCTTCACGACGGATTCGTATGTCGTAACACCGATTGAGTTTCCCGGAGGCGACATCGGCCGCTTGGCGGTGTGTGGCACCGTGAACGATCTCGCCGTAATGGGCGCCAAACCGGTCGCGCTGTCTCTCGGAATGATTCTCGAAGAGGGTCTGCCGGTGATGCTGCTGGATCGCGTCGTAGCGTCGATTGAAGCGGCTTGCCGCGAGGCGGGCGTGGCCATCGTCACGGGCGATACGAAGGTCATCGAATCGCGTCAGCCCGTGGGCGGGCCATCGGACGAATCCTCCATGGCGCGAGGTCTATTCATCAATACGGCGGGAGTCGGTACGCTCCTACCCGGAATCAGTCTGGATGTGTCGCGCATCAGCCCGGGTGACGCGGTGCTGGTAAGCGGGACACTGGCCGAGCATGGGCTGACGATTCTGGCCGCGCGCGAAGGGATGGAGTTTGAAAGCAGCCTGACCAGCGACGCCGCGCCCTTGAACCACATGATCGCTTCTGTTCTTGGCGCGGGCAGTGATATTCGATTCATGCGCGACGCGACGCGCGGCGGCATCGCCAGTGTCCTGGCGGACATTTGCGAGCTACGCGACGTGAGCATTGTGCTCGAAGAGACAGCGCTGCCGATTACACCGACCGCGCGGCATGCGGCGGAACTGTTCGGCCTGGATCCGCTGACCATCGCCAACGAGGGGAAAGTTGTAATCGTGACATCCGCGAGTGCAGCGGAAGCGGTTGTCAACCAGCTTCGACGCCACCCGCTTGGACAAAACGCCGCCATCATTGGCCGCGTCACGGCCGAGCAGCCGCCACTTGTGGAACTTCGCACGGCCGCCGGCGGGTCAAGGATCGTGCAACGACCTTACGGCGAGGAGCTGCCGCGCATCTGCTAGGAAAACCCCTTCGAGTCCTGCGCATAAACAGCCAAACCCTGCGCACAATCTCGCGCTGCCAATAAATGGCGCTTCAGAACATTGGCCGGTCGCGCTCGGGCCGCGCGGCATCAGACTTGCAACATGAATCGGCGGGTGGACGGACGGCCATGGAGGCCCTGCCATGCTGGACCGGATGCTGAATCATGCGGATTTGATCGAGATGCTGGACGATCTGGCACGGAAGCGGCGATTGGTCGGTCCGGTCCGACGAGGCGAGCGATTTCTTTACGAAGAAGTGACAGATCCGAGGCAGCTTGACCTCTTATTTACCTATTGCGTGTTTGGACCTCGGAGTTACTTGTTCCCGCCGGTTGAGACACTCTTCACCTTTGAGAGCGAGAACGGCGCGTTTCGCGCCAAGCCGATGCTGGACGCCCGGCCGCTCGCATTGATCGGTGTGCATCCGTGTGACCTGCACGCGATCGCGCTGTTGGATCATGTGTTCGGTCACGAGCACGCGGACGAACACTACCTGACGCGCAGGCGACACACTTTTATCGTCGGAATGGACTGCGGGCGACCTTGTACAGAGGGCGTCTTCTGCGCGGACATGGGATGTCATGACACGGAGAGCGGCTTTGATCTCATGCTGCATCTGTTGGGCGAGAAGGCGAACGGGCATGCGCGCTACGGTGTGCGTTTCGGTACGCCGGAAGGGCGGCAGTGGGTGTTGTACGGGCGGCGCAGCGAAGTTCCGACACTGGATGATGAACGGGCGTTCGACCGCGCACAGCGCGAGAAGGCCGCCGCCTTCAGCCGGCGCATCAAGACTCCCGCGGAGGAATTGCCCGCGCTGCTCGACCGGTCATACGATTCGCTTCTCTGGGAGGCGACAGCGCGGCGGTGTTATTCTTGTGGCAGCTGCAATCTCTCGTGCCCGACCTGCTATTGCTTCAATATTCTCGACGACTTGAGCTTGGACGGCTCGCAGGGAACGCGCCGCCGCGAGTGGGACGGCTGTCAGATCAAGAGCTTCGCGACCGTGGCCGGACCGCACAACTTCCGTCCCAAGGCCGCGTCGCGATTGCGCCATCGCATCTATCGCAAAGCGAAGTGGATTCGCGAGAAGACCGGCCTGCCGGGCTGCGTGGGTTGTGCCCGTTGCGATCGCGCCTGCACGGCCAAGATCAATTCCGTGGAAATCTACAACCAGCTCGCGGAGGAGGTGTGAAATGACGCCTGCCCCCGTTCTTCATGCGAACCCCGGCGGCAGCGTGTACATCCCGTCGCCCGCGCGCGTGCTGCGCGTGACTCGGTTAACGGAAATGGAGAAGCTCTTCGAGCTGGCGTTTCTCGATGAGCGGCCGCTGGGCCACGATCCCGGGCAGTTCGTGCAGGCCTCCGCCCTGGGCTATGGCGAGTGTCCAATCTCAATTTGTTCGTCGCCCACGCAGCGAGATCGTTTCGAGCTGTGCATTCGCCGCGTGGGCCGTGTGACGAATCAACTGCATCAGCTGGCGCCCGGAGCGGTCATCGGCATTCGCGGCCCGCTTGGGCACGGCTTTGACATGCACGAGTTCCACGGGCGCGACGTGCTGGTGGTGGCGGGTGGACTGGGTCTGGCCCCGCTACGGTCGCTCATTCAGTACATCGTCGATGAGCGTGCGCGGTTCGGACAGTTCCACTTGCTCTATGGTGCCCGGTGCCCGTCGGAACTGCTCTTTCAGGAAGACCTCGTCCGCTGGCGGCAGAACCCAGACGTGAATCTGCTCATCACAGTGGATCGGCCCGACGAGCAGTGGCGCGGGCGCAACGGCGTCGTCACGACCCTGTTCAAGGACCTGCCGAAACTTGATCCCGCCAATACCAATGTCGTGATCGTCGGGCCGCCGGTGATGTTCAAGTTCGTCGTTCTGGAAGTCCTCGCGCGGCGCATTCCGCAGAGCAGCATCTATTGTTCACTCGAGCGGCACATGAAATGCGGGATCGGCAAGTGCGGCCACTGTCAGGCCAATCATGTGTACGTCTGCATGGACGGTCCGGTCTTCAAATATGGCGAACTGAAAGCGATGCGTGAGGCGATGGAATGACTCGGCAGGCGAGCCGGCTCGCTGCGGGTTGAACGACCCATGAAGCGACGTATGAAACAACGCGTGCAACGATGAAACCGCGAATCGCCATCTTCAGTCTGACGGGTTGCGAGGGATGCTCGCTGGCAATCCTGGAGCTGGAGGACCAGCTGCTGGACCTGCTTGGGGCCGTCGAGATTGTGAACTTCCGCGAGGGCATGACCGAAAAGGCCTGGGACATCGACATCGGCTTTGTGGATGGGGCGGTGTCCACGCCGGAGGATGAACGAGAGGCGAAGCGATTTCGCGAGGCCTGTAAGACACTCGTCGCCATCGGCTCGTGTGCCTGCCTCGGCGGCATCAACACGCTCAAAAACCATCAGGCCAGGGATGATTACCGGCGCTACGTGTATGGCGAGCGCGCCGAGTGGTTCCCGACGCAGCCTGCCCGGCCTCTTTCATCGGTTGTCAAGGTTGACTACGAATTGCCCGGCTGCCCGATGATCAAGGAGGAGTTCCTGCAATTCGTGAAGGACGTGCTCGCGGGCAGGCCCTTCAAGCTGCCGGACACCGCCGTGTGCGTGGAGTGCAAGAAGCGCGGCAATGTCTGCCTCTATGAACAGGGCATCTGCTGCCTCGGACCGGTGACGCGCGCCGGGTGCAACGCGATCTGCCCCAGCTTCGGATCGAAGTGTGAAGGCTGCCGTGGAATCGTTGATCGCGAGGCGCTGCTCGTCGCCGGCGTCAATCTGCGCGAGCAATACGACATCCCACTGGAGCAGGTCCTCGCCGATTTCAGGCTCTTCGGTGCGTACCAGGAAGGAGACCTGCCATGACCGATGTCTCCATCGATGTCCGGCACGTCACGCGCGTCGAGGGGCACGGCAACATCGCCATCAACGTGCAGGATGGCGAGATCACGCGACTGGAACTGGCGATCGTGGAAAGCCCGCGGTTTTTTGAGTCCTTCCTGCGCGGGCGGATGTATCACGAAGTCCCGCACATCACCTGTCGCATCTGCGGCATCTGCTCGGTCGGGCACACGACAACGAGCGTCAAGGCGGTGGAGGCGGCGCTGGGCATCACGCCGAGCGAGCAGACGGTGCTGCTGCGAAAGCTCATTTTGTACGGCGAGGAGTTGCAGAGTCATTTTCTCCACCTGTATTTCCTTGCGGTGCCGGACTTCCTCGGCGTCGGTTCGGTGATTCCGCTGGCTCGCACGAACCCCGATGTGGTCAAACGCGCTTTGAGGATGAAAAAACTCGCCAACGATATCTGCGGCGCGGTCGGCGGACGCCACATTCATCCGATCGCCATTCATGTCGGCGGGGTCACACATCTCCCACGCGACGAGGAACTGACCGGTTTGAAGCGACGGTTGGAAGACTGCCGCACGGATCTTGCGGAGACAGTGGGCCTCTTTGCGACGCTCAAACCGCCAGACTTGCGGCGCGATACGGAATACATGGCCTTGAAAGACGCGGGGGGCGAGTACGCCTTTTACGACGGCGACATTGTTTCGACGCGCGATCCGACGCCGACCCCGGTGGCCCGATACCGCGAGCGGGTCATTGAATCGGTCGTGCGCCACTCGGCGGCCAAGCATTGCCGCTCGCCGCAGAGCGAGACCTACGCAGTCGGCGCGCTGGCGCGGTTCAACAACAACCACGAGCAATTGCATCCCAAAGCCAAAGAGGCAGCGAAGGCGCTGGGCTTGCAACCGCCGTGTGACAATCCGTTCCATAACAACACGGCGCAACTGGTCGAGTCGGTTCACTGCGTCGATGCATCGATTGAATTGATCGACGAGTTGCTGCGACGTGGGTTGCGCCTTGAACCGCTCGTGAAACCGCAGCGGTACGGGGAGATCGGAGCCGGCGCCGCGGAAGTCCCACGGGGCGTGCTCTTTCACGAGTTCGGGATCGACCGTCAAGGTCGCGTGGAAAGCGCCAATCTGATTATTCCAACGGGTCAGAATCTGGCGAACATCGAGGCGGACATGCGCGCCATGGTTCCCAAGCTCATCGACAGCGAGCTTTCCAAGGGCGAAATCAAACTGCAACTGGAAATGCTCGTTCGAGCCTATGACCCGTGCATATCCTGCGCGACGCACTTGCTGGACATTGAGTGGCAGGGGGAAGGGACATGATCGCAACGCGCAACGAAATTGTGATTGTCGGGTGCGGCCGCTGGCTCTACGGTGACGATCAGGCCGGTCTGGTCGCAGCTGAATCGCTGCTGGGGATGAGACTGCCGGATGTTCGAATCTATGCCACCGAATCGCCCGCCGCGGACATCGCTTTGATTGCAGCCGATGCGAGGATGTTGATCGTGATCGACGCGGCCCGGGCCGGCGCAGGCCTGCCGGCAGGAGACTGGCGACGAATCGATTACCACCAGAACAGGCCGCGCTTTTTCGAGGCGCGAACGCCGAGCGCTCATACGTTGAGCGTCGCAACGGCGCTGGAGGTGGCCGACAGCATCGGGAGCCTTCCCGCGGAAGTCTGGATTTACGCGATCGGCGCGGCATCCGCCGAAGCGGGTGCGAAGGTGTCACCACTCGTGGCACGCGCCGTGCAGGATGTGATCTCCGCTGTTCGACGCGATGTGATCGTCTGGCATCAAAAGCACGCGGAGTTGAGCCATGCATGAGATTGCGATCGCCAAAGCCATCGTCGAGGGCGCCTGTGCCGAAGCTCATCGTCTTGGATCAACCGGAGTTCGGCGGGTCCGCTGTCGTGTGGGTGTGCTGCGGCAAATCGACTCGGATTTGTTGCGCGATGCATTCGAGTTGGCGCGCGGCGAATCGGCTTGTGGTAGAGCGTCGTTGGAAGTCGAAGCAGCGCCGATGACCGCCCGCTGTCCGTCATGCGGAACTGGCTTCGAAATTGCGAGTTGGGATTGGTCCTGTCCTCGCTGCGGTGCGGAGGGGCTGGATCTGCGCGGCGGCGACGAACTGGAGTTTGTTTCGATCACCCCGGAGTTCGTTGATTCGTGTGCCGACCTCGGACGCCGCATTCAATCGCCGGACAAAGTCACGGGAAGTCCAAGCGTGAGCAGGGAGAACAATCAGGGAGTCGGCGTTGCACGAGGTGAATGAAAGGAACGGTTCCATGACTGACACCATGATGACCAAAGCGACCCGGAAAGCGTCTGCGGGGTTTGGCGACCAACCAACCGGTTCGCGATTGCTGCGTGACCCCATGCGAAACAAGGGGCCGGCCTTCACCGACGACGAGCGCGATCGCAACGGTCTGCGCGGCCTGCTTCCGCCCACCAGTCTGACGATTGAGCAACTTGTCGCCCTGGAGCTGGAGCACCTGCGAGCCAAGGCGGATGACCTGGAGAAATACATCGGCCTCGCGGCGCTTCAGGATCGCAACGAAATACTGTTCTACCGTGTGCTTTCGGAGAATCTGCCGGAGCTTCTGCCGATTGTGTATACGCCGACCGTCGGCCGCGCCTGCCAGCGATACAGCCACATTCTTCGTCGCCCACGAGGCATTTGGATCACGCCCGATGATGTCGCTCGCATCCCGGAATTGCTTCGCAACGTCTCGGAAGAAGATATTCGCCTGATTGTCGTGACGGACAACGAGCGCATCCTTGGCCTGGGCGATCAGGGTGCAGGCGGCATGGGCATCCCGATCGGGAAGCTGACGCTGTACACCGCGGCGGCCGGGATTCATCCTTCGCAATGCCTGCCCGTCAGCCTCGATGTCGGCACGAACAACGCCGAATTGCTAAACGATCCGTTTTATCTGGGTTATCGCCGACGGCGCATTCGCGGGCCGGAATACGACGAGTTGATCGAGTCATTCGTGGAAGGCGTCAAGGAGGTCTTTCCGCGGGCCATCATTCAATGGGAGGATTTCAACCGCCAGACCGCTTTTGACATTCTCGAACGCTATCGTCGGCGCACGCCGAGCTTCAATGACGACATTCAGGGGACGGCTGCCGTAACGCTCGGAGGAATTCTCGCGGGCCTTCGGCTGACCGGCGGAAAGCTGGCGGATCAGCGGATTGTTTATGCCGGCGCGGGCAACGCGGGAATCGGCATCGCGCGGCTCGTGCGCGCCGCCATGCGGGCCGAGCGCATTCCTGATTCGGTCGTGCTGGATGCGCAGCTACTTTGCGATACGCACGGCCTGCTTCATGGGCGGCGCTCATTGGACGATGCGAACAAGCGGGAGTGCGCGGTGCCCGCAGCGTGCCTTGATGCGCTGGGGTTCACCGGCGACGGGCCGTTCGACTTGATTGAGGTTGTGAAACGATTCAAGCCGACCATTCTCATCGGCACGACCGCGATGGCGGGTACGTTTACCGAGGAGATCATTCGCGCGATGGCCCAGCAGACCGACCGCCCCATGATCTTTCCGTTGAGCAATCCCACCTCCAAGGCCGAGGTTACACCCGCCGAGGCGATCCGCTGGTCGCGCGGCCGTGCGCTCGTCGCCACGGGCAGCCCTTTTGTGCCGGTGGATTTCGAAGGCAAACGGCACGTCATCGGCCAGGCGAACAATGTATTTGTTTTTCCCGGAATCGGTCTGGGCTGCATGGTGGGTGAAGTGAGCGAAGTGGTTGATGAGCTGTTCCTTGCCGCGGCGAAGGCGCTCGCCGAATGCGTCACGCCGGAGCGGCTGGGCGACGGCGCCCTCTATCCAGACCAGTCGATGCTTCGTGAGGTCAGCCGCCGCGTGGCGTGCGCGATCGTGAACGTCGCGCGAGACCTGCGTATCGGCCGTTGCATTCCGGCGGACCAGGTTGTGTCCGCCGTTGACTCCGCGATGTGGCAGCCCGGTTACGACCGTGCGGACTACGAATGAGGTGCGCGATGGACGAGATTCCTGTCCTACGAAGAGTGCTGGAAAAGAACGATCGTGCAGCACAGGAGAATCGCGCGCTGTTTGATCAGCATGGCATCCGCTGCATCAATCTTCTCGGCGGGGCGGGTTGCGGCAAGACGGCGCTGTTGGAAGGCGTGCTGCCGCGCATCCGATCGGAAGTTGCCTGTGCGGTGTTGGAGGGCGACCTGGCCACGACGAACGATGCCCGGCGCATCGCGGCGTTGGATGTCCCTGTTGTTCAACTGCTCACCGAAGGCTCATGCCACCTTTCGGCGGTGCACGTGCAGCATGCGCTGCGACGCCTGGACCTGAATCAATTGGATTTGCTCATCATTGAGAACGTTGGGAACCCTGTTTGCCCGGCGAACTTTGACCTCGGTGAGCATTCCCGCATCGCCGTTTTGAGCGTCGCCGAAGGGGACGACAAACCGGAGAAGTATCCCCTGTTGTTCCGCGATGCGCAGCTCATTGTGCTGACCAAGTCCGACCTGCTGCCGTACGTCAATTTCGACATGGATCGAACGACCCGACACCTGCGACGCCTGAATGCCGCTGCGAAAATCCTTCAAACCGGTCGAAGGGTGGAGAGGGGTTTTGAAGAGGTTGCCGCGTGGCTGTCGTCGCAGGTCGGATCATTGTCACGAATCTGACAATTAACGGTATTGTTTCGCCATAATCCGCCGTTGCGTGCGGGATTTTCCTCAATCCAATCGATTGTGCGGATTCACCCCCGCGCAAAATCACTCGCAATCTGTCACGCCTGGATCACCTCAACGGCTTTTCGGACGCTGGAACGGGGCTTGCAAGTTGAATGGCAGCAAGGCGCTACGCATTGAAGAGAGGCACGTACGATGGCGACGGCGATGGAAGTATCCGGCGTTCGACAACCGCAGTCTGGCAGCGAATACAGCTTGCCGGCGAAAGACGAACTGGGGTTTTGCAACGTCTTCATGTCGGCCCTGGGTGGAGACGGGGCCAACATGGCCGGCAAGCTGCTTTTCAAGATCGGTTGCAAGCACTTCGGACTGGACGGCGGCTACGACGCCCGCTACGGCTCGGAGAAAAAGGGCACTGCGACGGATGTCTCCGTTCGGTTTTGCGAACTCGGCACACCGGTGCGCCCGGCCGGTCCGACGCGCCGGCCGCATTTCCTCGCTGCCTTTCACGAAGACCTTATTGCTCCGCTCGATCTGGGGCGCGGACTTCATGCCGGCGCGATTTGCGTCGTCAATTCGATTCGCTCGCCAAGCGAAATTCGTCAGCTTCTGCGGTTGCACAGCGGGCGCGTTCTCTGTGTCGATGCCACGCGAATCGCCGTCGAGTCACGAAGCCGACTCAACATGCCGCTGCTGGCGGTGATGGCGCATGAACTGGAATTCCCCGACGAGTTGGTCAGGAAACTCATCGCCGAGCAATGGCCGCGCGCCGCGAGCGCGAACCTGGCCGCGTTCGAGGCCGCGGTTTCCGGAGTCCGCGAAATGGCCTTCCAGCCCGACGGGAAGTACGCGTTGACCGAGCCGCTGACCTATCACGGGCCGATTGGCTGGAAGAACATGTTGAATGGCGGCGCAATCGACGCGCGGCGCCACACGACGTTCAACCGGGACAATCGGATCGCAGGTCGCGGCCGCGTACCGAAATTCGATGCAGAAGCATGCACCTCCTGCGGGATCTGTCTCACCATTTGCTCTGATCCGGGTGGCTTGCTGTGGCGGGAAGGTCGGATGCAGGGCATCGATGAGTCGTTCTGCAAGGGGTGCATGCGATGCGTCGAGGTCTGCCCGGACACCAAGCGGGGCAAAGCACTGACGATTGACTAGTTGCCAGTGGGCCGTATTTATCCGGCGAGCTTGCTCGCCGTGGGATCGAATTAGACGCCGAGTGAGCAAATGAACTTCAGGAAAGCGAGACGCTTTGCCCATGAGAACCGCCATCGTTGATCATCCCGGCCATCTTCCCCCGATGACGCAAGCGCCACAGGCCGTGTGGATCGGCAACGGCAACGAAGCCGTTGCGCGGGCCATCCTCGACGTCGGCTACGACGGCGAAGGGTACTACCCTATCACGCCGTCGTCCGAGGTTGGCGAAATCGTCTCCAAAGCGGTGGCCGACGGGAAGAGCGACATGGCCTTTGTCGTCGGCACAAGCGAGCTGGCGGCGCTGTCGATCTGCGCCGGAATGGCGGCCGCCGGTGCTCGCGTGGTCGATGTCACGAGCGCGCAGGGCCTGCTGCTCAAGGCCGAGCAGATGCCGGCAATCAGCGGTCTGGGCCTGCCGATGGTGCTGAACCTCTCCACGCGCGAAGTGTCCGGCCCGCTCAACATCAAGAACGGCCACAGCGACCTCTACGCAGCGCTCGGCTACGGCTGGCTGAT
The DNA here is from genome assembly GCA_007753915.1 of Phycisphaerae bacterium RAS2. NCBI lineage: Bacteria > Pseudomonadati > Planctomycetota > Phycisphaerae > Phycisphaerae bacterium RAS2. The sequence continues at coordinate 2,002,637 of CP036352.1, forward strand.
CTTTCTCGCGCCGACCGTGCAGGCGGCGTACGACATGAACATCATCGCGATCAAAGTGGCCGAAGCGGTGAATCTGCCTGCCATCGTCGCGTACGACGGCTTCCACACATCGCACGCAACGCGCCGGATCAAGGTATTCGAAAGCGCCGGCGATGTGCGCGCCTTCGTCGGACCGCTGCCGTTCAGGGCGACCCTCGAAGAGACCAACGGCCGCCTGAACATTCTCAACACGCAACGGCCCTACACATTCGGGCCCTACATGAACGACGATTGCATCAACAGCAAGGTGCAGTTGGAGAACAAGTTCGAAAAGGCGTACGGAGTCATCGCGAGAGTCTTCGAGGAGTTCGCGACCCTATCGGGGCGACGGTATTCATTCATTGAGCAGTACGGGGACACGGACGCCCCCATGTGCCTGGTGGCCCTGAATTCGGCCGGTGAAGCAGCGAAGGACGCGGTCGATGAGCTGGCGCGAGCGGGTGACACGGCCAAACTGGTGATTCCAACGGTGCTGCGTCCTTGGCCGGAGCAGGAGTTGATCGACGCAATCGGCCCGGCGAAGCGCGTTGTCGTCGCCGAGCGAGCGAGCCAATACGGTGCGAGCAATTACCTCGCAAACGAAATCGGTGCTGCGTTGCAACGGGCCGGCAATGCCGCGCGCGTCATTCAGCGGTCCTACGGCATCGGAGGCCTGAACTTCAACAAGGAAGACGCGCTCGCGATGTTCGAGGTCGCGCGAGACTGGCCGTCGCACAGCGAACACGTCGGCGACCAGCCGATTTATACTTTCGCACGGCGCAAGGCATATTACGGCGCGTGGCCGGGCGACATGGACTACAACCCGCCCGAGTCGCTCGTGCCGCTCACGGTCAACGAATGTTCCTTGAACGCAGGACAGGGCGGCAAAGTCAATCTCAAAGAGTTGTCGAAAATGCCTGCCCGCTTCGACAAGCACAGCGCCTGCCCCGGTTGCGGCATCTTCACCACGCTCAACTTGTTCCTTCGCGGCATCGACGGCCACGTCCTCCTTGTTTTCAACACGGGCTGCGGAATGGTTGTCACGACCGGTTACCCGTTGACGAGTTTCAAGGTGCCGTACATCCACAACCTGTTTCACAACGGCAGCAGCACAGCGACGGGTCTCGTGGAAATGATTAAGCGCTATCGCGCCAAGGGCGACCTGCCCGACGACATCACCGTCTTAATGGTGACCGGCGACGGCGGTGACGACATCGGACTGGATCAGCTCATCGCCGCGGCTCTGCGCAACGATCCGTTCATCGTGCTCGAGTACGACAACAAGGGCTACATGAACACCGGAGCGCAAATGTGCTACAGCGGCTTCCGCGGGCAGAAGAACACCAACGCCCCGGTCGGGACGAAGCAATCCGGCAAGCGCACGCATCACAAGGACATCCTTGAAATCCTGCGTGGCACCTTCGCGCCGTACCTGGCGTCGGCCGCCGAGTCCAACGGTTTGGACATGATCCGCAAAGCGCGCAAAGCGCAGGCCGTCGTGCGGGCCGGCGGGTTCGCGTTTGTGAAGACGTTATCGGTTTGCCCGCTGAACTGGGGCATGGATGAGCATGTCGGCCCGTCCGCGGTGGAGGCGTGCGTCGATGCCTGCATGCATCCGCTGTTTGAAATTGACCACGGGAAGACGGTGATCACTTACGACCCGGCCGCGAAGGGGAAGAAGATTCCCGTGACCGAAGCGTTCACGAAGATGGGCGGCGCGTACCGGCATCTGTCCACGCCGGAGTTCACCGACATCGCCCGAGAGGTTCAGGAGGAAGTTGATCGCCGATGGGCACGGCTCAAGGCGATGGCGGATTGCAGCCTGTTGTAGGGTGCGTCCGGGCCGCTCTGTAGCCCCTCGCGACGTACTGTGCGAACTTCGGCGCGTCGAATCGAAATGGGGATACACACTATGTCCCGCGCAACGCTGAACTATCTGATCGACGCCGCGACGTTGCTAGTGTTGCTGGGAATGGTCGCGACCGGATTGATCCTTGAGTTCGTGTTGCCGCCCGGCAGCGGCGGAATTCGCCACGCACCCGACACGCTCTGGACCCTGGCACGACACGACTGGGGGGATGTGCATTTCTACGCCGCGATCACGATGGCCGGATTCGTTGCTCTGCACCTGGCACTTCATTGGAACTGGGCTTTCACGACAACTGCTCGACTGCTGACGCGAGGCAAGTCATCCGCTTCGATAGAGGCCTGGCGAAGAAACGCAGTCGGTTTCGGACTGCTGCCGGCCGTACTCGCGTCGTTCGTTCTCTTTGTCATCGTTGCGAGAACGTACGTTGCTTCTCCAGACAGTCAAGAAGACGAACAGGCCCAGGCAGAATACGCCGAGCAGGCGGACGGGTAGAGCGGTCTCAATCTGGTGGCGAGGTGGATCATGGCTTCGAAGACCAAGAGGGCGACCCGAAACAACAACAACCCAAGTGCGTCGCATCCGAGATCAAGCAGCCGTCGCGCACCAAAGTCTCTCGATGAATCCCGCCGTCGCACCCGCACGCGCCTGATTCACGGCAGGGGACGCACCGGGAAATGGGAATACGACCACCACGTTGTCCCGCCGATGACCTGCAGCGCCGCATTCCGGCTGGACTCGGCGCGACGAGGGGCACAAGGCTTCTGCGACTTCGCCCACCACTCCGCCGGCGCATCCGAAGAAGCCCCCATCTACATCTACGACCGGCTCGACGAGCCGACCCGCGCCATGCTCGAGGAGAATCTCGCCGTTGCCGAACATGGCGAAATGGCCGTGTGTTTCGCATCCGGCATGGCCGCCATCAGCGCCCTCGTGGGTGTACTGGTCCGCACGGGGCAGCACATCGTCTCACATCGTACGCTCTATGGTTGCACCTATTCGCTTTTCACCAACTGGCTGCCGCGGGCGGACATCGGCACGGCGTTCATCGACCTCTCCGACGAAGCCGCTTTGCGGAAGTCCATTCGTCACGAGACCCGGCTGGTGTACTTTGAGACGCCGGTCAATCCTGATTTGCAACTGATTGACATCGCCCGCGTGCGGCGCATCGTGGATGAGACAAACCTCGATCGGCCGTTGTCGCATCGCGTTTGGATCGCATGCGACAACACGTTTGCGTCGCCGTTCTGCCAGCGCCCGTTGCAGCGAGGGGCTGACGTGGTTGTCGAGAGCCTGACCAAGGGAATCGGCGGGTTCGGCACGGATCTGGGCGGCGTGGTCGTCGGACCGGCCGGACTTCAAGACAAACTGCTGATGTATCGCAAGGACTTCGGCGGCACGCTGTCACCCAAGGCGGCCTGGGGCGCGCTCGTGTATGGCCTGCCCTCGCTCGCGGCGCGAATGGCGAACTATCAGAAGTCGGCGATGCGCGTAGCGAAGTTCCTGGAAACGCATCCCCGCGTCGAGTATGTCCGCTACCCGGGATTGCCGTCATTCCCGCAATACGACCTGGCCCGTGAGCAGATGGTGGATGAGAGCGGCCGCTTCGCCCCCGGCTCAATGATTTATTTTGTATTACGGCAGACATCGCACGACGACAATCCCGGTGAGCGGCTCATTGACTGGATCGCGAAGAATTCCTACTGCATCACATTGGCCGTTTCACTCGGCCAGGTCAAGACACTGATCGAGTGTCCTTATTCAATGACCCATGCGGCCGTCCCGCGGGAGCAGAAAGAGGTCGATGGGCTGGTCCCGGGCGGCGTGCGTTTGAGCATCGGGCTGGAAGACTGGCACGATTTGATCGAGGAGTTGGACGCGGCGCTCTCAAGCACGTGAGCGAGCAGCTACTTACCCGCGATCGCGATTTGTGCCTTGGCTCTTGCGATGGCGCGCTGTTTGGCCGTTGCGGTTGCCTCGTCCTTGGCAGGCATGGCGTTGGCTGCATCGAGCGCTTTGTGGGCGTCGGCGGATGTGATGTTCTCGGCAAGGGCGGCGCGCTCGGTGAGAATCGTAATCTCGTTTTTGTGAACCTGGGCGAAGCCGCCATCCACAAAAACCTGTTGGGTCTTCCCGGCATCGGTCTCAACGCGCAGGACGCCGGTGCCCAGCTCGCAAAGCAGGGGGGCGCGCTTGTCGAGGACGCCGATCAGCCCGTCGTGCGCCGGAAGTACCACCGAAACCGCGTCGGTCTCGAGTACCTGCCGCTCGGGCGTGATCACGTTGCAGTGCAAAGGTGCTTTGGCCATGCCGAAGTGATACGGGAAACCGGTGCCGGCGTCAAGGGGCGCCGAGTCGATCACAGGAACCAGAAGGCAACCACCGTCGCAAGCATCATCAGCACGAAATAGGCAAGCGGGAAGGCCCAACGGCAGCGCTGATCGAGCAAGTCGCCCGATTCGCGGTGCCCCCGGCGATCCAGCGCCGCGACGCGCAGATTCACCACGACCGTCCCGCACATCGTCACGAAACTGATGTTCAAGAAGGCATGAATCAGGGTAAACGTCGCAATTTGCGGCAGCAGATCGCTCATGACGATCTGATAAGCGACGCCTGTCAAGATGCCAATGAATGAGACGCTGATCCGGTCTCCCACGGACGATCGATCCATCCAGAAGACGCAGAAAGACAGCAGCACAATAATGATAAGCGGCAGGACAACGAGGCGAATGATGAAAAAGGGCCGTCGTTGAACCTCAAACTTGACCTTCAACGAAGAAACATTTCCTCGGTGCCCGAGATACGCCGTCGCCCGGTCGGAGCATTCCATGCTAATCTGTCCCAGTTTCCATTGAGGAACCTGCACCATGCCGGTCGAGAGGTGACATGGATCGGGCGCGGGCTGAAACTCGAGTTCGTGCGAGTTGTATCCGAGAATAACAAACACCGCTTCGAGAGTTTGCTTGTCGAATGGGAATCGTCCAACCGAGAAGTCATCTCTTGCGACGGCGTTGATCGTTTGCACGAGTGTCAGGGTTCCGTCGGGCCGCAGGCGCAGCAAGACGCCGTTCTTCTCATAGAGGCCGGATCCATTGACCAACACCTCCTGGGGAAACCATCCGGGAAAAAGCTCGTTGAATTGGTAGTCCCCCTGATAGACCTTCTCGGTAAGGCCGGCCTTCTGCGGATCAAAGGCTAAGCGAGGATCATGCCATTGAAGGGTCAACACGCACGTGAATTCGAAAGTGAGGTCTTCGTCATTTATCGAGTTGATATTCTGGAGTTGGAATGCCGCGATGATCTTAACGGGGCCGTCTGCGGGCGGTGGAGTCAGCAGCGCCGTCGCAGCACTCGCCGCATCCATCGCGGTCGCGTCGGAAACAGGAGGCCCGTCGGCGAAGGCTCGCGGCGACAAGCACGCACCCACCGCCAGAATGAAACATGCAATCTCCGGCAGAAGCCTCATTCAATGCTCCAATTCCCATTGGGCGAGGCGGGACTCGAACCCGCTGCGAATTCGTTCGGAAATCTACAAGACGAATCGACCGAGTGTGCAAAAAGCTGTGCAGTCGATCCGGATGGTAATCGTACTGTGGTTCAGGCCGCGCTCAACCGTTGGGCCTTACTCTCCCAGACGGATCGGCGTCGTCTCACTGAAATGGCCGCGTCGGCGGTGCGGGCATCCGTGGAGGCCGCGCCGTGATTCACTTCCCCGTCGGCCGATGCTGTGCGTGCCTTCGCGACCGAGAGTGCCGGCACTTCGTAACGCTTCCAGTGGTGGCTCCTACCCCTGGCGCGGGCTGGGGCTGTTTGGCCTGCGATCTTCCGCGGGATGGTGCTATTGCCGTCGTCTGCGATGAATGCAACACCAGCGGTCAGCCGGAGATTGTGGAAGTCTGTGCAGGAAACCCGCGCGAACCGGGGCGAGTCCCCTACGCCCTTTGCCCAGTTCGGTTTGAGTGCAATCCCCTGAAGCATGAACGCAAGCCTGGCCGGCGCCATGGCTCTCGGCGCGTGGAAGCCGCGTCGGTTGAGAGTGGCGCAGGCCGGGCTTGGGGGGGAACGCCATGAGATTGAAGGGTCGGAAATTCGACAGGGTTCGACACCATAAAAAGGGCAAATCGCCTATGGCGCGCCGCCAGGTGGCGTTCCTGACTGCCTTTGCCCGCTTCGGCCTTGTGACCCGCGCGGCGCAGGCAGCCGGTATCCATCGCACGACACACAACAACTGGCTCAAGCAGTCGAGCTATCGCGAGCGGTTCCACGATGCGACAAAGGACTTCGTTGATCGAATCGAAGCAAGGGCGTTACATCTCGCAATTGATGGTCAAATCCGGAAGAAGTTCTACAAGGGCCGGCCAATTATCGACCCGGTGACGGGTAAGCAGTATTTCGAGGTTGAGTACGACGCGACGATGCTCATGTTCTTGCTCAATCGGCATCACCCGGATTACCGCGCCCAGTCGTTCGGCGAGGATGCAAGGTACGGATTCGCGAATCGCGCAATCACGGTTCGGGATGTTGTCAACTTGCTAAAACACTTCCAAAAGAAAAGGCCGCGTACGGATTGTCCGCATGGCGGCAAGAAAAGTTCGGGTATAGATGCGCAGTGCCACCTGCTTATTGAAAGCACGACCAGGCCCGCGCAGAAAGGTAAGTAGGTCATGCCAGTTACAGTTAGCAAGCCGATGTACGAACAAGTAACCAAGGATGAATTGCTTGCGGTCGCCAACGGGGGCCTGGCAGCGGCGATGCGCGTGCGCGAGTCGATTCAGGTCAAGCCGGAGCTTGCGATCGCCATCAAGCGAGCATCCGGTGCGACTCCCTTCAAGCGCATCGGGCTGACGCTCTCCGATGGTCGGACACTCTTCATCGAGTCAAATGTCGGGCTGATGGTCGGCCCGCTAGAGGTGCTCTACAAGGATCGCGACGGCAAGAAGGCTTCAGTTCCGCTGAATCACATTTCCCGCGTGGAGGTGCTTGAGCAATCGACCGGCGCAAGTCAGCAGAGCCGGACAACTGAATCGGCATCATCCGATCGCCCAATGTACGAGACGATTGACAAGGGCGACCTGCGCAAATTCATGAGTGGGATTCCCGTCGCGTCCGGCGATTCATCCGGGAAGTCGAGCGACGAAAGAGCAGTTGACGCGCTGCATCAACGGCTTGGCCGAATCGAGAGCCGAATGCAGGAAATGAAGGAAGATTTGGGCGAGAGCCATGGGCGGAATGCCGGCCAGAAACGAGAAGACGACAAGCCGCTGTTTGAGACCATGACGGCCCAATCGTTGCGAGATGACATTCGCCGGGCCGCGCTCTTGCGTTGACCCGATTCATACATCGCGAATGGACTCGCTGATTGACAGTTTGCAGAGCAAACGAAGGAGAGCAAACGATGAAAGACTTTTTGAAAAAAGCACTGAACGCCCGACCGTTCAGGCGGATCATTCTGGTGACGTACGATCGAAGCACCCACGACATTCTTTCTCCGGACCGTGTGACGCTGGAGGGAAATGCGGTCGTATTTACACTGAAGACCGGTGAGCAACGGGCCATCAATTTGGATTGGCTCACAACAATCAAGCTTCCTGCGGAAGTTCACGGTAAGCCAACTCCGTTGGCCGGCGCCACGACTGTGGCTACCAGCGCCGATGACGATTGACGCGAAAAAGTGAAGGGGGCCGATCCAGTACGTCACTACTGGGCCGACCCCCTTCACGATGAACTGAACATCGGGGATTTTAGATCAGTAAGACTTGATTGCAAGAGAAAAAGGTCAACATGGGTGCATTGACGATCACGGGACCAACAACCAGGAGCGTCATTAGAACCGATGGCGGATCGGTGACGCTCTCCGGAACTGTGGATGCCGAGGGGCTGGCTGGATGCACATGGCGCAACAGCCGCGGCGGGAATGGCGACATTACGCCGGTCGATGGGGATTGGACGGTCGAAGACATCCCGCTCCAGATCGGCCTCAACGTCATTACGGTGACGGCGACCTACAACGAGGGCGAGACGATCAAGGCGCGGGCATGCGTCACGCGGAATTTTGCCGGCGCTCCGGCGGCCGGCGACCGCGGGAAACTGATTCGACCAAAGCGGAGAGGTGTACGGAATAGATAGAGACCGGAGACGAATCATGGCGAGAATGGGCTTAATAGCAGGCGTTGCGCTAATGTTCGGCGCTGTCGCGATGGAGTCGATGGGAGAACCGAGAATGGCTACAACCGTAGAGTTGGTTATCAATGGATCGAACACCGGAACCGCCCGAAACAACGACGGCACGTTCTCGCGAATCGAAGACGGCGATGCGTCTTATGTTTCAGAGGGGACGGCCGATGTTCGCAAGTCCTACGGGTACTTCAATTTGGCAAAAGTGCCAAAGGGGACCGTGCTGGACTCATTGCAGGTGCAGTTCGAGGTGACGGATGTGAGCGATGCCACGAGCAACCTCTTCGCGTGGTGTCTGTTCCAGGATTATCGAGGCACCGACACGGATGAGGAGCTTTTCAATCGAATCGCGGCCTATGTATCGGCCAACGATATTAGCCAAACGGCTACTACGGTCGGCCTCAAAACGCTGACTTTCCCCGCAGGGACGGTCCAGCTACTCAATTCGCTGCTAGAACTAGGCGAATTACCCTCAATCGGCATTGGACTGGCGGGCGATGATGCGATTCAGCAAATTGGTTGTCGGATCGGCGATGAATGGCGGCTAATTGCAGTCTGTAAGACACTGGAATGCCCGAATCCATTTGATGACCAGCGAATTGGAAAGCGGATCGACAGCGCGTTCCCTCGCCTTGCTGTGGTCGGCCCTCGAATGTCGTCAATTCTCGATTTGCTGTTCAGGCAGTTGGTATCGAACAAGAGTCGGATGGAGCAGGCTGGACGCTTTGCGATCAACCGGCATGAAAGCCGAGGGTTTTCCTTCGAGGTTGAGAAAGGACTCATCCACAATGGAAGGGGGCAGGTCGTCGGTGAGCTTCAGGAGCAGGAAACCGTCCCGGTTGATGACGCCACGGAAAACTTCATCGAATACGACCCCGATCAGGACGAAATCGCTGTCAATGCTGACGGCTTCACGCCGGGTCGCATCAGTTTGCACCGTGTCCCCCAGGCTGCTACCAGCAAGCCGACCGGGTTGTATGAAGACGCTCGGCCCTCGTGCGCGATTCTGTACGGAAAGCGAATTGGGCCACTCAACTTGGTCGATGGGCTGGGGGCCGAGTTCGGATCAATCGAGTTCGAGGCTGCGGCCCAGGTTGATGACGAAATCGTGGTCACCGCGACACTGAAAGACTTTGAAGGCGCCACGATCGAACAATCGCGGATTGTCGAAGTCTGGCTAGGGGATTCTCCCTATGGATGGCTGACGACAGCGGAGCCGGCGGCTTTTGAGGTTCATGAGGCTGGTACGGAACTGGAGGCTGTGACGGCCGGGAAGCGGCTTCGCGTAGAGACAATTGGCGGAGAGGTTGAATTCTCGGTTCGGAGCGTCGAGGCGCGGACGTACTACCTGCACGCCGAGCTTGACGACGGCCGCCTTTTTGTGAGCGAAGCAATTGAATTCGAGGCGTCCGAGTAGGGCGATGCACAGCTAATTGCACGCTCCCGCGTTGTGACACGCGAAACCTTCGGCGATTTGGCCGGGTTCGAGTCGTTGCACGACTAGAGCGCGATCCGATGGAGTGGATCAAATGTCCGATGTTGCGATCAGCATGGGGTTGATTGACCGCGTGACGGGCGGCCTGCGCGGCTATGAGCGCACGGTGGATTCCCTCCACGCCAAGCAGATGCGGTACACGCGGGAGGCGGAAGCCGGGCAACGGCGACTGGCGGCCGGTTATGCGCGGCTCGGCGGCTCCATTGATTTCTTCACCCGCAAGGCCACGACGGCCGGGCAGTCCATCTTCAGGAGCTTCCAGACCGCCACCCGTGCAACCCTCATGTGGGGCGGCGTCGCCAGCGGTGCGGCGGCCGGCGCGATGGGGCTGTTGCTCCGGCAGGGCATCAAACTCAACGACGAAATGGAGCGGTATCGCATCACGCTCACGACCGTCATGCGGTCCCAGGAGAAGGCCAACAGTCAAATCGCGTGGATGATTCGATTCGCCGAGAAGACGCCTTTCGACGTGCAAGGGTTGGTGCAGGCGTCCGCGCAGTTGGAGGCGTTCGGCCTCAATTCCCGGAAGTGGATTCCGCTGGTGGGCGACCTGTCGGCGACGTTCGGCGGCACGACCGAGACCGTCAACGAACTGGTGGACGCGCTCGGCAAGCTGAAGTCCGGCCTGACCGGCATCGCGTTTCGATCCATCCGGCGATTCGGCATCTCGAACGAGGAATTGGAACGCCGCGGGGCGCGGTTCGACAAGCGCGGCGAACTGCTGACGCCGCCCGATGAAGCGCTCGGGATGCTGGAAGACATCATCAAGTCGCGGTTCGGCGGCATGATGCAAAACCTGCTGGGAACCTATACGGGCGTCACGTCCAACCTGATGGACATGGCGACCAACATGCTGCGCGAGACCACGAAGCCGTTGTTCGATCGGCTGCGCGGCGCAGGCGGCGGGCTGCTGGGCGGTCTGGATGAGCTGCGGGACAGTGGCGTGCTGGGCTACCTGACGGGCCGTGTGGGCGGAGGCATCAACGCGCTGGCAGGCCGCGCCGGCAACTTCTTGAGTTCCAACATCCTGCAACCCCTCATGGGCGGCGCGAGCCTGAAGGACGTGGGGCTTGGGCTGTTCGATCAGATCAAGACACCGGCCGCGGAGTTCATTCGATGGTTCGCCGGCACGATGGTCAGCGCGATATGGAGTTCGCTCAAGATTCTCATGTCGTCATCGGAGGGGCGCGCGTTGCTGGGCTATGGCGCAGCGTGGCGGTACGGCGAAACTGCGATCGGGCTTTTGGGCGATGCCGTAAAGGCGACAGGAACCTACTTCGGTGGCCGGGGCATCGCGCGGGCAATCGCGGGCCGGGGGGCGGCGGCATCCGCGCCCGCGATGGTCGGCAGATTCACGACACCCCTCATGGCCGCGCAGGCCGGCGCAGCGAGTCCCGGCGCGGTCGCGATGTCGGCCGCCAACTCCGGGGCGTGGATGTTGCCGGGCTGGGGAACGCTCGGCGCGGCGGGGCTGGCCGGAAACTTCCTCGGCACGGCGGCCTACAACGCCCTCAACCCCATGACGGCGAACAACTGGCAGGGCCGAACCGGCCGATGGCTGGGCACGAAGGCGTCCGAGTGGTGGAACGGTCCCGTCAATGAGTTCACGGGCAACGGCGCCGCGTGGGGGATGCAGCAACACGCCGCCGGCGTGGCGGACGATATCGCAAAGCGGTTCGGCCAGTCGGGCGTCTCGCTGTTCACCGCCATGCGGGCTGAACGTGGCGGCATGATGCCGACCACCAAAGAGTTTGAGAGCGCGTGGGCGAGGATCGGGGCAACGAACGCCACGGACAACATCCGAGACCTGGCGGGCGAGTTCACGGGCCTCAATCAATCCATCGCCGAGTTCGCCCAAAAGGCCCGCGATGACGCCACGTTTGCCGGCAACCAGTTGTCCGACATGCTGGAGGGGCTTTCGCGCGATTTCCTGACCGCTGAAGAGCGCATCAACCGCCTCACGCGCGCGATGCCGACCTTCAGCCAGCAGATCAATTCGTCGTACCTGGCGGCCGGCAATGCCGCCCTTCTGGCGTTTCGAGACCCCACCAGAGCCGGGGCGGCCGTCGATGCCCTCAACATGGCACGCGGCTCCATCATGGGAATGCGGAACAAACAGGCCGAAGCCGAAATGGCGCTGGCGGTGGAGCGGTTCAAGCTGCGGGGCGATTCGGTGGAACGCAACCGCGGCCTGCTGGGCCACTTCTCCGAAGTGTACGGCGACCCGATGGAGGTTGCGCGCCTGCGTGAGCAGGCCCGATCGGCGCTGCTGTTCAACGCCGGGCAGCGAGACCTGAAGACCAACCGCCTCATCGAAATCAACAAGGCGACCGGCCTCATCAACCCGGACGCCATGCGCCGCCGCCTCATCGACGACTTCATCGGCAGCGACACCGAATTGCGCGGCCTGTTTGATCGTTCCGGCGGCTTCTCGCAGACGGGCGGCGCCCTTCAGTCCGAGCTTGAGCGGATCGGCCAGCGGTTCAAGCTGTTGAGCGAACAGGACATCGCGAATCTTGACGCGGTCCTTCAAGAGCTGCGCACCACGATCCCGGATGCCTTCGAGGACGGCGCCCAGAAACTCGCCGAGAAGTTGCGGCAATCGCTGGCCGTGACGGGCGTGGAGTTGAGCCAGGCCATGAAGGATGACCTCGTGGGCAGTATCCGGGGTCTCGTGAAGGAACTGCAGCGCCAGGGCGGTGCGCCGTCCGGCTATGCCGAAACGGTCCCGACGGGGTATTGATCGGGCTTGACTGGCCGATCAAGTCGATAGACGATTCTCAAAGTTCGCCGGGCCGCAAGGCGCCTATTTGACACGCCGGCATTGTCCCAAACGTGAAGGTGTGGAAACTGCGCCGAGCGGCCGCGGCGGACCCGTTCTTCCGTGCGCCCACTGGGGTAGAAGCAAAATGGCAATTATCACCGTCACTTGCCAGTCATGCTTAAAGGCACTCCATTTTAGCGATGATCGCGCTGGAACGATTGTAAAGTGCGATTGTGGCGAGCGCATCAAATTACGCGAGGCTCCACCCAATTGGTTCGCATCCGAGCCGGCCAAGACTGTTGGAGAATCAACGGGAGTAATTGAAGCTGCCGTCCCGGAATATGGATGGTTGATGTGGTGGGCAGAGGTTACGCGCTGGACCGGGATAGTTGGACTGATTCTTGCGATATTGGCAGCGATGCTCGCGGGGTGGGACTATCGAAAGGCAACTACTAAAGACGACGCCGAATTTTATTATTTACTAATTTGGGTATTTGTAGGCGCGGCCGTGAATTCTTCATTAGTCATTGGGTTTGGGCAAGCGCTTATAGCATTTCGCGACTTGGTGCGCAATTCCTGGCGAGCAACGCGGGCGACGGAATGCACACACAGCGTCTTTCGGGCATTACTGGATAAGTCGGCCCGTAAGTAGATCGAGCGAAGGCACTGCGCCGGAAATTGCACAGCATTGCAGCAGAACAATCGCAGATCGCGCGCGAGCCGGGTAGTTCGAGTCCTGAAGTGACTCGCGCCAGTTGCGGCCCTCCAGGTGGATGCTGGTGGAATCTGGGTTTCACGCGCAGAATATGCCGACCAGAAACGAGCCGACCCCGCCAGTCCGGTGGATTAGCGGGGTCGGCCGATACAACTAAGTCCTCACATCGCGGTGATGTGGATGTTACTTTGTGCAAGTCCCGTTTCGGTCCTTGCCCTTGCACTCGTCGCAAAGTTCTCCACTGGTCGGCTTGTCCGTCTTTTCGACGTAGTCATACGTCGGCCAGTTTGAGCAGTTGCGGCAATAGTGCCAAGTGTCGGAGTCCTTCTTCCTTCGATATGTAGCCATATGAATCTTCTCCAGCGTGACACAACGTCACGTGAAATCTGCAAACTCTGTTACCATGTGAACCCGGTAGGGTTCAACGTTCCGAACGATGTATGGCTGGCGGTCGTGCCAGACCACGTAAAGAGCTCGGTCGTTTGCCTATCGTGCTTCACTCGGCTTGGGGATGAGAAGGGAATCCCGTGGGATCACGAGATTGATCTCTACCCCGTCAGCCTTGCGACGCACCTGGGCATCGACCGGGCAATTCGCCACAAAAAAGAGATTTTGTTGGCGTCAAACTGTTGAACGCGGGCGGGGGACGTGGTAATATCGGAACCCAGTAGCCCGATCCATCGGGGTTGCGCATAGCAGCCGTCCTTGACACAACATTCGGAACGGGCTTCAGAGGCCGGGACGCGCCAACGTCTCGGCCTCACCCTTTTCCGAATAAAGTCTACTGTAATGGTTATCGATCTTCTGTCAAGAATCACCCGCCTGAACATCTACCAAACATTGTGAAACTTTTCACGAACCAAGCGAAGGTGGATCATCCATTCGCCATTGCCGACGACTTCCCAACTAGCAATTCTTGCTTGAACGGCGTCGACGGTGCGCGATAATGGCTTAACCGGACAAGCGCCGACGGGCGCTGCATCGTCGGGCATGGATGCCGTTACTCACCTGGCGGCATCCGTACCCGGCGATCCGGTTACAGGTGAACACCATGTCACAAACGGCCAATCAATCTACAATCGTAGATGTTCCGAGTGTTCCTACGACGGACGAATGGCTCGCACTGCTTCACAGCGAGTACGAAGCGCCTCTGGAGCGGCTTCAGTTTCGTCAGGCGGAGCATTTCCGAAGCAAACACGGGAAGCGGGCCGCACTTCCTTCGCGATTGACTCACCCCGTCAAGATTGTGCCGGAATGCTTCCTAGCCCGCACGCCGGACGGAAAACTCTATCGCTACTGCGAGGACGCGGCGGAATTGCATTGGACTGGCGAGATCGCCGATCGCGTGCCAACGGATCGGACTCGCGAAGACATCATCGGCAAATATGAGTTGCTTCGCGCGTTAGGGCCGCGGATCAATCACGCCGAGCTTGAACGACGAGAGGCCGACGAACTGGAAACGTTTGAGCGACTCAATCGCTTGCGCGAGGTCGACGATCGGGGTTCAGAATGCCTGCCGGGCCTCTCTGTGAATGCAGCGGAGGTTTACGAGCTATTGATAGAGTTGCCTTTGTATCGTTGCCTTACAGGCCCAGAGATTGTTGAGAAGTTGCGTGAAAAGAGAATCTACATCAGCGAAGAAAGCCTGCGCAGCCGCATCATTGCCGAATTGAAGCCATATGGCATTGAAAACGCCCCCAGAAAAGGCTATAGGATACTTCGCAAGAGAAAATGAAACGCATGCGCTGCGCATGCGATATATCACCCAGCCTGCCTTCCGTGCGATTATCCGCGCATGGAAACCCACAAGAACTCACCACCAATACCCCTCGGCCCAATGGCGAGGATAGCAGGGGTTCCGACTTCCTGGCTGCGCCAGCAGGCGGAAATTGGGACGATTCCACATCTGCGCGCCGGAAATAAACTGCTTTTTGACGAACAGACTGTTGTGGAGATAATTACACGTTTGGCGAAAACTGGAGCGGCTGAAACAATCCTCGTCGGCGATCGTGAGTTGGGAGAGGCCGCTCAATGATGCCCGCGAAGGCAAAAACGCCGCCGATTCTGCGCGTCTCGGTTGCTCCGGCGCCGGCGGAGTCGCAGCCTGCCAAGCTGGCGGTCTCGGAGCGCGAAGCCGCGCAAATGCTCTCCATCGGAGAAAGAACGTTGCGCGGGCTGCGCAATGCAGGCAAGGTTCATTTTACCAGAGTCGGGCGGCGTGTCGTTTATCGCGTTGTAGATTTAGACACACTCCTCCAACGGGCGAAGGAAGGCGGGGACGCGCCGCCGTGAGTTGGAAAGTTTCCAAAGCCGTCAACGATCACTTCTTTGCCATTACGCCGGCTCCTGCGAAGACCGGACGCGCGGTCCGCGTACCTGATCCGCGCCCAATAGACAGGTGGATTCTCGCCAACCTGGCAGATTTGAGTGATGAGTCTGGGCGCGTGCGCGCAGCCATTTCTACCGTTGCGCGCCGCACCGGTTTGACGCGCCGATCGGTGCAGCAAGGGCTTACTCGGCTGGAGGCGCTCGGCCTGCTTGGCGCCCAACGGTCTCGTGGTGGCGCAGCGGCGGACCAAACGACCCGCTCCACTTTCCAAATAACGCTCCCCCACGGGCGCACGGAGTGCGCCCCAACGGGTGAATCAAGTGCGCCCGTTGGGCGCATGGTCAGCGCCCCGACGGGCGCACGCCAGGGCAAGGACGGGCGCACCGGGTGCGCCGATACCGAACGTTTTCCTGGGTATGAACCGAATAAAAAACGTAACGTTGCTTGCGCAAAGTTGGATCGCAGGCGGGCCGCCTTCGCAAAGACCTGCGGCCAAGACCTGAAGGCCCTCATCCAAGACGACTTCGTGGACGACCGCTTCAGGTCCGCCACTGAAATCGGTGTGCTGCCTGATACCGATCAAGCCAGGCTGCGAGTTTGGGCGGCGGCCGAACAGACCCTTCTCGCGGCGTGCGACAACGCAGAAACCAAAATCGCCCTGTTTGTCTATCTGGTGTGCGACCCGAACGGGGTCGCGTGCATCACGAATGCCGCCGACGAATCGGCTGCGCACCGAATCAGGCTGTTCTACCACGGCGAGACTTCGCGGCGATTGACGGCAGATGAAGAGGTGCTGACGTGAATCTATACACGGCGCTCCATGAAGCCGATCGTGCCATTGTTGAGGCAGCCCGTGCAAGGGTGCGATGGATTCAATCGGTACTTCGGCGTGAACGAAACTCCGGAGCGATTCGCAAACTCCGACTGGACGAACGGCGGGCGATGATCCATTGCGCGATGACCGAGGAAGTCTTTGGTCAACCGCACGCATTCGAGCGCCCGAAGCCCAAATGGGAATCAATGCAGAATGCTGAAGGGCCGAAATTGGCGATTGTTCGAGAGAGAGTGATAGCATGAGCCTGATCGAATTGCTACCAGAGCGGGCGGCGGCCGAATTGATTGGCGTTTCTGAGTGCCGGTTGCGCGAAGGGCGATTGAGTCGAGAGGTCGCTCACGTGCATCGACTCGGCCGGGCGACGGCTTGCTCCGGCTGGCCGATGCGTTGGAACGGCAAGCGGCTGAATTGCGTCGGATGGTGGCGGCCCGCGTGGATGCTGCCGGAACGCGACAGGTTCGCCCATGGCGCGTCGAGCCGGCCGAGGCAGCGCCTGATTCGGGAGAGGCTGAGAGGGGGCAACCGTGATGCGACTGCACAGCATTTTGCGCTCATTTAGGCGAGAACCGTTGTTTCCAACGAACCGCAGCGGTTTTTCGAGTCCTGTTGCGACCCGCACCAGTGGATCGTGGGTCAGCCCACACGCTGAACTGTCCTGCGGGCGGGGTGCTGGGGTATTAGCCTCAGGCCCCGCGCCGCTTTTTAACCAGATTTCCCTTGACGCTGGTGTTGGGAAGTGTAATAATTACACACCAACAGCGAGCGTATCCCGCCGATACCGGAATTGAAGGGTAAAGCGATGCCGAGCAGTGAATCAGAACCGATTATTTTGAGCCGGCGCGATTGGTTGGAAATCAGCGGCGCTCTCCGGCGCCGCGCGAACGATGAACACCGCATAGCCGAGCGTCAACGGATACAGGCCATTATCGAACGGATCGGAGTTGGCGGAAGCACGGCCGCCGAGCGCGGAGTTCTGGGTGCGAAGGCATCGGGGGGGTTCCAAGAGTTTTGTCGCGTTGCCGATTCGTTGGGCGTGCCAGTTCCGGCGACGGCGGCCAGGTTCTTCCAAGAGCGGATGAATGAAATCCTGCCGCTGGACAGCGAGGCTTGAGAGATGCAATCACCATTCAGCCAGGAAGCGATTCGGGCCGCCGCGGCCCTCAAGTCGATGCCGCTTTCAATCCAGCGCGCGATTGTGGAAGTGCTGGAGCGGCGCGCGCAATCGCCAGCGCAGGGAGCGGACGGTTTCGCCGACGACTGTGACGATCAGCATAGCCGCAACAGATTCGCGCGCAACATTGAGCGGCACAAAGCGCGTTGTTTCGAGTTGGCGCAGGTCGCGCTGGGATTGAGCCGCGACAAAGTAGAGCAACTTATCGCGGCAGTGCGGCGAGAGGTGGAGATTCATGCGGCAGGGCGCACAGCGTGATGGAAGCGATGGACGACAATCTGAAGCATTCTGTCCCGGCCGGCTGGTGGCGCAGTGAGCGCGGCTTCTTGAGTGTCGAGGGGGCGATATTGACCGCGTGGTACTTCGCGCGGTTGGAAGACATTTATCTGCGAGACGTTGGGAGACTGCCGCTCCAAGCCGAGGTAGCCGACCTGCTGGAGTTTGCTTCGGCCGGAATGATCCGGGGCGATGTTGGCGACGTGGCGGCCGAATTCTGTACGGCGCTTGGGGCGCCCAACGCTCCGACGGCCAGGATCGTTGGAAGCCAAAGTCCGGCCGCCCGCGTGCGCGATGGCTGGCACCCGAATACCGACCCATGCACGGGTCAATTGTTGAAGCGTCGAGAAGGCGAGACACCAAAGCACGGAGAAGAAAAATGAAAACACAAACGGCGAAGAAAGGCAGAGCAGTTCAGCGAAGGCGATCGGCCGAACTACCGGACTGGGCAGAACCGCCGGAAACGGATCGCGTCTGCTTCACCGGCCGGACCAACGGCGAGTATTTCCCGCCGCGATACGTCCGTCACAAGATGGATGATGAAATCCGGGCGGACATCGACAAGGCGCGCGGCTCGATTGTGCCTCGCGGGATGGATCATGTTCAGGTGTGCGTGTTCCTGGGCAAAGACGGCGGCGAAGAGGTCGCACGGTTTAGCCTTGTCGGACTGGAGAACACGGCCGAGGTCGTTTGTGAACGGCTCGGCGCGTACCTGCAATGGATGCAATCGCACCTGATTCTGGAGTTGGCAAAGTCGATGGAAGAATGGATTGCCGAGCAACCGCAGTTCATCGTCATCCCCAGCGGGAAGGCGGGCGGATAATGGACACCGCGATGGCGACACGCGACAATTCGGCTGCCATGATCGTACCCGTTGCGATACGAAAAACAGGCGGCCGATTCGAGGCGTTTGCTCCCGCGTTCGCCGACTTGAAGCCCGTGCGCGCGGCGTCGATGGATGCCGCGCTCGCGAGAATCACAGAGTCCGTAGCGTCGCACATTGCAGACCTGGCCGATTCCGGGACAACGGTTCCGGATGTCGGCACGGTTGAGACGATTGCGAAGCGGCCGGAGTGCAAGCGCGCCACCATTACCGTTGTCCAGGTCGATGACAAGGCGCTCGAGACCGATCGGGAGCGGGTCAACATCATCATCGCGCGGCGCATTCTGGCGGCCGCGGATGATTATGCGAAGCGAAACGGCCTGAACCGGTCCGAGTTGTTCACGAAGGCGGTTGCGAAGTTCATCGGATTCGACCCTCGCAAGATTCTCCGATTCAAGTGGCGTGGTCGGCCGGCGAAGAAAAAGGGGCGATGACATGGCGAGTGTTTCGACGAACAAGAAAGGGCTGAAGCGGATTCAGTTCTTTGACGCGGCGGGTGAACGAAAGAGTATTTGGCTTGGCCGCATGACGGACAGGCAGGCAGACCTTTATCGCGAGCAGATTGAGGCAATTGTATTTTCTCAAAAAACAGGCGACCCGCTGCCGATTCAAACGGAGCAATGGGTTCACCAGCGGGCACCTGCCTTCAAAAAGAAGCTGGAAAAGGCGGGCCTGATTGAGATCGAAGTCCAGGAAGAGGCCGCGTGCGCAATGCTCGGAGACTTCATCGAGTGCTACATCTTGGGTCGAGGCGACGTAAAGGCTGCGACTGGAATCAGCTACTCTAACGCCGAGCGGAACCTCAAGACATTTTTTGGAGCCGATGCACCGCTCAACAGCATCACCCCAGCCCGCGCGGAGGAATGGCGAAATTGGCTTAAGTCCCATGAACGGCTTGCTCCAAACACGATCCGACGGAGGACTGGCATTGCAAGGCAGTTCTTCAGGGCGGCGGCCAAGCGAGGACTGATTGCCGAAAATCCCTTTGAGGGGCTGGCCGCGTCGGTGCGGGAGAATACGTCACGGTTCTACTTTGTGACACCGGAGGAGACGCGAGCGTTGATCGACACGGCACCGGACTCTCAATGGAGGCTTCTTATCGCATTGGCGCGATACGGCGGACTGCGCATGCCGTCTGAAGTGCTGCCACTCGCCTGGGATGACGTGGACTGGGATCGCGGTCGATTCACGGTTCATTCGAGCAAGACGGAGCATCACGCTGGGGGCGGAAGTCGAAGCGTTCCACTGTTCCCGGAGTTGCTCCCCTACATGCGCGAGGCGTTCGAGATGGCCGAAGATGGAGCGACGCATGTCATTACGCGATATCGCGATGCGACACAAAACCTGCGCACGACGCTCGGAAAGATCATCAAGCGAGCGGGCCTGAAGCCGTGGCCGAAGCTGTGGCAGAATATGCGGTCGAGTCGCCAAAGCGAACTTGTTGCAGAGTTCCCGGTTCACGTCGTTTGCAAGTGGCTGGGCAACAGTCCGGTCATTGCTGCGAAGCATTACCTTCAGGTGACAGAGGACGATTTCCAGCGAGCGGCAACCGAGGCGACAATGAAGCCGGCGCCCACATCCAAAAGTAGCGCAAAAAGCGGCGCACTCGCCGCGGCACCGAGCGGCACGGCGCGGCAGGCAGCGCAAGCGGCGCTATCAAAAACCGCAAGTCACGATGGCGCAAGGCGCTTAGAATATCAAATGGTGGGCGAGGCGGGACTCGAACCCGCACATCCTTGCGGATAGGGGATTTTAAATCCCCAGCGTCTGCCATTCCGCCACTCGCCCGGAGGCTTCATCATTGACTTGATATCCCGCTTCGTCAAACGGCCTCGGCAGCCGCGCGATATGATTCCGGCATGATTCGCCGCGAGGCTTTTGCCAAGCTGAACCTGACGCTTGCGGTGCGTGGACGCCGCAACGATGGATTTCATGAGTTGGAATCCTGGGCCGTGCCCATTGCCCTTGCGGATGAATTGCGCTTCGATCCGACGGATGAGCTTCGTCTGTCAATCGAATCAAACGCCGCGGTACCGCTGGCTGGCGATTCGAGCAATCTGGTTCTTCGCGCAGCCCGGGCATTGGCCGATGCCGTCGGCCGACCACCGCTGGTGCGCATCCACCTCGTCAAGCGCATTCCAATTGGCGGCGGGTTGGGCGGCGGCAGCTCGGACGCGGCGGCAACACTCATCGCGTTGAACGAACTTTGGAGGCTCAACGGGTCATTCGATCAACTCGCTGCCATTGCAGCGACACTCGGATCGGACGTGCCTTTTTTTCTTTCCGGCGGACAGGCCGTCATGCGAGGGCGCGGTGAAATTCTCGAACGCGTGGAAGGATGGCGAGGCTTCTCCGCGATCGTCATTCCGTCCTTCGGCGTTTCCACGGCTGACGTGTATCGCCGTCACGCACAGCGTGCCGCGATGTCAACAACGCGTACAACCTCGAATCCATCTGTGCTGCCTTGGACAGTGCGAGGCGCCGGCGCCGATCAACTGCTCCCCATGTTGTCCAACGACCTGGAATCCGCTGCCTTTGAAATCGAACCGCGCCTCGCGGAGTTACACACGCGATTGTCGGGCGAGGGCGGCCGAATTGTTCGCATGACCGGTAGCGGGAGCTGTCTGTTCACCTTGTTTGATGATGAATCCGCAGCCCGGGCATGGAGTGCACGAGTCAGGCCGGCGCTTGCGGCCGATGACCGCGTGGAAGTCGCAAGCGTGCTGGGATGATTCCAGTTGGATTCCGTGCATTCGCTTGGTTTCATATCTTCGTTGTGGTACGCTTCGAGTTCAGCCGCCGACGATGCACCCTTGATCTGCACCATGACAGTCCGGAGGCCGCCCGATGAACATTACCGAAGTCCGGATCAAGCTGGTCGGAAGCAATTCCGAGCGGCTGCGAGCGTTTTGCAGCGTGACGCTGGACGGGGAGTTTGTCATTCGGGACTTGAAGATCATCGACGGCGTCAATGGCCCGTTTGTGGCGATGCCGTCGCGCAAGCTCGCCGATCGCTGCCGCAAATGCGGCTGCAAAAACCATCTCCGGGCGCGATTCTGCAACGAGTGCGGCACGCGATTGAATGACAATCGAGCGATTCGGGATGCCCAGGGGCGCATCAAGTTGCACGCCGACGTGGCACACCCGATCAATCCGTCGGGGCGCGAGCGGATTCAGGCGGAGATCATTCGGGCCTATCAGGAAGAACTGGCCCGCTCGGCCGAGCCGGGGTATCGCCCGGCGGCGTTCGACGATGACGACGATCTGGGGCCGTCGGAGTACGACGAGTTGATCGACGATTTGAAGCGGACGGCTGCGGCGCGCTCCAATGCAGCGCGGGAATCGGTCTCACCGGAAACGGAAGCCGAGGCGACTGCTCGCACGTGTCCGAGCCCAATTCGCGCGCCGTCGCATTCCAGCGGCGCTGCCAAACCGTCGGGACCGAGCGGGTCCTTCAGCGCGGGAATCCTTTAGTACACCTGGCGCGCAAAGCCATCAGGTGCCGATCACGTCATCCAGCGCGGAGATGCTGACCACCACGTTGGCGAAGACGAAAATGCGCTGCCGGTTTTCTCGAATGCCCAGCTTCTGTGCGGCGCAGATGTATTCCTCCTTCGTGTCGTGCCCCTCGTTCCGGTCGCGAATGTCGGCCCGCTCCAGCCAGAACCCCTCCCGCGTCACGCGTTCAAGCGTGCCGAGATAAATCAAGGGGCCTTCCGTGTCCAAGACGACTTTCCGGCCGACCAGTTCCGCAAGATCAAAGGTGCGGTCGCCGCCGTCGGATTCAGGCGGAATCAACATCATGGCACAAGCATCCTCCGATGGGATAGAATAATCAGGGATCGGCTGCCGCGGCAGCCCCTAAGAATCGGTGGCCCGACCTCGGCCACCATGGGGCTGGAATTGTGAAATCGAATCAGTTGGGGATGAGTCGCATGAGACATCGAGTATGCGGTTGTTTATTGGGTGCGGCGGCTGCGTGGTGCATGGTCGGGGCCATGTGGCAGCCGACGGCGAACGAGAGCGACTCGCGGGCCGCGCCGGCCTACTTCTTGGTGCAAGACCCGCCGCAGCCGACATCCGGCCCTGGCGACGAAGCCGACGAAGAAGCGATGCGTGCGATGTTCGAGGGACCGTATCGCGTCGAGGAGCGCAAGCTGACGAATAAGGAAATCAGCCGGATTCGCTACATGGAGCTGCGCGGCATGCGCATGCGCACGACGCAGCCAGACCGCGTGACGGTCAAGGTGCCGCGCGAGATTGTGGACGAGTTCCTCGTGAGCATGGAAGGCCACCCCGATTTTGCCGAGGAGCGCAACCGGCGCGATTTCCTTAAGCAGACGCCGCCGCAGAAACTCCACGCGATCGCGTTTTACAAGCGCGAGGAGTTCGCCGACAAAGTGGAAATCCTGACCGATCCGGAAGTCTATGCGGAGTTCAAACGCAACGTTCTGCCGCCGATTCTGCGGAGTTGCGCGACGTCCGGCTGTCATGGCCCCGGCGCACCGGTTGACCAGGTAAAGTTTCGATTGTTCAAGGATCCCAAGAAGACCAACAGCGCGCTGTATGGTAATTTCATCTTATTGAACGAGCTGGGGCACAAGGGCCGGCCGCTCATCAACCGCGCGCAAGTGTCCAATTCGTTGATGCTGACCTACCTGCTGCCCGAATCGGAAGTGCGACCCGAGCTGCGTCACCCCGGCAACATCAAGCTGAAGCCACTGTTCCGCAGCCGCAGCGCGATGGGGTTCAAGCGCATCGAGGCGTGGATCGCTTCATTGCGCAATCCGCCCAGCGATTACGGCGTGCACCTCGTGCATCGCGGTGAGACCGACGCGCCGCCGGGGCCGGGCGATCAGTTCCTGCCGTAAGATCGAGAATCCTTCTAAGAAACTCTCATCACGTGCCCGAAGGCTGCGAGGATGGCGGCGGGGCGGAAGCTGCACTCTCTGTCGGCTGGGAAGTCGGCGGCTGCGCGGATTGGGACGTTGCCGCGACAGATGAGGGCTGACTCGACGCAGGCTGGCTTGTTGCCTGATTTGCCAAGGCGGCGCGGATCGCGCTGTCCTGAAGCATCTGGAGAATGCGCTGGTATTCTGCAGACTCGGTTGCCGGTTGGGAAGCGGTGCTGCTGTACTGCGACGGGCGTGGGCTGGCGAGCGGTCGATCAAACTCTTCAACGTTCGGCGTCTTGAATGAAGTCGAATCACTTTCCGACGTCGCCGGAACGTTGCTCGCGATGAATGCCAGCAAGCTGACCACTTGCTCGTCACGTGTCTTCCCGGAGATCGACCGCATGAATTGTGCGAGCTTGGCTTCCTGGGGATCAAGGGTACCCAGAACGACATCGGTGACAGCGCTGGACCCGCCGCCGCCTTGTTTCACTAGTTCCTGAATCGCGGCGTCCTTCTTGGCCGAGTCTTCTTCGATTCGCGCCAAGCGTTCGTGCAATCCCTCTTTTTCCGTGCTGACGCGAGAAAACTGCCGCACGGTCCACCACGAAATGCCGAACATCGCCAGCAGGCCGGCGCAGACGCCGACCAGCGCCCGATGCTTGAGAACGGCCTTCTTTAGTAGATAAGTACCGGTCGCCTGTTTTGCCGAAATCGGCTCGCCGGCGAGGTAGTGGCGAACGTCCTGCGCAAAGCCATCTACCGATTGATAGCGATTGTCCTTGTTCTTCTCGAGCGCCTTCAGCGCGATGGCCGCGAGCTCCGCGTCGATTTTCGGGTTGTGCTTGGTTGGGAAGGTCGGTTCGGCATGGGCAATGTTCTGCAGGGCCTTGCCGATGGCGCCGCTCGTGTCGTAAGGCAGTTTCTTGCAGACCGCCTCGTACAGCACGACGCCGAGCGAATAGACATCCGTACGAATATCGACGCTGTTCGGATCGGCCGAAGCCTGCTCCGGCGACATGTACGCCGGCGTGCCGATGATCGGCGCCGAGATCGACGTGGTCACGTCGCCCAGCGCGCCGCTCTTTGCCAGGCCGAAATCGAGGATGTGCGGCTCGCCCTCGCCGTCGACGAGAATGTTCGACGGCTTCAGGTCGCGATGCACCACGCCGCGCTGATGGGCATAGCCCACGGCCGCGAACACCTTCAGCATCAATTGCAGTGAGTCGCGGATCGAGAGATTGTGCACGCGCAGGTAGTCGCTCAACGGAAGCCCGTAGATGAACTCCATTGCGTAGTACATGCGGCCGTCGGACGTGCCGCTGTCGTAAATCGGGATGATGTTCGGGTGACGCAGACCCGCGGCGAGCGAAATCTCGCGCTCAAACCTCCGCCGCGCCATCTCCGTCGCGAACGGTCCTTCCAGCAACACCTTCAGCGCCACGACGCGCCGCGTGGAAATTTGAATCGCGCGATAGACCAGGCCCATGCCGCCGCGACCAATCGGCTTCTGCACTTCGTAGCCGGCGACCGTGGGGATCGGCTGATTCGATTCGCCGCCGTTCGAGCGGGCCGACGATCCGCCGAAGTGACCTTCCATCGGCCGAGCGAGCGTGTCGTCCGCCGACGAGGACGCGCCGGATTTGCTTAGCGGTTCAAGGAGGTGCAACCCGCGCAGATGCTCGCGCAGCACGTCGGCATGCTGCGGATTCTCCGCGAGGAACGAGTCTTCGGAGATCGGCTCGCCGCGCGAACGCCGATCGAAGAACTCGTTAATCAGCTCTCCCAGGCGTTCGTCGAGCGCGTCATCCGGGGAATCTGCGGGTTGCGGGTCTGCGGGATTCATTCCGTTTCGGCACCGTCGGCGCTGGCCCGGTTGTTCAGGCTGGGGCGCGGATCCTCTCTCCTATAAGTGTTGCACCAAACCGGCGGTTCGTTCAATGGAAAATCGCATCCGTCTTTCGCGGCGAGGTCGGGAGTGTAAACCACCGGGGCAATTAGGGTTATGCCTTGCCCGAATCCGCAATTGGCGATTACAATTGTGCAGGATTATCACAACCACCGGCCTTTTCTCGCTCCCAGAAGTCCATTTCCGGCTTGCGCCCTATTCTAGGCCGGTTCGGTCGGGATGCCGATGACGAAGGCATTGACGGCAGACACGCTTCAATCACGGGGTCGCCCTTGTCCGACTCGACCGAAACGAAGATTCTCATCCAGCGTGCTCGAAAGGGCAACGAGGAAGCAACCCAGCGCTTGCTCGTGATGTACCATCCGCGCTTGCGTGCTCGCCTGCTGCGTCAAATGGACGCCACGATGAAGGCGCGGATCGAGCCGGAGGACATCCTCCAACAGGTGTATCTGGAGACGTTCCGCGCCATCGATCAGTTCGAGTACCAGGGCAAGGATTCTTTTCTCCGCTGGATGTACGCCATTCTCGACCGAAAACTGATCGACGAGCACCGCGCCATGCGGGCCGACCGACGCGACGTGCGCCGCGAGGTGAAGCAGGCTCCGCAAACCGCCGGTCAGACCAGTTACGTCGATCTCATGGCACGCATCATGTCGCAAACCGGCACGCCCAGCCAGGCCGTGCGGCGGGATGAAGCGATCGATGTCCTGGCCGAGTGCATCGCGGCGTTGCCCGATCATTATCGCGATGTGATCCAGATGAGATTCATCGAAGGGCGGCCGGTGTCGGAAGTGGCGAAGCAACTCAAGCGATCCATCGGATCGATTCATATGATCTGCCATCGGGCGCTTCGTCATCTGCGAGAAGAGGCCGAGCGCATGGGGATTCATCGCGATTTTTGAGTACCGGCATCGCCGACCGGGATAACGCCGCTGCGGCCCGAGAGCGATCGGCGCGGCAGGTCGCGCGCCTTGCGCAGCGCCTCTTCCATCGTGCCGTAGATGGACAGCCATTCGTGGCGGCCCTTCCAGCCGGCCTTTGCCATGAGCTTAAGCACGGGCGGCCGCGCTCCGCCGATGATGACGTTTGCACCGGCGCGGCGGAGCTTCTCCATTGCCGATTCGAGATTGACCAGGCCGGTCGCATCCATGACCGGAACCGAAACCATGTCCAGCACGACGGTGCGGATGCCGCGTTCAACGGTGCGCAGGGAACTCATGGCCTTTTGAGCAGCGCCGAAGAACAGCGGCCCCGCGATTTCATAGATCACGACGTCGGGCGGCAACGCCTCCTGCCGCGCGAGCGGATGCGAAGAGACGAGTTGCACCGTGGAGACCTCGGCCATGCGCCGCATGAACAGCAGCGCTGCCAGCACGACACCGGCGCCCACGGCGATCATCATGTCGAACAGCACGGTCAGCGCGAAGCAAGTGACCAGCACGAGGACGTCGGCTGCGGGGGCGACACGGATTACGTGGAAAAAATGTTTGGCTTCGCTCATGTTCCACGCGACCACGAGCAGCAATGCCGCCATCGAAGCCATCGGCAGATATCCCAGGAGCGGCGCCAGCAACAGGACCGCCAACAGGATAAAAATGGCGTGAGTCAGGGAAGCGACCGGAGATCGAGCGCCCGATCGGATGTTGGTTGCGGTCCGGGCGATCGCCCCCGTCGCAGCAATTCCACCGAAAAAGGGCGATGCGATGTTGCCGATGCCCTGTGCAATCAACTCCGCGTCGGGATTGTGCTTCTCGCCGGTCATGCCGTCGGCGACGACGGCCGACAGCAGCGACTCGATCGCCCCGAGCATGGCAATGGCGAAGGCCGGCCCGATCAGCGCGCGGAGGGTTGCCAGCGAAAGCGTGAAGTCTCCGCCGCTTGGCCCCGGCGCGTTCCACGGCCAGATCGGAACGGGGGGAAGTTGCGGCACGCCGGCATGGGTGACGCCGTCGAGTGTGTATGAAAAACGACTGGCGATCGTGTCGATCTCAACGCCCGTGCCGAAGCGACAGGCGAAGTAGGCAGCGACCGACGCCATCGGCAGTGCAACGAACGGTGAAGGAATCCGCCGCGTGATCTTCGGCAAGAGAACGAGCACCGCGAGTGTGAGCAACCCGATGAGCAGATCGGGGCGGTGAAATCGCGGCACCGCCTGAGCCAGTGCCTGAACGCGTTCATGAAAATGCTCCGGCATGTGCTCGATCTTCAGTCCAAAGAAATCGCGCACCTGCATTGTTGCGATGACGACGGCGATGCCGGAGGTAAAGCCCGTCGTGACCGGATAGGGAATGAACTCAATGAGTTGTCCCAGCCGCATGGCGCCGGCAATCACCAGCAACACACCGGCCATCATCGTGGCAACCATCAGCCCGCCAAGGCCGAATTGCAGCGCGATCGGCGCGAGGATGACAACAAACGCTGCGGTCGGCCCTGAGACCTGCACCGGAGAGCCGCCCAGAAGGGCGATGAGTCCACCGGCGACGATGGCCGTGTACAGCCCGTGCTGCGGCGGGACGCCTGATGCGATGGCCAGCGCCATCGAGAGCGGCAGGGCGACGACGCCAACCACAAGTCCAGCCAGGATGTCGCGTTTCAGATCCGGAGCGTGATAGCCCCGAGCGAGGCTGCCGCGAAGCGCGGGCGCGATCCGCATCCGATGAGTCGGAAGACTGGAAACGGAGGCACGGTAACGGTGCGGCACGCTACGGCACTTTCAGGAGCATGGTCTCCGGCTCGCTCGCGAGGAAGAATGCGACCAGTTCACCGTCGCACTCGACCACGTGTTGCTTGCCGAACACCCTCCTTGACATGCATCGACAGGTCCGGTAAGACACTTTAGCGAGGTCGCTTTGGGATCGGCGACTCGGTGCGTGTCGCAGAAGCGCCACGCAAACTCAAAACTGTTATGAGGATCGCTCGCATGTTGGCCAACCTTCTCATGCTTGCTCAAGACGACGGCGCGGTGTTCACGATGCGGAATGGCCTCCTGGTGCTTCTGATCGTCGGGATTCTTGTCGGTTACAAAATCTATAAGAACAAGACGATGGGGTAATCCCCATTGCGGGCATTCGGCAGCCTGTCGCGCGCAACCGCATGATGGCGCGATGGAAGGTCCGTTGCAATCGTTGCTAGCGGCTGGCGTCGTGCGGATGCCATTGCAGCGGGCATCCCTCGCAATTCGCTCGTGTCTTGCAATGGCTTTTTGCCACTTTCACGATCAATGCGTGGTATTCGTTGTACAATTGCGCATTGGCCGGAATGCTGCGCTCAAATAATGATTGGGTCTTATGGTAGTCAGGCTTGTCTTCGATCAGGCCGTGGCGACGAATCACCCTATGGGTGTACGCATCCACGACGAAGCTCGGCTTGCACAGTGCGTAAACGAGGATCGAGTCCGCCGTCTCCGGTCCAATTCCATTCACTTCCAGCAGCGCCTTGCGTGCGGCGGCTTTATCGAGGCGTCCGAGTCGTGTCAGGCTGCCTCCGTGATGCTTCCATAGCCATGTGACGAAGCATTTGAGTCGCTTCGCTTTGACGTTGAAATAGCCTGCCGGCTTGATCAACGCCGCGAGCTGGTGCGTGCTTATGTCTCGCAGCGCACGCCAGGACAAAAGCCGGGCGGCCTTCAGGTTTGCGATGGCCTTCTCGACGTTGCGCCAGTTTGTGTTCTGCGTCAGAATCGCGCCGACCACGACCTCGGTGGGTGAATCACCCGGCCACCAGCCTTGCGATCCGTAGGCGCGCAGCAGCTCGCGATAAAAGCGGCGTATCACTTTTGCAACGGCGTCGGCCATGCAATTCGAGCTTGACGGGTGCCACATTGCGGACTGCTACCGCGCCGGGTAATGATACCCGCTTATGCCTCGTCGCGCTGCCCGACGCAAGCCTCCCGCAACGCTTCCGAAACGTCCGGCCAAGCGCCGAGATTCGGAGCCGGCGCGCTATTGGGAGGTGACGCAGCGACCACTTCAATGCCTCGCCTTCCTCGCGCCGATGATCGCCGCGTACGAACTCGGCATGATCTGGTTGCACGGCAGCGCGTTGCATCAGCAGCGGCCGTTCCTCGCGGCGCAACAGTTGCTTCAATGGTTTTTCAGTCTCTTTGGCGTTACGGGCTACTACCTGCCCGGCGCGGCGCTCATTGCAGTGCTGCTTTTCTGGCACCTTGCAAGCCGGCATCCGTGGAAGGTCGAGGGCTGGCCCTTGGGCGGGATGGCGGGCGAGAGCGTCTTGCTGGCGATTCCATTGTTGTTACTGAACGATTGGATTCCCGGGCTGGCCGCGAGGTCGGCGTTCGCAATGGCGGGATCGCCAAGCGGCACTGTATTGCTTCAAGCGTCCGGCAATTCGGCAAGCCAATTGGACGATTTGCTGCTAAGCGTCGGGGCGGGGTTGTACGAAGAGCTTGTTTTTCGGCTCATGATCATTTCCTTGCTGACGCTCCTGATTACCGATGTGGGCCGTGTGCGGCAATCAATCGGCGTCGCCTCGGCGGTCATCGTTTCCTCGCTATTGTTCGCCGCGCACCACTATTCCCCGATCGGGGCCGAAGAGTTCACCACCGGAGGATTTGCATTTCGCAGTGCGGCGGGGGGGTATCTCGCGGGCGTTTATGTACTACGCGGCTTCGGCCTTGCCGTTGGCTGCCACGTTGTTTATGACGTGATGGCGTTTCTGATTTGATCGGTGCAGGAAATTCGCATTTGAGGAACACGGCCCCTCACGTTGCGATTCGGCAGCCTCGGGCGCAAAAAAAAGGAGCGCACCGTTCGATGCGCTCCTGTCGATTCTGGATTTCCCACAGAAACAGCGGGGCGAATTACCTGCGCCGTGAGCGACGGGCGACGATGCCCAATGCGCCAAGCCCCAGAAGCAGCGCGGTGGTCGGCTCGGGAACAATCTGCCCGCGAATTTCTCCAGCGGGTCGGAACGTCGAATGCAGATTCACATAGGTCAAACCGTCGAGGACATGCTGGAGGACGGTCGGCGTAAACGTGCCGCTGCCTGTGATCGTTCCACTCGATGCCGGCGTGAATGACAGTCCAACGAGGACGCCGGCCGGGACGCCCGGAAGCGCCGGGCCGTGAATGTGCGCGTTGTTCGCAGTTCCGATCAGGCCGCTGAAATTGCAGAGCAGGTTCCAGTCACCGGTGACATCGTCGAAGTCGAGCTGGCAATCTCCGGTTCCGGGGGTGGCGACCGGCGGCGTTTCCTGGAGACCGTCCAGCGGAAACGTCCAGCTCAGGGGAGCCGCCGTCGTGATGGATGCGATTGACAAGCACACAAGCGTCGAAAAGGCAAGAGCGCGAGTTTTCATCGATCAACTCCCAACTAAAGCAGATGCACGCCCCAATCGAATGCCGATTGGGACTGAACCGGGGCCAAGTATAACTCAAATCTAACCGCGATGTCAATTGTCCTGTGCCGGGCGGACCTCGTAAAGATTGGCGTGCCATCGGTTGTCTAAGCACACCCTTGTCTCATTCTTGGGACAGAAAATACCCTCGCCGCGGTTTCATGGCCCCCCAGAATCTGGGTTTGGACTGCTTGTGGAATGATTTGGAACGTTCCATGATTCCTAAGAGGGGTGAACGCCCAGGTTTATGCCCAGTGCGACATGGTTCACATCCGAATTGATCCTGTGTGGTCAATAGGGGCTGTGAATTCTCTGCATATCGCGGGACTGGACGAGTAAACGGGCTCGCCGTATAGTCTTTCCCCCACGGGCGTTGTCGCACAGGCCCTGTGGAATGAGCCCGGGCGTGTGTCCGAGTGGCCAAAGGAGACGGGCTGTAAACCCGTTGGCTCTGCCTTCGCTGGTTCGAATCCAGCCGCGCCCAATCGAAGTCTCTTGTTTCTCGCCGTGGAGGGATTGCCGCGGCCGATTTGCCTCTGCTTCCGGGCCGGCCGGGCGAATCCGACGCTTTGGGCAAAGGATGCCACCGGTCGAATGAACCTTCCCAACCAGATCACCCTGGCTCGACTGGTTCTGGCGATCGTGTTTTTCTGTCTGCTTGGTGCGTTTGAATGGCCTCGCCGGGTCGATCAGGCCTGGATGATCGAGGCTGCTTTCTGGCTCTTCATCGTCGCGGCGCTGTCGGACATCCTTGACGGCTACCTCGCGCGCAAACAGAACCAGGTCACCTCGTTCGGGCGCATTCTCGATCCGTTTGTTGACAAAATTCTTGTTTGCGGCGGGTTCATCCTGTTCCTGGGGCCGGGCTTTCACGATGAACGGGGGCTCGCTGTCACTGGACTGGCCCCGTGGATGGTGGTGGTCATGATCGCGCGGGAGTTTCTCGTCACGAGCCTGCGCGGGTTCAGCGAGGCCGCCGGCACGCCTTACGCGGCCAACCTCTGGGGCAAAGTCAAGATGCTGCTTCAGTCGATCACGATTCCGCTCATTCTCAAGTCCATCCACGCGTGGCGCGACATCGAGTGGATTACAACGGCGCGCACGATCATGATCTGGCTCACCGTCGCCGTGACGATTCTTAGCGTCGGGTCGTACCTTGCTGCGTCGCGGCAGGCGCTCTCGCAGCGTGCCCGCGGTTAGCATCGGAGCGCGCCCGTGAGCGACCTACTTAAAGCAATCGTCCTCGGGGTCATCGAAGGCCTTAGCGAGTTCCTTCCGATCTCCAGCACGGGCCACCTGATCATCGCGATGCCGATGCTGAAGGTGGACGGCGAATTGCCATCGTGGAAGGTCTTTCTCTATTTCATCCAGATCGGCGCGATCCTGGCCGTCATCCTTCATTTTCGGCGACACCTGCTGAACGCGGCACTTGCGTCGCCGCGCGGCGGATTCGCCAGCCACCTCATTACGAAGCTCGTCGTCGCCATGCTGCCCGCCGCCGTGATCGGTCTGCCGCTCAACGACTACGTCGAGAAGATTCTTGAGAAACCCCTCCCGGTCGGAGTCGCCTTGATCCTTGGTGCGATCGCGATGGTCCTGATCGAACGCAAGTATCGTCGCACCACTGGTCCGGGGATCGACGATGTGACGCTGCGGCAGGCCTTCCTCATCGGCCTTGCCCAGGTCGTTTCGATCATCCCGGGGACCAGCCGCGCCATGGCGACGATCATGGGAGGGATGATCGCAGGCCTCCCAGCGCCGACGGCGGCGCAGTTCTCCTTTTATCTCGCCATTCCGACCTTGCTTGGGGCGGGCCTCCTCAAGCTCATCAAGTACCGGCATGCAAT
Organism: Phycisphaerae bacterium RAS2; assembly: GCA_007753915.1. Classification (NCBI taxonomy): domain Bacteria; kingdom Pseudomonadati; phylum Planctomycetota; class Phycisphaerae; species Phycisphaerae bacterium RAS2. Next base: position 2,035,168 of record CP036352.1, read on the forward strand.
TGGTTCCGAACAGGCGGCTGTGCTGGCGGTGGGATTCGCGACTTCATTTGTCGTGGCATGGGTGGTCGTCGCAGGATTCATGAAGTACCTGCAAACGCGGTCGCTCACTCCATTCGCGGTCTATCGCGTCATTCTGGGGCTGGCCGTCATCGGCTGGTGGATTCTCGCCAGGTAGGGCCGCAACGACGTTCCCCGGCATCGCTAACCATCCAGCCTCCCCTGTGTCTGAACGTTTGTCCTCGTATTGCGGGGATCGCCTGTGGGTTGGCCGCCCACAGCGCCGTAAACGGCCAAGTCGGCGAAGACTCTGTCGTTTGCAGGAGAATTGAGACATGAACAGTCGTTTGAGAATCATGGTGTTGGGAGCCGTCGCCGCGTTGGCGGTTAGCACGGTCGGCGCGGCCACGGCCGAGGCCGGCGGACGGTGCGGCCCGCGGCGAGGCGGCTATTCGTACTCGTACAGCCGCTCGTGGTCCGACTGCGGTCCGCGATTCGCGGCACCGCGGTATTGCCCGCCGGTGCGGTCGTGGGGCTACTCGCGATCGTGGAACGATTGCGGTCCGCGATACAGTCGCGCGCCGCGGTCGGTCGGCTTCTCGTTCAACTACAGCCGAGGCGGCTGGGGTCGCGGCAATCGCTGCGGCTGGTAATTCGGTTTGATTGAGGCGTAGATTCGCCGGAAGCGTATTGCCGGCGGCGCGTGGCAAGGTCCAGCGCCGCCGGTTTTTTTGCGCGATGGTAAAATCGAAAAAGGCCCGGGCTTTGCGCCGCGGGCCTTTTTCTTGCCGCACTGGAGAGAGGAGAGGGAAGTTTGAAGCGTGTGACCGTTGCTACGGTTGAATCGGGCCGAAGATCAGACCGAGGAATCCGGCGAGTATTTCCCAGATTCCCGAGAAGAACGCCTGAATGCTGGCCAACAGATCGAAGCCTTCCATTGTTAAGTTTGACTCCTTTTGTCCCAGCGTGATCACTGCTTTTCGCCATCCGGCACGCCGCCGGATCGTCGCACTTGAGAATGGCAAGCACCGTGCCAGTCCGTGCGGCGCGTCGCAATGCTTCCTGGATCCTGCTTGGTGGGGTCGAAAGCATCATCGATGGGCAATAGTCCCCTCGCGCAGCCGCGACTGACTGGAATCCACCCACAGTCACAGGTCCCAGAAGTTGTCTGATCACATTGCGCGGGAATCGGCACGAGCTTATCGCGCTGCGTGCCAATGATCGATCTGGTTGGGCGAACAGAGTGTGAATCCCCCGGTTGCCTGCGAAACAACCGCGGTAGGGGAGGGGCGTGAGGCAATAGGGCGAAGAGAAGCCTGCCCCACCAGGAGCGAGCTTTCCACCAGCAGCGGGCCCTTGTGCCGAAACTCGCGCAGGACGGCCTGCAACTCCGGGCCGTCCACGTCCCGAAAACTCGCGATCGCCCGGCGGCCGAGATAATTCGCTGCAATGGCGGTCAGCTTGGCGTCGCTTTGCTGGTCGGTGACACATACCAATTCGGCGCCCGCCAGCACGCGCGAGTCAAGCCAATTGGCGAGATTCTGGCCGGCTGCCAATCGGGCGGAGGATTTTACTGCGGCGATATCGAGAGACCCTTGAAGATGCACGCGTTCCATCGCGGCGGCGGACGCTGCAATCAAGATCGTGGCCGCGACCGCGCCCTTTGCGAGGCGAATTCGTCCCGCTCGAAGCATCGTCTGCCGCGCAGCGGACCCAATTTCAACGACGTAGCACCACGCAATCGGCAGCAGCGGGGCGGCGAGCCGCATTCCCTCCTGATAGGGCCAGACCGAAATGATTCCGAGCGTGATTAGAAAGTAAACGTCCTCCGCCCCAGGGCGCTTCACCAGGCGTGCGGCGCACCATGCGATCAACAGGCCGCCAATCGCGAACGACGTCGGGCGATTCCAGGGAGACTGGAAGAATCGCCAGCCGACATGCTCGGGAATCAGGAGTGACTTGAGGGCATCGAGGCGGGCTGGGCCGAATCGAATGAAGCGTTCGGCTTGCAATGCCACTCCAGTGGCGTTCGTGCCTTCGTTGGAGCGCGGCTGCGACCAGATGTCGCTGTACTGACGCGACGGAGGATAGGCCGACTGACGAAGTTCCCACGCGCCGAGTGCAAGGATAGTCGGCCCGGCGAAGAGCAGGGTCGCCAGGATCGCTCGTCGTGGAGTCACTCTGATTTGCAGCAGGCACATCGCCGCGCCGGCAATAAGCAAGCCGATGCCGATCGAGCGCACGAGGAGACTCGCGGCTGTCGCCACACCGGCCAAAGCCGCCCACATCCGGATGGGTCCCGCCTCACGCAACGAGCCATGGAGGCGGCCGATCAACCACAACGCGAGCAACGAGAGCGGCAGGTAAGCAAGCTCCGAAAGCAGCGTCGCCGATTGCTGGAGAAGGACGCCGCTTGCAGCGACGGCGAGACCTGCTACCAGCGCGCCCCGATCACCCAGTCGCCGCCTTAACAAGACATACGTCATCATTACCGCCGCGGCGGAAGCAATCGACGCCCCGATGCGAATGGCTGTCCACGGCATAGCACCGAATCGCAGGAAGGGGGCGAGCACATAGAAGAATCCCGGGGGGCATTGCGGCCGTTCGGGCGGCAACGCGCCCGTTTGCACGAGGCTTCGAGCGGCCGTTAGGAACATAAAGCTGTCGGGCGACAGCGCGATCCAATTGCCCCATACTGGGATGTGTGTGGCAAATACAATCGCCGCCAGCAACACGCAGAAAATTCCCGTGCGCCGGCGCGATGGATTCAGCGGGGTCGCGGAACTCGAAACACAATCCAACACGTCCTGGTCGGAAACCGGCTCCGGGATCACCATGCCCCGAATCGGCGAGGGAGCGAGGCTGGGACGCGCGAGATCCAGCCGATTCAGTCGGGGCGGGGCGGGCGATTGCATGAGTTAGTCATCGACGCGGCCGTTCAACGCGGCTTAGCGAAAGAACGAGTCCCGCGATTGGATCGAGAAGTGCGCTACCCGAAGGCCGTTTTTTTCATACAATCCTCGGCTGCGGCGGACGCTGTGAACAAACCCGCCCCGGAAGGCTTGCTTGGATGAATGATTTCGAACGCTTCGACACCGACCCAGTCGAAACCCAGGAATGGCTTGATTCGCTCCGCGCCGTGATTGCCCATCAGGGGCAGTCGCGGGCGGGTTACCTGATGACCATCTTGCGCGACTATGCCCACGCACAGGGCATGCCGGTTCCCTTCAGCGCCAACACGCCGTACGTCAATACAATTCCCGCCGATCAGCAACCGAAGTACCCCGGCGATCGGGCGATCGAACGCCGGCTCAAGAGCCTGCTTCGATGGAACGCGATGGCGCTGGTCGTGCGGGCCAATCGGCGCTCCAGCGGCATCGGCGGGCACATTTCCACGTACGCCAGCGCGGCCACGCTTCTGGAAGTGGGCTTTCAGCACTTCTTTCGCGCGAACACGCCCGAGCGCTCCGGGGATCAGATTTATTTTCAGGGGCACGCCTCGCCCGGTATTTATGCGCGGGCCTATTTGCTGGGCCGCTTGACCGCGCAACAGATGCACAACTTTCGTCGCGAGCTGCAACCCGGCGGGGGGCTATCCAGTTACCCGCACCCATGGCTTATGCCGAACTTCTGGGAGTTTCCGACCGTCTCGATGGGCCTCGGCCCGCTCTCGGCGATCTACCAGGCGAGATTTAATCGGTACCTTCATGACCGCGGACTGGCACAAACCGATCACTGCCGCGTCTGGGCGTTTCTCGGCGACGGCGAAATGGACGAGCCGGAAAGCATGGGCGCGATCACGCTGGCCTCGCGCGAAGGGTTGGACAATCTCATTTTCGTCGTGAACTGCAACCTGCAACGGCTCGACGGCCCGGTCCGCGGCAACGGCAGCATTGTGCAGGAACTGGAAGCCGCTTTTCGCGGTGCCGGGTGGAACGCCATCAAGGTGCTTTGGGGCCACGACTGGGACCCGCTCTTCGAAGCCGACGAGGATCATCTGTTGCCCGCGCGGATGGCGCGCACCGTTGATGGCGAATGGCAGCGATACAGCACAGAATCGGGCGACTACATTCGTGAGAAGTTCTTCGGCGCGCATCCCAACCTGCTCAAACTGGTTGAACACCTTTCCGACAAGCAGTTGCAGAAGCTGCGGCTCGGCGGGCACGATCCCGAGAAGGTCTTCGCTGCGTTCGACCGAGCCGTGCGTCCGAACGGCAAGCCGACCGTCATCCTCGCGCGAACGATCAAGGGCTACGGACTGGGCGAGGCCGGCGAGGGCAAGAACATCACGCATCAGCAGAAGAAGCTGAATGAAGACGAGCTTCGGCATTTCCGCGACCGGTTTGAAATCCCCGTCTCCGACAAAGACCTGAAAGACGCGCCGTTCTATCGGCCGCCGGAGAACAGCCCCGAGCTGCAATACCTCCGCGACCAGCGCGCGAAGCTGGGCGGCTACATCCCTCGGCGCGTCGTGCGGGCGCAGCCGCTGGAAGAACCGTCGGAAAAGTGCTTCAACGAATTCTACGGCGGCAGCGGGGGGCGCGAGGTCTCGACCACGATGGCGTTTGTGCGCATCCTGGCGCGCCTGCTGGAGGACAAAAAGGTCGGGCGGTTGATCGTGCCGATCGTCCCCGACGAATCGCGAACGTTCGGCATGGACGCGCTGTTTCAGAAATATGCCATTTACGCTCACTTCGGCCAGAAGTACGAACCGGTCGATCGCAAGCAGTTGATGTACTACCGCGAGGAGACCAACGGCCAGATTCTTCAGGAGGGCATCACCGAGGCCGGCTCGCTGGCGTCGTTCACTGCCGCGGGCACAGCCTATGTCACCCACGGCGTTAACACGATTCCGTTCTTCGTGTTCTACTCGATGTTCGGCTTTCAGCGCGTCGGCGACAGCATCTGGGCGCACGCAGACATGCGCGGCCGTGGATTCCTCATGGGCGCGACCGCCGGCCGCACGACCCTCGCCGGCGAAGGGTTGCAGCATCAGGACGGCAACAGCCACCTTCTGGCGAGCACGGTTCCGAACATCGTGACATACGACCCGGCGTTTGCCTATGAACTGGCGGTCATCATTCGCGATGGCATTCACCGGATGTATGAGAAACAGGAAGACGTCTTTTATTACATCACGATCGGCAACGAGCCGTACGTGATGCCCGCGATGCCCGAGGGGTGCGAAGAGGGCATTCTGCGAGGCATGTACCTCTTCCAGCGCGGCGAGCGCAAGCGCAACTGGCCGCACGTGCACCTGCTGGGCAGCGGGTCGATCCTGAATGAAGTCATCCGGGCACAGGCGATCCTGGCGGAACGATTCAAGGTCGTGGCCGATGTGTGGAGCGTCACGAGTTACCTGCAGCTGCGGCGCGACGCGCTGGCGGCCGAGCGATGGAGTCGCCTGCACCCGACCGCCAAACCGCGACGCGGTTATTTCGAACAGCAGATGGCGGCCGATCCGGCGCCGATCGTAGCGGCGAGCGATTACGTCAAGACGGTCGCCGAACAAGTGGCACGTTGGGCACCGGCGGAGTTCTGTCCGCTCGGGACGGATGGTTTTGGTCGCAGCGAAGCGCGCGAGGAACTTCGGCGGCATTTCGAAGTTGACGCGGAGTCGATCGTGGTTGCTACGCTGCATCAATTGGCAGCCAAGGGCAGCGTCGATGCCAAAGTCGTTGAAGACGCCATCCGCACGTTCGGGCTTGATCCCGAAGGCCGCGACCCTGCGAAGGCATGACATCCGTCAAGGCAATGCGTCGGGCAAACGCAGGAGCTCGGTGAGGGGCGACGGATCGGGGAAGGACAGCGATCCGCCTGCAGGGTCGCCGTTCGCCAGCGGCACGAGCTTGTAATACTCATTGCCGACAAAGTCGCCGACCTGCGACGGGGAGCAGCGACAGATCACGTTCGTCAGGAATTGCCAATCGTCAGTGAAGTAAAGATAAGGGCCGGACATGTCCGGTGGATCTTCAAACACCCCGGCCACGACCAGCTCCGGAACTGAGTCGATCGGCGGCTCACAAGCAAACCGGCGATGGGGCAGGGGCTCGCCGAACTGTTTCAGGGCGGCCGTTTCCAGAGAGCGGCTGACAAAGATCACAAGCGGTCCCGTCGAATCGCTCGAGTCGCGTGGCATGTGTTCGACGATCATCGGCGCCCCAACCTCGGTGAGGGTGAATCGAACAGTGGCCGAATTGACCACCCCGCAGGATAGCGATTCGGAAGGCGTCTGGTTATTCCCGGTAGGCAAATGCCATTGAAAGGTGACCTGTCGTCGAAGCACCGGGCCAAAGTGGGTCTCGGCCTCTGCGTAGTTCAGGGTAAGGCGGGGCGCTTCGCCAGCGGGTCTTGTGGCTGCGTCAGGTTCCGGGGCGGGTCGTTCGACGACGATCAGCGGGGCGACCAGTGTAGGCCGATCCGGCTCGAGCCATGGGTCAGGTTTGTGGAAGTCGGCGAGGATGAAGTACCTTTCCGTGCGGTAGTAGAAGTCATCCAGCCTGTCGGCCTGTTCCGGCGGCGGGGCGTCCGGGGGCGATACGGAGCCGGGGCGCGGGCCGCACCCCCATCCCGCGCAGGATAGCATTAATACTATTGCCTTTCGTCTTATGTCAATCGTATTCATAATACATAACTTTGCCAAACAGATTATTACGCCTGCCTTGCCGTTTGCATCATCAGCAGCAGGGGCCAGCCTAGGTACTTCTCCGACCGCGGCGACCGCGCCACCAGGGCCTCGTCCACCGCGTGCTCGCTCAAATGATCCAAGGTCAGGCCCGCTCGCAGGGCCGCGTTCACGTAATCGCTGATCGTATGCGAGCAGCTTCGCGGCCGCGTCTGAACGCCCGTACGCGGGTCGGTGAATCGCGCCGAAACGCCGCGCAGCATCATCGCCGGATGCAGGTTCGACACCACGGCAAACCCGCCGGGCCGAAGCACCCGACGAAACTCGCCAAACACAAAGCCCAGGTCCGGGACATGCTCCAGCACGAGGCCGCACACGATTCGATCGAGTTCGCCGTCGGCGAATGGAAGGGGGGCCGCGAGATCATGTTGACGGAAATCCACCTTCGCGCAGCCCGGCTTGCTGCGCGCCTTTTCCAGCATGCCGCGTGAGAAATCCAGCCCGATGACGCTCGCTCCGGCCGCCGCCAGCCATTGCGTATGCCGGCCGGTCCCGCAGCCGACGTCCGCCACGTTCAGCCCGCGAAGGGTGCCCAGGAGGTCGATGACCCGGGGCTGTTCGAGCTGGATCAGCGGGTTGTCCTCTCCGTCGTAAATCTCGGCCCAGAGGTCGTATCCGGCTTCGGCAGGAAGCACGTGGTATTCGCCGGCTGCCGCCATGCCGCAAACCGGTGATTCGGAATGACTTGGAAGTGCGGAATTCGATTGACTAGATGCGGAATTCGGAGTCATGCCGGGATCGTAGCCGCACCGGCATCGAACGCAACATAACAGTCATTATGAGACGTTAAGCAGGGGGTTCAATTCGCAGGAAAGTGCTTGCCCGTACGCTGTTGCTTCCGCTTGATTAGGCAGGATCGCTTAGGGCCTTGCAGCTCCGAGCACGCGCTTCAGGTCGATCTGGTCCCAAAGGATGAGTTCACGCCGAGTCGTGTCGTAGCTGTACACGTTGGTGATTTGAGCGGCCGCGTCCGTGATGTAGATGATTTCGTCGTTCTCACTGAATTGGGCTGTAACCATGATGTAGTCCCCGCCACGATCGAGCATGCCGACGGCTTGGGCCGGGTTATGCACGCCGGAGGTCGCGAGAATCACAGCCGCCAGGAGGATGACCGCCGTGATGGATAGGACGCTAATGGTCAGGTTCTTGCTGTCGTTCATGGGTTCTCTGCTCATTGCGGCGCCGCATGGCGCGGATCGACGACCTCATCAGGGTTACTTGCCAACCGCACCGCGAAACTCCCGCTGGAGGTCTCGCACGCCGGCGTGGAACACCTTTCGATCATTCTGCGCCCGGCTGGTGACAAACACGTGCAGCCGTCGCGTGGCAAGGTCAATGACGTATAACGCATCCTGACCACGGCGAATCTGCCCGCCCACCATGAGGTAATTCTGGGCCAGCGGCGCGGCCTGGGCGTAGGCTTGCGAACTGGAAGGCGTAGACAAGATCAACGTTGCCAACAGCAGCAGGTTGACCCCCACCAGAAGCACGATGATTGCGCGTTTCGACATTCGATTCATCCGGTTCAGATTGATTCGACGAGGTTTCGGGTCACGGCTCCTGCGGCGTCCGCTTGCTCGGTTTGAATGCGATGGCCAGCGCGCCGATCAGGAACGCTCCCGCCAGTGCATACTCGACAAGTGGCCGCGACGCGGGCAGGCCTTCCACGTTGATCGGTTTGATCGCCGGGTCGTCCGTTTGTGCGAAGGCGGTCGCGACACCGAGCAGCAGGCCTGCGGCCCATGCCAGCAGATGCCACCGCCCCACCATCAAACTCTTGCGCCGCTGCACCATGACGGAATTGTATCGCTTTGGGCCTGCCCCGCAATATCGGCCTTCAACACGGCGCCGCCAGCCAGCATTTCTCAAGAGGCTTGCTAATCGCCGCGAATTGTTCGCGCGGGACGCTGACGGTATCCCAACGCATCGAACGGACCTTCACCCCGGCCGCGTAATCCGTCAGCGGTGCAAGCCAGAAACTGTAGCGACGCCCCGCAAAGTTGAACAACGGCGACCCGTTGATGACCAGTTGCGTCTCCGGCGGCAGTCCCGCAAGCCAGAAAGCGAAGACGAACATCGCGGTGCAATCGGCTCCAAACGCCTCCTGCCAGAGCGCCAGGCCATCCAGATCGCCACGAGTCACCCAGTTGTTGGTGCGGCAATCCTCCGCTGCTTTGCGCGAGGTGATCTTGCGCCCCTTGACATCGACGAGGCACGGTCCGCCGCCTGGTGGATAGATGATGTAATCGAACGCTTTCGCCCCGGTGCGGCCCTTTCCGGCGACGTGTTTCACATCTTCCACCGCGACGTATGCCGTGCCTCGCTGATTGAGGTAACTCTCGAACGCCATTTCGTAATGGCTTCGACGCGGTGTCACGGTGCGGCCTCCAGCGCGCGGCGCGGGTCCTGCAGCATGGATTCCATTGTGACGCTTCGTTGCGTCCCCTTCTTCATGTCTTTGATTTGGACCGCTTCGCCGCCACCGCTTTCATCTCCCACGATGATCGCCGTCGTCGCGCCTCGCTTGTCGGCGGATTTCATCTGCTTGTGAAGGGGCTGGTGGGTGTAGAGGAAGTCGGCGGGAATGCCGCATCGACGAATCGCCGCCGCGATGTGATAAACGTATGCGCGGCATGCGGGGTCGGCATCCGCCACAAACACAACCTGCTCGGCTTGCTGCGGTTTCGAGAGCCCGCGCTCCTCCAGCAGAAGTGCCAGAACAACGTCACCCATGCCGAAACCGATGGCCGGCTCGCGCGACTTGCCGAGCTTGCCGAGCAAGTCATCGTAGCGCCCCCCGCCGCAGATGGCCCGCTCGTTCTGCGATCGGTCATAAAACTCAAAAACCGGCCCGGTGTAATACGCCAGTCCGCGAACGATGTGCATATCAAAGCGGCAGAAGTCACCGACCCCGAAATTGTTGAGGATCGATAGCACCGTGGCCGTTTGCAAGACTGCTTCTTCCAACTCGGCCCCCCCCACCGCTCCGCCGAGTTCGCTCTTGAGCAGCTCCGGATTCGGCACGCTCATCACCGCGCGCAGACGGTCCGCCGACAATTGCTCCGAAAAAGCCGCGTCCCAAACCTTCGCGAAGTCCGCTTCCGGCATGGAGGACGCCTTGTCCATCAAGGCGAACGCGCGGCCATGCGCTTCCGCCGGGATCCGCACGGCTTCCAGCATTGCGGTGACCAATCGCCGATTGCTGATGTGGACACAGAAGTCGCTCGCGGTCAGGCCCAGCTCGCGCAGCGCTTCAATGCCGACCAGGATGCACTCGGCATCCGCCGCCGGCTCGGCCGCCCCGATTACGTCGATGTTCCACTGGTAGAACTCGCGCAGCCGGCCGCGCTGAACATTCTCGCCGCGAAAGAGCGTCGGGATGCTGAACCACTTGATCGGTTTGGGCAGCGCGTTGATGCGGGCCGCGACCATTCGCGCAAGCGTCGGCGTCATCTCGGGCCGAAGCGCCAACTCCCGTCCCCCTGCGTCAGTCAGTCGAAAGAGTTGGCCGACCAGTTCATCGCCGCTCTTTTCGCGATAAAGCTCAAGCATTTCCAGCGTCGGCCCTTCGTACTCCAGGAAACCGTGCCGGATGGAGACATTTCGCCAGACATCGAAGATGCGGCGGATCGGCGCAAGCAGCTCGGGGTATAGATCGCGCGTCCCTTTGACGGATTGAATGGTCATTTGGAGAGCCGGTTGGATGATGAAGTCTGGAACTATCGGTTCGATTGGTCCCGATTCTATGAACGGCTCGGGCGCGGGTCAAACGGATTCGAACCATGCCGCCATCAAAGCCAAGGCGATATACTTTCACGCATGCGCGTCATTGCAGGAATACATCGGGGCCGGCCGCTCGTTGCGCCGCCGGGACTGGCGACAAGGCCGATCCTCGATCGGGTCAAGGTTGCGTTGTTCGACTGGCTGGGCGCGCGGCTGGCGATGCCCGGCCGATTGCCGGCATTGCACGTGCTGGACCTGTACAGCGGCGCGGGGTCGCTGGGGATTGAGGCCATCTCGCGCGGCGCCGCATCGGCGACATTCGTCGAACGCGACCCGGCCGCCCTTCAATGCCTGCGAGAGAACCTCCAGGCGCTAAAAATCGACATCGCAACCGTTGTCCCTGCGGCCGCCGAGACGCTCCTCGCCCGACCTTCGCAGCCAAACAGCGCGTTTGGTCTCATCTTCCTCGACCCGCCTTATCCGTTGAGTGAGAACGTGGAAGCCGACTCGCCGATGGTCCGTGTGTTCGAACGCCTTGGCGAGCAGGTCCCGATTGAATCTGACGCCACCCTCGTCTGGCGGCACGACATCCGCTTTTCCGCACCGCCTCGAATGGCCGGCCGTTGGCACACCCACGAAGTCCGCTCTTACGGTACGATGACGATTACGTTGTACCGACCGTTCGCCGCCGAGGAGTTGTAAGCCGCTCGCGCTGATCCCATGCCTTCCCGCCAGACCCGGCCACCGTTGTCAACCGAACACAAGGCCCTCACGCCCCGCGGCGCAGCCTTGAAAGTCGTGCGCGTCCTGCAGGAGGCCGGTCATGTCGCCTATTTCGCCGGTGGTTGCGTGCGCGACATGCTGCTGGGCAAACGGCCCGACGATTACGACGTGGCCACTTCGGCCGAGCCGCGCGAAGTGATCCGCCTGTTCCGGCGAACGCAGCAGGTCGGTGCGAAGTTTGGCGTCGTGCTGGTTCGAATCGGCTCGCACGCCATCGAGACGGCGACGTTTCGCACTGACGGCGATTACGCCGATGGCCGCCGCCCCACCGCTGTCCGATTCACGGATGCGCGGCATGATGCGGAGCGGCGAGATTTCACGATTAACGGCATGTTTTACGATCCGGTAACGCGAACCGTGATCGACCACGTTGGCGGCCAGACCGACCTCGAGCGCCGCGTGATCGGCGCCATCGGGGAGCCGGATCGGCGTTTTGCGGAGGATCACCTTCGCCTGCTGCGTGCCATTCGATTCGCGGCGCGATTTGATTTTGAGATCGCGCGCGGCACCTGGGCCGCGATGTGTTTGAACGCGCCGTCGATCGCGCGAATCAGTCCCGAGCGAATCTGGACCGAACTCGCAGCGATGTTCGAGCATCCGCGCCGGGCAAAGGCGTTTTCACACCTCCACCGAAGCAACCTGTTATTTCACCTGTGGCCGGTGGCGCGTGTCTTGCGCGGGCATGAGGCGCTGGTTGAAGCCTGGCTCGCTGAATTGCCCGTGCGCAGCAGTGCCGATCTTTGCCTTGCGATCACGGTGCATGCCATGTCGCTGCCGGAGGTCGACGAAACGTGCGACGCGCTGCGGTGCAGCAATCAAACTCGGCGGACTGTTCGATGGTTGCACGAGAAGCAAGCCGCGCTAAATGAGCCTGACCGGTTGACGCTTGCGGACCTGAAGCTGCTCATGGCCCACGATGCGTTCAGTGACTTGCTTTCCATGTTCGCGGCAAGACTCCGCGCGACGGGGAAACCGGCGTCGCCATTTCGCCGGGTTCAAAGTCGCGTCCGCTCCATTGCCCCGCAGGACGTCGCGCCCAAACCCCTGGTCACCGGCGACGACCTCGCACGGCTGAAAGTGCCGCGCGGCCCGATCTACAAGAAAGTTCTTGATCAAGTGTACTATGCTCAACTTAACGGAGAGCTGTCCAACCGGGAATCCGCACACCGCTATGTCCTCACACTCCTTCAGACCCAAACTTAGGCCGACAGCGACACTCGCCTGGATGCTGTTAATCGCCCTAACAGCTGCGGCCGGCTGCGCGCCCGGCGGTCATCCGCAGGTGCGGCAGATTGTCGCTGACATTTCGCAGGACCGTCTGCGCGCCACGGTGGAGAAGCTCGCGTCGTTCGGCACGCGGCATACGTTGAGCGAGACCGAGAGCGAGTTTCGCGGCATCGGTGCGGCGCGACGCTGGATCAAGGCCGAGATGGACGGAATCGCCGCCGAGTCCAGCGGGAGATTGAGCGTCGAGGCGCAATCCTTCACCGCCAAGGCCGACGGCAATCGCGTCTTCCGCGACGTGGAGATCGTCAACATTCTCGCCACGCTGCCGGGATCAGACCCGGCCTCAAAGGATCGCGTTTATCTCATCAGCGGGCACTACGACTCGATTCCCAGCGACCCGAAGGATGCCGCGTCCGACGCGCCGGGAGCGAACGACGATGCCAGCGGCGTCGCGCTGGTGATGGAGCTGGCGCGGATCATGTCGCGTCACACGTTTGACGCGACGCTCGTGTTCGCCTGCGTCGCCGGCGAGGAACAGGGCCTCGTCGGTTCACGGTTTCTGGCGAAGCAGTACCGCCTGCGCAACGCGAACATCGCGGGCATGATCACCAACGACATCGTCGGTAATTCGGTCAGCACGCTGGGCGTTCGCGATGATCGCCGGGTGCGGGTCTTCAGCGAGGGCATGCCGGCCCAGGAGTCGGAGGAGGATCGCAAGATTCGAATCGCCATCGGGGCGGAAAGCGATTCCCCTGCCCGGCAACTGGCACGGTATTTCAGTGAAGCCGCACGTTCCCACCTGCCCGCGTTTGAGACGATGCTCGTCCATCGCAAGGATCGTTTCCTTCGCGGCGGCGATCACACTGCTTTCAGTGAGCAGGGCTACCCGGCGATCCGTATCACCGAGATGCAGGAGAATTACGACCGTCAGCATCAGAATGTGCGCACCGAGGGCCGCCGGGCATATGGCGATGTCGTGGAACACGTGGATTTTGCTTACTTGACGCATGTCGCCCGGGTCAATGCCGCTGCCCTGGCATCGCTCGCCCTCGCGCCGGCGGCACCAGCCAACGCCCGGGTCATCACAGCCAAACTCGAAAACACGACGACGCTCGCCTGGGATCTCGGCAAGGAGCCGGACCTCGTCGGATACGAAGTGGTCTGGCGCAGAACCAGCGCACCGACCTGGGAGGCGTCACGATCCATCGGCCTCGTCGCAACGTACACGCACGAGCTTTCCAAGGATCATTTCATCTTCGGCATTCGCGCCGTGGATCGCGACGGCCATCGTAGCGTCGTCGCTTATCCATGGCCTGCGAAGGAATGACCCGCGCCGCGTTTTGAGAATGCGAAAAAAATGGCATCCAGTGAGATCGGCACAACGATCATCGTCCTGCTCGTGCTGGTTGCCTCCTTTGTGTCGGCGTTGGCAGTCCTGGTGATTGTTAATCGCATCGCTCGTTCCGAGCGCAACCGCGCGTTGCTGGACTACTACGCGCGACTGGGGCGATTTGGCCCGGATGATCCGTGCGACTGCGCGTCGGGCCGCACGTATGCGGACTGTTGTCGCGCTCGGGATGTCGCCGAATTGCAAAACGACGTCATCGACTATCAGTGGAAGCCCTGGTCGCACGATTCCTACGTCGGTCGCCGACGAGTCAGCTCGATGAGGCAGCGCCTGGAAGAGCATCCGTTGCCCTGTCCGACGCTTCCGCCCTGGGTCGAAGAACCGCGCGAGCATCGTTTCCCGATTTCGGACGAAGTCCTGCGAGCCTGGCGCCCCTCCCCCGCCGTCGGCCCGGCCACGCTGAAGCAGGTTGACGATTCAATTCTTTGACGTTCGACGGGCCTGCTCGGCATTGGCCCGGTCAGCTGTATCGGACGAAATCGGCGCGTCGCAATCGGGGCAGACATGACCCGGCTTGAGCGCCTTGCCCACAAGATCGGCTTCGCAATTCGGGCAGAAAACGACGGCTTCAAACTTGCCCAGCACAGCCCCGGTCTTGCGCTTGATGCGATTCATCAGTCGCTTCGCCCAGAGAAACTCCGTGCCGAGAATTGCCAGCCCCGCGGGAATCACCAGGAACGCTGGCCCCGGCAGGACGATCAGCGCGATGCCGATCAACACGACCGTAAAGCCGACGATAATGATGACCAGTCGCTTCGCGGTTTTCAGCACCATGTCAGGCGCTCCGACTCATCTCGCGTTTGCTGCTGATCACCGATGCAATGATGCCGACCGCGAGGATGCCGATGATGACGGCGAGTGAAAACGCAGTCGGAATATGGTAGTGATGCGAGACCAGCATCTTGACGCCAACGTACGCCAGCACGAACACAAGGCTCGGCTTGAGGTACTTAAACTTCTCCAACATGCTGGCCAGTACGAAGTAAAGCGACCGCAGGTTCAGGATCGCGAAGACGTTGGACGTGAACACGATGAACGGGTCCTTCGTGATCGCGAAGATCGCCGGGATGGAGTCCACCGCGAAAAGCAGATCGGTGCTCTCAATCACCAGCAGCACGAGAAAGAGCGGCGTGATCGCACGGCGGCCGTTCACGCGCACGAAAAACTTCTCCCCGTGGAATTCGTCCGTGACGGGATACAGCTTGCGCGCCAGCTTCACCAGCGGGTTGCGGTTCGGCTCGACGGCCTCGTCCTGCGAGCGGTACATCTTCACCGCCGTGTACAGCAGCAGGATGCCGAACACATAGATGGTCCAGGTGAAGCGCTGAATGAGCGCCGCCCCGGCGAGGATCATCGCCATGCGCATGACGAGCGCGCCGATGATGCCCCAGAAGAGCGTGCGGTGCTGGTGAATGCGCGGCACCGAGAAGTATTGGAAGATGAGCGCGATGACGAAAATGTTGTCGAGGCTCAACGATTGCTCGATCAGCCAGCCGGTGAAAAACTGCATCGCGGCCGTCTTGCCCGAGAGCGTGCCGCCGCGCGTGGCGATATCGAACCAGTTGCGCTCATAAGCGAAGTACAGGAAGACGTTGAACAGCAGCGCGAGAAAGACGCAGAAGCCCGCCCAGATCAGCGCCTCTCGCGTCGCAACAACGTGGGCCTTGCGATTCAGCACGCCCAAGTCCAAGGCGAGCATGATCAGCACGAACGTGACAAATCCACCCCACAGCCAGAATTCCATGTTTGCTGAAAGCTCCTTCGCGGTGATCGCCGGTTTCGCCGCCGGATTTCTGTGATCGCAGCCGGCGATTCATTCCAAACGCGGTCGCCCCATCGCGCAAGGGGGAAGTTTAGGGACAATCCCCCATCGGCGTCGAGGACAGGCGGTGCGACGAGCAATTCACCTTGTATTGCGGAGCATGAGCCCGGTCTTGAATCAGGGCTTGTCGGGTTGGGAACCGGCCGGGGCCGGTTGCGACGCCGGCGACGCGGCGGTTGGGGTCGTGGGCTGCGAGGCCGGCGCGTCGGCGAGCGGAACGGACTGCGGCGGTTCCGGGTTGTGACCGATCACAATTCGCCCGCAGTCGGGGCAGATCGTGTCGCCGCGCTGGTTGAGCATTTCCTTGAGAATGATGTACGTAGGCTCGGACTTGCGTTTGCCGTCGCGCGTCCAGTAGCAGCGTTCGGCGGGGTAGCCCGTTTGCTTTTTTGAAAATGGCGACGGAATCGGCCACGACTCCCCCACCTGCAACGCATAGCGAAAATGCTTGCCTGTCTCGGAGCAGACAAAGTCGCGGTCAATCGATCGAGGCGCGGCCGGCTCGGCTGACGTCAGCGTACGATAGCTCAAGAATCCGGCTGTCCCAAGAAGCAGGACGAAGACGATCAACCCCAGCGCGCCGGAAAGCGGCCCGCCTTGCTTGCCTGCTGGCTGCGTGGCCATCGGAGTCCCTCAATTCATTTGCCGCAACGCATCCGGGGCGAGCGCGTCGATGATGACGCACGTCGCGTGCGTGCTCGATACATCCTACCCGCTGGGCGGATCGAATCCAATGAGGCGAACCGCGTCGGCCGGAAGCCAGCCTTCCTTCCCGTCCGGCAGTTCGATCTGGAGCCACACCGCTCCGGAAACATCTTCGCGCGACGCTAACACGCGAAATTCCACGCCCTCCGGCAGCGGCTGAACCAGCGCGGGGTCATAGTATTGACCGTTCCCTTTGCGAAGTGTCACCTCCATGTGCATGGTGACGCCTTCGCGGCTTTGCGCCGCGTCAATCTGCTCGTAGACAACGCTGCCGCCCGATGCCAAGGCCACCAATCCCATCAGCCCGCAAAGCCAGATGACCGCGGGCCGTCGGCCTGTCCGCAATCCCACAAGCAATGTGAGCCAGAAGCAGCCGTAGGCCCCCATGGCGACGCGCAGACGCGCTGCGGGCGACGTGTGATCGTGCCAGACAAAAATCGTGTCGCGGACGGCGCTGACAGTCGGCCGGGTGAAGGTCATCCGGCACAGTTTGCGCGCGGCGTCGAGGTTGTGGCGGATCGCCGGTTCGCCGCGGGCCAGGTGCAACGCGATTCGGTAATTGAGGATCGCCTCGCCAAGCTCGCCCAATTGCATGTGTGTGTTGGCGATGTTGAAGTAGAGCCGCCCATTGCGAATGCCGCGGCGTGTCAACTCAACGAATCCTTCGCGTGCTTCTTCGAGAAGCCGCCGCGATTGCGGATTCGTGCCGCCGCCTTGTGCGATGCCCTGTTCGTAACTTCGCAGGGCTGCTTCAAAGAGGCTTTCGTTCGTTTGGGCGCCGCGCTGCGGCGCAGTCGCCGTCGGCAATGGCAACGCTTGATCCTGCGCCAACGCTGGGTGCACGCTCAACACGGCCGCTACCATGAGTAAACACTTTCGACTCATCGAATCCGTGCCGCCTCCAGGGTATCTATGGTCGCTCGAACCCGGGCCGAATCGATGGACTGCGTGTTCGCAGTCGCCGCTCCCCCGCCGTATTCCGCCGCTTCCAGCGCCTCCAGCAGTTGATCCACCTCGGAGACCAGTGCGCTATCGACGCCGCGCGCGCGGAGCAATGCCACCGCTTCGTCGCGGGTCAGGCCGGCTCCCTCACCGCCGAACCGATCAGCGACAAATGTCGTCAAAGCGCCGCGCAGCAGGGCCGGCTCGCCGTCCGCGCCCGCGGCCAGGCGACGCTTGGCCGATGCGTACGCCCGCGACGCTCGCCGAGCCTTGTCATTGCCCGCCAACCGCTGTGAGCGCCGAGTCATCAGCCAGGCGCCCGCGTAGGCAATGGGACAGGCCGCCAGCAGGCACCAGCCGGCTGGTCCAACGGTCAGCGCCTGATTCACCAGAACGTCATCGGGGTTCGTGAAATTGGCAATCAGCCCTTCGGTGGCCTCGGTGGGCTGTGCATTCATGGGGCGCGCGCCGTTGGGCGGGCCGAGCTGTGTCGGCAAGGCGAGTTTTTCAGCCGGCTTGACGCGGATGGGCAATGCTTTGGTCCTCGCCGTCGCGAATTTCTCGACACCGGGGTCGAAGTAGCTCATCGGTATCGGCGGAATCACTTTCACGTCCTCGCGAAGCGGGCGCAGGGTGACGGAGAAGAGCTTGCGGTCACCTTCAATCTCGCCGGCAGGTGACTCCGGCGGCACGTCGAAGTCTTTTGTCAATTCGCTGACGTTCGACAACTTCGGCGCGGACAGCCGATCCAACGGCGTGCCGCTTCCCCGAATGGCCAGCGTCAACGTGATCGGATCGCCCACGGCGACCTCCGTCGGCTTGGCGGTGGCGGCAACCGTGAAGCGGCCGATTGCACCATTGAAGTCAGCCGGTCGATCCCGCGCCGGGACCGAGAGGATCTCCAGAGCCGGAGTCTTCGCCGCCACCTGCACCACGCGATCGCGATCGATGGAGATGCGCCCGAACACATCGCGCCGCAGCGTGATGGGATAGTTCATCCCCAGCGCGATTTTCCCAAAGTCGTACGGCCCGGGCCGCTCCGGGTAAATGGTTGTCTCCAGCAGATACACGAAGTATTCGTGCGATTTGCTGGCTTCGTCCGTTCGCTGACCGGGCTTCCATTTGGGCGTTGCCACTTTCTCGAACACACCGAGTGAATTGAGCTGCTGATTGCGCATCAGCAGGGTCCACATGTCGCTCACGTCGAGGCGAAAGCCGTCTCGCTCGTACTGCTTGACCCATACCTCCAGCGTCAGGTCGACCGGCTGGCCGACGTAGGCACGCGTGAGACGCGATTGAACTTCAGCGAGCAGCAATTCGCCGCCGATGTGCCGACTGACCTGAATGTTGATCGGGTCCGTCGCATAGACCGCCCCACCCTCGCGAAACCGAAACGGCGGCAGCACCAGTCGGCCGACTCGCTTGGGCTGCGCGGTAAAGGTGTAGGTGTACGTCACATCGGTCCAGCGTTTGTTGTTGATAATGTAGGTCGAGCTGGATTGCTGCGGCCCTGCGCCGGACATTCGGATCTCAAAGTCGTCTGTCTTCGGCGGATCGGGCGCAGTGGCCTGTTTGGGATTCTTAACCTGCACCTGAACGATCAATGTCTCGCCCATCAGCGCCTGCGTCGAGTTGATGGTCGCGCTGATTTCCTGCGCGCGGGCGCGCCCACCAGGCCACGATGCGAGCATCGCCGCGGCCAACGCGAACATCCTGAAGGAAACACTGGAACTCCGCATCACCAATCCTTGGGCACCGCCGTGCGCCCGCGCTGCCGCATCATCTTCATTCGCCGCGCCTCACGCCGTGCCTTCTCCGCATCACGCGCCTCCTGAAGCATCGGCTGAATCTCCTCTTCCCGAAGTTTATCATCGCGGTCCGCCTTCTGCTCCGAACCGGCGGATGCATCCTTCTCATCCTGCTTTTCGTTCTGCTCGCCCGAAGCCTGATCGGTGCCCTCTTTTCCGTCAGCGCCACTTTGCTTCTGGGACTCCGATTCCTTCTGATCACCTTCACTCTGGGATTGTGATTCGTCCTGCTCACCATCCTGATTTTGTTCCTGCTTCTGCCCCTCGCTGCCTTCCTGCGACTCTTGCTCGTTCTTCTCCGATTCGTCATTTGATTGGGATTCTCCCGACGTCGGCTGTGAGCCCGGCTGGCTGGTCTGTGAACGCGATGTTGTCGGCTGCGGCTCCTGATCCTGCGGCTGACTCGATGGCTGCGACGACGGCTGCTGTTGCGGAGGCTGCTGCTGTTCAAGGCGTTTTTGGAAGTATGTGCGAAGTCGCTCGGCGAGCGCCATGTTTTTTCGAGCATCGGCATCGGCCTGCTTGGGGTCGAGCCGCAGGGCGTCCTGATAGAAGTTGATCGCGCGAGAGAGATCGTCAATCGCCTGCTTGGGCTCGCTTGCGTGATCCAGCGCCTCGGCATGAGCCGTGCGACCGAGGTTGTATTTCGCCATCGCCTCGATCTCGGGATGGCTCGGCTTGACTGCGTCCTGAAACGCCTTGCTCGCGGCATCGTATTGACCGAGCCGATACAGCGCCAGCCCCCGGTTGTAGGCCACTTGCGGCGATTGCGGCGCGTGCCGCGATGCCTCGTCATACGCCTTCAACGCTTCAGCGAACTTCTCCTCACCGAGTAAGCGATTTCCTTCCTTGACCGCGTCATACGCTTTTCGCGCGGCTTCATCCGCTTGCACGTTGGCGGTCGCCGTGGTCGCAATCAACATCGCCCACAAGACCATTTGCCCGACTCGGCGAATGGATCTATTCGGCATGCTGTTGACATGGGTCATGTTCGCGTCCCCTCGGAGTGCCCGCTGCGACGGCCCGTGTCAGCGCGCCGCTCGGATACGATGCATTCCATCAGCAGCAGCGCCAGCGCGATTGCCGCAAACCAATGCGAACGAGCATGCTGCCTCGCCACTTTGCGGTCTTCGTTCGTGCGTTCCTCTTTGGGTGCGAGCCGCTCGGCATACAGCCACTCGAGCGTTCGCTGGCGCGGCGTCACCTGCCTGCTTGGCTGATACTCGCCGCCGCCGGCCGCGACAATCTCTTTCAATCGGGAAGGGTCCAGTTTCGACCATACCTGCTCGTCTTCGTACTTGAGGTACGTGCGCTGCCCGTTGCGGTCAATCGGAATCAGCGCGCCCTTCTCGTCGTCGCCGATCCCCACCGCGTAAACCGCGATTCCTGCCTCGCTCGCCCGCCTCGCCTCGTTGACGGCTAACTCGGCATGGTCCTCGCCGTCGGTCATGAGAATGATCGCTCGCTGACGCGGTGAAGAATCGCCGAATGTCTTTATCGCCGCGCGAAGCGCCTCGCCGATGTTCGTCCCGCCGACGGTCACACTGTGAATCCCCACGTCGTCCAGTGCCAGCCGGTAGTATTCGTAGTCGTCCGTCAACGGGCAGACCAGCTCCGCCCGGCCCGCGAACGCAACGAGACCGACCATGCCTCCGCCGATCTGATCCAACAGCCGGCGAATGTCGTCCCGCGCCCGGTCCAGGCGGGACATGCCTGCGTCTTCGGCCAGCATGCTGCGGGAGACATCAAGGCAGATGACCAGGTCGAGCCGCCGCTGCTGCACTTCGTCGTAATACGTTCCCCAGCGCGGGCCGGTGAGCGCCAGGATGATCAACGTCATCGCACCGAGCACCATTCCCGCGCGAATCCATTGCCGTGACCGGCTGACGTTTGGCGCCAGCACCGAGATGAGTCTCGCTGAAACGAAGGCCCGCAGCGAAGCGGATTTCATGGCAAAGCCGTATGCGAAGACCCCGGCGCAGGCTGCGACGAGCAACAGCCACTGCAATTGCCTCACGTTGTCCAGTTTCAGGTCGTCCATGTCGCTCGCTTCGCACTTCAGGGAATCGTGCGCAATCGTGTTTGCGCCAGCATGACTTCCAGCGCCAACAGCCCCAGCGCCACGAAGAGCGGCGGAGGAAATTGAAAGACGCCCCAAGTCAACCAGTTGTACGCCAGTTCCGTCATCAGGTAATAACGCGTCTCATCGATCGCGCTGCGCTCGAGTTGGTCGATCGCGGCATACACCTGGGCGAGCGCCTCGGCGTCTTTCGCGCGGAAGTACTTGCCCCCGGTCAGCTCCGCCACTTTCTTGAGCGGCTCGTCGTTGATCTGCACGGGAACACGCATCGTCGGCCCAAAAAGGCTCTGCTGCTCGACGTAGTCGGGTAACGCGCCGATGGTGTACACCTTCACCCCGAGCGCGGCAGCCGCTTCCGCAGCCTTTTCCGGTTCGTATTTCCCCGCGTTCTGCTCGCCATCCGTCAGCAGCACGATGACCCGGCTCTTGACCTTGTAATCGTCGGTCTTTTGAAATCGCCGTTCGATGTTGCGGATGCGCTCGACCGCCAGCAGCAGCGCGTCGCCGATGGCCGTGCCGTCTTCGTCGCGCGTGGTCGGCGGCTCCACGTCGTCCAGCGCCCGCAAGACATGCTGATGATCGCGCGTGAGCGGGCATTCCGTGTCGGGAAACCTTGCGAAGACAATCAAGCCGACCAGGTCATCACGCCGGCCGGCCAGCCCCGCCTTGTTCCCCTCGACAAACTCGCGCACCACGTCCTTCACAACTTCCAAACGTGAGATGCGCCGCCCGCTGCGCTCGCCAAACGGTTCGCGCATGCTTCCCGACCGATCGACCACCAATTGAATCGCGATGCCTTCCGTCTGAACGCGCGTCTGTTCATCCGCCTTCTGTGGCCGTGCCACCGATAGCACGAGCATCAGCACCGTCAAAGTTCGCAGCGCCGGCAGCGCCGTTCGCCAACGCGCTTTCCGTGCGGCCCCAGCCTGCACCAGCACCGATACATCAGAGAACTGCACCATCGCGCGGCCCTTGCGCCGCAGGTAGGCCCACCAGACGACTGGCACCAAAAGGGCCAGAACCAGGTACCAGGGATGCGCCAATTGAATCACGGCCCGGCCCTCCGTGCCGGCGGCTGCGCAAGGGCTGTCGTCGCGGTCGCCGCGCCGTGTGCCAGCTCGCCATTTCCCCCGGAGTCAGCCGTCTCGATGATGACCTGCCTGGCGGTGTCCGCCACCCATTTCACGTCAACGTCGCCGGGTGTATGCCGTGCGTATTTGACCGGGTCGCACGCGTCGACAAATTGCTGAAGCACGGCCTTGTGAGCGGATTGAAAATGGCTTGAGTCGTGAAGCGAGCGGATGAACTCCTCACTTGTCTGCTCGCCCGCCATCATGCCGAACCGCCGCTCGATGTATTCACGCAGCAACGCGTTGATCCGAAAGTAGAACTCCTGAACCAGGCCGCGCGCGACGAGTCGCTCCGCAATCAAACGGTCCAATTCACCCAGCGCCCAGATGTGCGCGGGCACAATTCGCACCTGGCTTGCAGCAACCGATACGGGACCGGCTCGCCGCCGTGCAAGCCGCCGCGCCGCCAGCGCTACGGCCAGGGTGCCGAGCGTGACACCGATGATCCACCACCAGATCGGTGACAACCCGGCCCATGCCAGCGTCACCGGCCCCTTCGCATCCGCCAGCTGACCCTCGACGATCACGGCAATCGGGTCAATCGTGATCGTGCCGCGCGACGCGCCGGTCGAACCGTCCAGCCGCTCACGGGCGTCTTCGTACTCAATCGAGATCGGCCCCGTAACCGCCGTGCCCGGCGATACCGGTTCGAGCACGTGCTCCTGCGCCGTGCGCACGCCATCCGCGGCCTCGGTCCGTTGCATGTCACCCGACTGCTTCACCACAAAATCGCCGAGCACGCCCTTCACCTCGGACACGGCGATCTTCACGCCGCGCTCCGCTTCCACCGTCATCGTGAGCCGAACGGCTGTCGAAAGATCGGTCCGATCGCGGTCCAGTTCGACGCGCAGCAGAACCGGGCCGTCTCGCTTTTCGCGCCGAATCGGCTGCGATGCCGACTGGGTCGAAGCCGGCGGGGCACCATCAGATGAGAGTGCGGCGCGCAGCACTGGCGCATCGCCGACGAGCGCCATCGAGGCGGCCGCGAGCATGGAGAGAACGAAATCGCGCCGGCATCCGTTCACAGCCGCGCCTCCCGCGCTCGAAAGAACCGCGTCAACGGTTCGGCGATGGATTCGCCGGTCTGCAACTCGATGCAGTCGGCCTGCATCCGTTTGAACATTTCGCGCCGCGCTGCCACGGCCGCCTCCGCGCGCCGTCGAATCTCTTCGCGAAACGACCGGCTCGACCCGTCCACGGTGATCCATTGGCCGGTCTCGCTGTCGATCAATTCCACAAATCGCGTCTTGGGCCATTCGCGCTCGCGCGCGTCGCTGACGGCGATGGAAATGACATCGTGCCGCCGCCGCGCCGCACGCAGGGGCTTCTCAAACGGCCCCGCCAGAAAATCACTCACCACGAACACGACGCTGCGCCGGCGCAACACGCGATTCATGTAATCCAGCGCCCCCGCGATGTCCGTCCCGCGCCCCTTCGGCTCCAACGCGAGAAGCTCGCGGATGACCCATAGGACGTGTCGCGTTCCCTTGTCCGGCTTGATGTATCGCTCAATTCGATCCGAAAAGCCGATCAGCCCGACTTTGTCGTTGTTCTTGATCGCGCTGAATGCCAGCGTCGCCCCGATCTCCGCAGCCAGTTCACGCTTCAACTGATCCCGGCTGCCGAACTCCTGCGACGCGCTCACGTCGACGAGCAACATCACCGTCAGCTCGCGCTCTTCGCGAAATCGCTTGATGAACGGCCGCCCCTGCCGCGCTGTCACGTTCCAGTCGATGCTGCGAATCTCGTCGCCAGGCTGGTACTCGCGCACCTCCTCGAACTCCATGCCCTGCCCTTTGAAGGCGCTGTGATACTGCCCGGCGAACACGTCGTCGGCCATGTGCATCGTCCGGATATGTATCCGGCGAATCTTCTTTAATAGCTCGTTCGGCGTCATGGGACAGGAACATGATCCAGGATCTGCTTCACGATCGCATCGCTGGTCATTTCCTCCGCTTCGGCCTCATAGGTGATGATCACACGATGGCGGAGGATTCCCGGCGCGACGTCCTTCACGTCCTGCGGCGTGACGAACCCCCGCCCCGCCAGAAACGCGCGAGCCTTGGCCCCCAGCGTCAGCATGATCGTCGCGCGGGGCGACGCACCGTATTGAATCAGATGTTTGATTTTCAAGCCGTAGGCCGACGGATCGCGCGTGGCGATTACAAGGCTCACGACGTAGTCCTTGATCTTGTCATCGATGTAAATCTCGTCTACGGTCTGGCGTGCCTTGATGATGTCGCTCGGCTGCATCACGGGTTCAATCGACCACTCCGGCAACGTCGTGGCCATGCGATCCAGAATCTGCCGCTCCTGTTCGCGGCTGGGGTACGTCACCGTCACCTTGAACATGAACCGGTCGACCTGCGCCTCCGGAAGCGGGTACGTCCCCTCCTGCTCGATCGGGTTCTGCGTCGCCAGCACGAGAAACGGCTCCGGCAGCGCGAACGTTTCGTCGCCGATCGTCACCTGCCGCTCCTGCATCGCCTCCAGCAGCGCGCTTTGCACCTTGGCCGGCGCGCGGTTGATCTCATCCGCCAGGATAATGTTCGAAAAGATCGGCCCCTTCTTGACCGTGAACGTCCCCTGCTGCGGCTGATATATCAGCGTGCCGATCACGTCCGCCGGGAGCAAGTCGGGCGTGAACTGAATGCGCGAAAAGCCCGTTTGAATCCCGCGCGCCAGGCACGTCACCGAGAGCGTCTTCGCCAGGCCCGGCACGCCCTCGAGCAGCATGTGGCCGTTGGCCAGCAGCCCGACCAGCAGGTGGTCGATCAGCGCCTCCTGCCCGACGATGACACGGTGCATGGCTTCGCGCAGCCGCGCGAACGGCTCGCTGGCTGCCTTGATCATGGGTCCGATGTGTTTGACGTCCAGTTGGGTCACGCCCGCCTCCTGATCAACACCCTCTCCCTTTCAGAGAGAGGACTGGGGTGAGGGTCAATCTCGCCACGATAAGTCCCGGCGACGCGGCCATCGTATCCCAACACCGACGATCCGTCGGCGCGGGCCCTGTCAGCGGTTGACCTCGCCGCCGAGCGGGCTTACGAAACTGTTACAGCAGGATGAAGTTCAAGCCCCGTTTGGTTTGCCAGCCGCCCCGCCGTTATCATTCGCCCGGTCGCCGCGGCACATGCCAACGCGCCGCCGGGCCTGTAGCTCAATGGTTAGAGCAGGGGACTCATAATCTCCGGGTTCTCGGTTCGAGTCCGAGCAGGCCCAGTAGTCTTATGAAACAACCTTAATCGCGACCACTTCTCGACCAGGTTGATGGTGGCTGCGCCTTCGTTCACACCGCCATTGACCATACGGCCCGATTTCGCGCTTGTCTCCATCCTGCCAATCGCAACCGTGCGCGAAAAAAGTCTCTGCGAGGTGATACAGCACCCGCGCGACGCGTTCGTCCGGGTCGCCCGGCGTGATGATCTCAATGTCCGGCAGTCCGAATGCGTGGAGGCCGCACGTATCAGACACGATGCCTGCGTCCTCGGCTCCCTCCAGCGGCGTTACGCGAAAATTGATGCACGTCTCCATGGCATCGTGCACGGTATCCCGTGCCGAGCCCTGGCCCCCTGGCGATTGCCGCGCATGATCCCCGCGGCTCACCCCCCGCGCGACCGGCCGCAGCAGCCGCGCCGCTTCCCACATCGCCCCACAGACCGGGGCGAACTCGGCGATGGCTGCATGGGCCAGGCAATGGGCTGCCACCACATCGGCGCGCGAAGCCGTTGCCGGAGCGCGCGTCACGAGACGGACCTGCCCGGCATGGCTGCGACAGGAATCCATCGCTTCAGCCCAGTCGAAAGTCTGCGCAGCCGCCTCCGACAAATCGTCCGGTGCAAGCGGAGATCGATGGCTGGACCCTTCCAGCGTGATGTCTCCGATTCGCACCTGCCAGGTCGCGGCGGCGCCCGCAGAGGTAAGTCGGGCTTCGCGGTGGCCTGCGCGGCGCAAAGATGCCACAAACACGTCACCCGTCACTTGATGTGCCTCGCTTAGCAGAACAACGGTCGCCAGCGGCGGAGGAGGCACGGCAGGTGCAACCGTTGCCCGTTCAGAATCTGTTGCAATCGAATTGTCCGTGTTCGCGCGGCGCTCCCTGACGGTCGCGGCTCTGATGGCCTCCGCATCGCGCGCGGCTTGCTGCTCCGCCATCCTGCGCTCGATCTCGCGCGATCGCATCCGCAGGCCGATCTCCATTGCCGCCGCAACCGCCAGGCAGCCCCACCCGATGCCGGTCAGGTGCCCCGTCACCCATGCGCCGATCAACAACATTGCCGCGATGCTGTGCATCAGGCGGCCGGGCTGATCGCGCCCGTTTTCCGTGACGGCGGTCAGCGCGCCGTGGACCGCGCTGGCGAACGCGAGCATGCCGATCGTGACAAAGATCCAGATCACGCGGGGACCGCCGTTCGGCTCATGGTTCGGAGTGAATGAAGATTTCGTCGGGGATGGGGATCAACTTGCCCGATCGGTCGATGCACGCGAGCACCGAATTCGCTTCGCACAGCACTGCCCCATCCCGCTTCAGCAGATAGGAATGATCGATCCGGGCCCGCGTCATCCGCTCGATCTTCGTGGTCAGCGTCAGTTTATCATCGTAATACGCCGGGGCCTTGAAACGGCACTCGATCCGCGCCACCGCGAACAACACGCCGGCCGCCTCCAGATCGCGATAGCGAAAGCCCGCCAGCCGCAGCAACTCCGTCCGCCCCATCTCGAAATACTCGAAGTACTTCGAGTGATGCAAGTAACCCATCGGGTCGCTCTCGGCATAGCGCACGCGGATGATCAATTCGCAAGTCGTCGGCGGTCGTTCGGACATGGTCGCCATTGTCGATGAATCCGCGGTGCTTTCAAGCGCGCGATCGTGCCCTCGCGGGTCGCGCCCTGCGTCGGGGGCCGCCGGTCGAGTGCATTACTTCACGCACCCGGCCGCCGTGCTCCTTTAGCAGTTTCTCCGCCGCGTCGCGATCGAGCCCATGCAGGCCCATCACGATCGCCGTCTTGGCACTGCCGCGCGCCGCATGGAGGAGTTGCCCGGACACATCGTACGAACCCCGGATCACTTCGCTGACGACGCGCGTGGCGCGGTCGACCAGCTTGCGACAGGCATAGCTGTTCAAATCGACCATCAGGTTGCCGTAGGTCTTGCCGAGCCGGACCATGGACAGCGTCGTGATCGTGTTCAATACGAGCTTGGTCGCGGTGCCGGCCTTCAAGCGCGTCGAACCGGTTAAGACTTCCGGGCCGACAAGAACGCGAATATCCACGTCACAGGCTGCGCGGACCTGCCGCATCGGCACGCAAGCAAAGAATATCGTCTTGGCCCCCCGCCGCCTCGCTTCAGCCAGCGCCGCATGAACATAAGGCGTCGTGCCGCCGGTCGCGATGCCCATAAGCACGTCGCGACGGGTCAGTCCAATGTCTCGAATCGCCGCCACCGCCGCGCTCGCTTCGTCCTCGGCTCCTTCCACGCTCCGCCAGAGCGCCTTCTTTCCGCCGGCAATGATGCCCCGCACCATCTTCGGATCGCTGCGAAAGGTCGGCGGGCATTCCGACGCATCCAGCACACCGAGCCGCCCGCTTGTTCCCGCGCCGATGTAGATCAGCCGGCCGCCGCGCTGCCATGCAGAGGAAACGATCTCAATCGCGCGAACGATCTCGCGCTTCGCCTTCGCGACGGCACCGGGCACGCGCGCGTCCTCGGCGTTCATCACGTCAAACGCGGCGGAAATGGTCAGTGCATCGAGCTTCATGGATCGCGCATTGCGCTGTTCGGTCATGAGGTGGCCGCGCTGTGGATGCTTTACTGCGCCAAGTCGGTGCGTTGCGCTGCGGTTCAGCGGAGCTCGGCGCTCCTTTACGGTCGCGGCACGCTTGCGCGAAGCGCCTTGGGTCGGCTTTCGTCGAGTCATCGCGCGCCCCCTGGTTCATAAACCTGTCCCAGAAGCACGCGGCGGCCGGCCCCGGTCACGCGCCGCAAGTTCGCCGGCACGCCGTCCATCCGTGCTGTCGCCAGCATCGCGAACGACACGCTTTCTTTCGCAGCGTCGGAGATGCCGTATTCCGAGATATCGCAGACCCGCGCGCCGGCCAGCCGGTCATCCATCGACAAATACCGCTTCAGCATGTTTACCAGTGTCGCGTTTCTCGCGCCGCCGCCGCACAGGATGATTTCATCCACGCTCGGCCCACGTCGTTTGAGCGGCAGGTGCATGATGTAACTCAACCAGATGGTCGCGGCCGTCGCGTCCGTGGCGGTTGCGATCCAATCGGCCGCTCGCAGCCCGCGCCGCGCGTGTTGCTTCAACAGTCGCTCGACATAGACCACGCCGAACTCCTCACGCCCGAAACTTCGCGGCGGGGTTCGAATCAACTCCTCGTGCGGCGTCATGTCCAGCGCGAGCTTCGAATCGATTCGCCCGGATGCCGCCAGTCGGCCGTGCGCGTCGAATGATTTGCGTCCGCGAGAAAAGTGTCGCATCAGCGCGTCGATCACCATCATGCCCGGCCCGGTATCGAACGCGATCACGCGATCCGATCCACGGCCTGCCGGGAGGAACGTAAGATTGGCGATGCCGCCGATGTTCTGAACAATGCGCGTCCGCCGCATGTCGTGAAAGAGAACCCAATCGGTCCACGGCACCAGCGGCGCGCCCTGCCCCCCCACTGCGATGTCCGCCGATCGAAAATCGCTCACAACCGGCGCGCCCAGTGCGTGCGCGATGGTCGCGGCGTCACCGATCTGAAACGTCGCGCTTGGTCCGCCGCGCGTGACCCCGCTCCCCGGCGGCAGATGGCAAATCGTCTGGCCGTGCGAGCCGATCAGGTCGATCCGGCGTAGCCCCATTCGTCGTACGACCGCCCGCCCCGCCTCGGCAAACACAAGTCCGACCTCGCGGTGCAGACGGCACAACTCCTCTGTCCGTGTTGCCGCAGGCGCCATCGCGGCCAGCAATCGCCGGCGCAGCGCGGGCCGATACGTCCGATGAAGATGGCCCAGAAGTCGGACCTTCATCCCTTCGCCGCGGCCCGATACTTCGCAGACCACGGCGTCCACGCCGTCGGCGCTCGTGCCGCTGTTCAGACCGAGAATCCGTCGCGTTCGCTGGTTCAAGCCGGATTAGCCCCGCTCCCGGCCGCGCGGACCGTCCCGAAAGCCACATCTCTACACTTGTATGATATCCGTCGCGTTTCGGGGCGGACCGTTCCCTTTATCGCACCGGACGTTCTCCCCATTCGCTTGCTAAAGGCCATATCGCGCTCAATCCGATCTGTGACCCGTCGTCGCCCTGCGCGACGCAAAAGTGGGAAGCCGCAATCGTGCGACAGGATAACCGATGACCTTGCCGGATGCCGATTCCGTGTTGACCGCCCCCGGCCGACGCTGGCGACCCGCGCTGCTTCGCGGCCAAACGCCCATTCGTGCCGAGCTGAATCACTCCGGCCCGGCCGACTCGGCCCATCTCATTCACCTGCTCAACCGCCGCGTGACGCGCCTGCAGCGACGACTCCAGCACGCACACGTGGACAGCATCATGGCCCTCGTCGGCGCGGTCGAAGCCAAAGACCCCTACACCCGGCATCACTCGCTGAACGTCTCCAGCTATGCCGAGGCGCTGGCCGAGGCGATCGGCCTCTCCGACAAGGATCGCGAACTCGTCAAGATCGCCGCCATGCTCCACGATGTCGGCAAGATCGGTCTGCCGGACTCCATCCTGACCAAGCCCGGGCCGCTCACCGATGTCGAATACAGCCTCATGAAAGAGCACGCCGCCATCGGCGCTGCCATCCTCAAGCCCGTCAGCTTTCTCAACCGCGTGCGCCCGCTCGTCTTGCATCATCACGAGTGGTACAACGGCTGCGGCTACCCCGCCGGTCTTCACGGCGATCAGATTCCTCTGGGCGCGCGCATACTCCACGTCGCCGACGCAATCGACGCCATGGCTTCGCCGCGCACATACAAAGCCGCGTACCCGGTCGAACGAACCATTGCACAGTTGATCGATGGTCGCGGCCAGCAGTTCGACCCCGACATCACCGATCACGCCGTCCGCTGGCTGCAGGCCAATTCACAGCGGCCCCAGCGCGAAGCCACGGCCCTTCTGCGCCGGCTCGCCCGCAGATCCGGTTCCGCCTGATTCACCCGACTCTTCCTCGCAAGCGCCTCCTGTTTGCTTCGCTTGCCAACGCCCCGCCGCCTCGATCATCATGCTCCCGCCCATCGGTCGCACGCGCGACCGGTTACGTTTCTACGCTTATCACCGGGAGACCTGCCTGTGAGTGCTGCACCTTCCGCACCGTCGGCCGTCGCGAGCCAGCCGCCGCCCATGAACATGAATGTCGGGCTTCAGTTTTTCCTGATCCTCGACATGATGGTTCGATTGCATTTGTGGGGGATGGCCCTTGCCATCACCTGCACGGTTTTTTCGCGGTTCGGATTGTGGAAGAGCTTGCCGTTGCAGGGCGCATCGTTTGGCGATGCGTGGCAATGGGCGATGACGATTTCGAACTGGATCATTCTGTTCAACATGGTCTATGTGGTCGAGCTGATCGTGCTGCGCCTGTTGATCCCCACGCCGCGCACCGGCGTCTATCCCACAAACCGCCCGCTGAAGATGACCGACCCCCGCGCGCGGCAGCTAGTCTATGCCTGCTTCCTCGGCGTCCTGACCAAGGCGCGATACGAAGCCCCATTCCCCGCGTTTCTCGTCTATCACTTCTCGGCGATTCCCCCGCTGCGATGGCTGTACGTTCCCCTGTTCGGTCCGAAGACGCAATCGACCAACGTCACCGATCCGCTCTGCCTCGACCCGTCCTACGTCGAAATCGGCAAGAACGTTGTCATCGGCTCCAACGCCACGCTCGCCGGCCACATCCAGGTGCCCGACATGGTCGCGATCCGCAAGACCGTCATCGAGGATGACGTGCTGGTCGGCGCGAACTCCATCGTCTTCGGCGGCGCGCACATCAAGAAAGGCGCCATCGTCGCCGCCGGTTCCATCGTCGCCCCCTACACGGTCATCGGGCCGAACGAATACTGGTCCGGCGTCCCGGCCGTGAAGATTCGCAATTGGAGAGAATCGCCGGCGTAGTGCGAGCGTCGCATGCGTCTAAGCTGCGACTATGAGGGAGCGGGTTCCCGCCATTCTCCGAGCCGCCGCATTCCTCCGGCGGAAACCATGAGCGTTTTCAACGCTCCCTCTCCCTTCGAGGGAGAGGGTCGGGGTGAGGGTGAAGGGTTCAATTTGCATCCATACTTCCCTTCAATCGTCTCCTCTTCAAGTTCAGCGGCGTGGATGGGCCGTAGCACCCCTCAAGAATTGCGCGGACGGCCGTCACTCGAATTGACTGAACGGATACTGCAAAGTGGAGTCGCCGGGTGGTGAGTCGGGATAAAGCAATCCGTCGTATCGTAACTGTTCCGTCCTCAGCTTACAATGGCCATGGCGACTTAGGAGTTGTGCCCCGAGAACAACTTCGGCGAGCCGATCTGTCTGGCCCACTCTTCGAGACTCGGAGCAAATCATGAAGCGGCATCGCCGGTTGTTTATCGCAACATGGATATTATTAATGTTTACTTTTGTCGCCATGCCAGTTTCATTCGCCTATGGCATAGGGTATTTTGAAAGAGAATACTACTATGTTTTTGCAAGTGGGTGTTTTTATGTGACAAAGAATTCCGCCGCTCCCGCCCCCTCAGATTGGAAAGGGCGTCTTAAGTGGGTTGAAATCGTTGACGTTTCAATTGCCGACAACGTCGTTACCTATCTTTCCTTTCCTGGATTTGGCGAATCGGGAAAAAGTCTTAGATTCCCGACGGGTATTCCTCTTATACTGATAATTGTAATTATGGGGTGGCGTATCCGGCGAAGTGCAGTCCCCAGGGTCGGTGAATGTGAGTTATGTTCTTATACGCTTGTCGGCAATGTGTCCGGAATCTGCCCCGAATGCGGCACAACGATCCCTGAAGAGCAGCGTACGCGGCTGAGTTTGGCTACGGAGCCCGCAGATGCTTGACGGGCGGAAATGCCGGCTCGCCTTGGAGCGCGTGCCGAGCTTCGTGATGGACGCCGCCGTCAACACCAAACTCATCCTCGGGCATCACCGGGGACATAAAGGGGACATTTTGAATTACCGACGCTAGAAAGGTGACAACACTCTTATGCGAGTGAGCCTCCGAATGCGCAGAACCATTCGATTAGGATTCGCGTGCAGCGTATTGCTGCTGTTAGTCGCAATGCTGGCATTCGCCATGCTTAGCATGTTTGTTGACATGAAATATGACAGAGTTTCTGGTTCAGCAAAATGGCTTGTCTGGGGATTTGCGGAAGGAGATGCTCTGATAAGCCTTACTGAATTGCACAAATCACAATGCAAACCGACACCCAAGAACTGGACTCTGTCGGTAAATCTAATCCAAGACCTCGACAGAACGAGAACATCCGCAAGCACTCTTGCCGATAGGACCAGCCCTGCATTCGTTGCACGAACGAATCGAGCAATTGTGATTAAGGAAAAGGCGAAACGCGCCTTATTCGACGGAACTCGACATAGATCAATTCTGGGTTTGTACTTTGCACATAGTTCATACCCATACGAGCAATGGTTGCTTCGTTTCCCACTGTGGATTCCCGTTTTTGCTATGGCGATTTGGCTTTGGATAGTCTACAGACGCAGAACGACCTCATTGAATCGTTATAGGCAAGGGCTATGTCTTCGATGTGGGTATGTACTCATTGAGCAACAAGTGAGATGCCCTGAATGCGGCACAAAGATCCCTGAAGAGCAGCGTGCGCGGCTGAGTTTGGCTACGGAGCCCACAGACGCTTGACGCGCGGAAATGTGGGCTCGCCATGGAGCGCGTGCGAAGCATCGTCGATCATGGCCAGGATTGTCAGGCCGAACGAATACCGGTCCGGCGTCCCGGCCGTGAAAATTCGCAATTGGAGAGAATCGCCGGCGTAGTGTCGCGATTATCCGAGCCACGACCGTAAGGGAGCGGGTTCCGTGCATTCTCCGAGCCGCCGCAGTCATGCGGCGGAATGCAATACGTCTCGACAATTGCCGAATCATTGTGTGAATTGTGGAAATGATTCCGGGCCATGACTGGCCCGGCTCGGTCTGTGCGACGCAAATCTAATCAACCACCGTCGCCGCCGCCTTCGCATTCCCCGTCCCGATTAGCGACAGCATTCGATCCAGCGCCAGCCGCGCCAGCGTCCGCGTCTCAGCATCGACGCGAATCTGATTGGTCACGCGCCCGGCCGCCAGCTCGTCCAGCGCGAACAGCAGATGCTTCAGATCAATCCGGTACATCGTGGTGCACAGGCACTGAATCCCCGCCAGCAGCCGCACCGTCTTCACACCTTCGTATTTCTTCGCCAGCCGGTGCACGAGATGCACTTCCGTGCCCACGGCCCATTTGCTCCCCGCCGGCGCTGCGTCAATTGTCTTCAAGATAAACTCCGTGCTGCCTGCGAGGTCGGCCTTCTGCACCACCGACCAGTCGCACTCGGGATGCACGATGACCTGATACGCCGAGTCCGCCGCGCGAATGTCGTCCACCTGTTTCGCAGTGAACAACTGATGCACGCTGCAATGGCCCTTCCAAAGCAGAAAAGTCGCCGAGCGCACCTGCTCCGCCGTCAGCCCCCCCTGCGGCTGCTTCGGGTCATACACGACCATGCTCTCCAGCGGCCAGCCCATGTCGAAGGCAGTGTTGCGGCCAAGATGCTGATCGGGCAGAAAGATCACCTTGCGGCGCGAATCGGGCCTGGCGGACGACGCGCCGGCCAGCGCCCATTCGAGCACGGCGCGCGCGTTCGAACTCGTGCAACAGGCTCCCCCATGGCCGCCCACAAAGCCCTTCACGGCTGCGGACGAGTTTACGTAGGTGATCGGGACGATCGTCGCGTCGGTCGCGGTGGCGAGCCAGTCCCATGCGTCTTCGACCTGTTCAATACCTGCCATGTCCGCCATGCTGCATCCGGCGGAAAGATCGGGCAGGATCACCTTCACGCGCTCGTCGGTCAGGATGTCGGCCGACTCGGCCATGAAGTGCACGCCACAAAAGATGACAAACTCCGCATCCTTCTGCGCGGCCGCCAGTTGTGAGAGCTTGAAACTGTCCCCGGTGAAATCGGCGAACTCAATGACGTCGTCCTGCTGATAATGATGCCCGAGGATGACGAGCCGACGGCCTAGTTCCGCCTTGCGCTCTGCGATCCGCCTGCGCAGCTCCTCCTGCGAATAGGTTGCGTATCTCGGTGCCAGCGGGGGTTGATAGAGCATGGATCGGTTCCGGCCTCTTCTGGGGCATTCTAGGAGTCTCTGCGGAGCTGTGAAACGATCGGCGTGTGCCAGGACGAGCGCATTGGAATGCAGGTGGCCACTTGGCTCCATCCCGGCCATTGGACAGTTCAAAATTCGATCAATTCGGCCAGCGGGACTGTTACCTTAACCATGCGGGGTGATCGGCCGGTTCGTCCGGGGCAAGTCTGGTGATGGCCGAAGGTTAGGGCGAATCAATTCGCCGAACATTTTCGTTGCGAAAGCGTATTTCACACGGATATAATGGTGTCAACCATGGTTCGGCTGGATGCTAACATCATGGATCGCCCACACATAGCGCTAGGGAGACGCCCTTGGAACTTGGCCTCACGAAACAACGCAGCACCGATCTGAACTTCTATCTGTATCGCCGGGCGCTCCATCCCGAGCTTTTCCACATTTACCTGGACAAGCACATCAAATACGGGAACTTCCAGGCGGACATCTGGATCGTTGGTTTGAGCCACCTCGTGACGTTGCAGAGCAACGGCACCATGGTGACGGAGCTGACCTCCCCGCCCAACGATCTCCTGACCGAGCGCAACCTTGTCACGCAGTTCCGCTTCCGCGGCGAGCGCGATTTCCAGTACCGCTTCAACGACAACATGCGGTACATTTTCAGCAGCCAGGTCGAGGAGATGACCGAGCACATCTTCCGCACGACCTACCGCGACCTGGTCCGCTACGCGAAGCAGAAGGGTCTGTACGTCCCGTACGAACAGTGGGCGAGCAACGGCCTCGAGCCGTTCAGCTTCATCGATTACGAGACGCGCGCGACCGAACTGCACATTCACGCGTATCATGCCTTCCCCGGTGAGTGGCGCATTCTTCGCACGCAGTCGATCTTCGAGACCGGCCCGAGCGCGAAGAAGGGCGGCTGATCGGGCGGTACCCAGACTCGTGTTTTGAAAAAGTCAAGCGCGGTCGGCACAGATTTCTGTTTGTGTCCGGTTTGCGCCGCGCGAATTCTCCCGCCGCAGAAGCGGTCGACAGTTGCATTACGACGGCGACTGTGCTAAGAGTATTACAGCATGGTTTGTGTTTCTGTCATGTTCGAATACGGAGGCACCGTTTCCTTGAACCGATATGCTTGAACATTGGGGGTCGCGCGATCGTGGCCTGCACCGGGCGAACTTCGCTGGATCGTATTCGACGAAGCGGCCTGGGCGGCCCGCAAGACTCCCCCCTTTTGCAAGGGGTTCAAGAGACAACGCCTTCGAACGGCATTACGACGGAGCACGCCTGCTTTTGATCTCACCCGTGCGGTGCCATTGGCGCGGCACGGGTTTTTTCATGCCAGGCCCAGCCAGCCCGGCGCCCACCGCGCTCCCGCGTGCAGAATCGCCAGCGTGTACAGCCCCGCCACCACGTCATCCAGCACCACGCCCCAGCCGCCGGGGACGTGCCGCTCGATCCAGTTCGCCGGCCAGACCTTCGCAATGTCGATTGCTCGTTCGAGAAAAAACGCCGCCACGATGAGCTGCCACGTCACCGGCAACCCCACCAGCCCGATCAGGTAACCGGGCAATTCATCAATCACGTTTCGCTTGCTGTCCTGTTCGTTCAGGATGCGGTCCGTCGCGCCGGCGACCCAGATGGAAACGAGCGTGAACACCCCCACGAAACCCACATACGGCGCCCACGCCAGTTTCAGTACGCCAACCAGCAGCAGGTAGAGCGGAATCCCCACCACGGCGACGGCAACGGTGCCCGATGCGATCGGTACGAATCCAACGTATGCCAGGGATCCGACAAAGAGCAGCACGCGCTGCGCGGTCGTTCGCGGAGGGGAATGACCTGGCGCGTGTGTCGCGTCACGGCTGGACGGTGAAGGGAGTGATTCGCCCATTGGGTTACTTGATGTACTTGCTGATGAGAATTCCCAAACGATCGCGCGTGGCTTTGGTGACGCTCTCGCGGTGGGTCCAGATGGATGACTCCAGCGCGTTGTGGCATTCGCACGGCGGCACGTTGCGATGCGCCATCCCACCCAGCGCGGATCGGATCAGCGCGATGCATCGTGCCGTGGCCTCTTCAACGTTGTGTAATATCTCCTGGATCAACGCCGTCTTGCTGACATTCGGATCGTGCGGCCGCCAACAGTCGTAGTCGGTTGGCAACGCGATCAGGGCGTAGCACATCTCCGCCTCCCGCGCGAGCTTCGCTTCCGGCATGCACGTCATGCCGATGAGGTCGCCGCCCCACGACCGGTGCATCCGGCTTTCGGCTACGGTCGAGAAGGCCGGCCCCTCCATGCAAACGTAGGTGCCGCCGTCGTGCACCGTGACATCTGCGTCGCTGGCTGATTCAAGAATGGCCTTCCGAAGCCGCGGGCAAAACGGTTCGGAAAAATCGACGTGCGCCACGAGGCCCGGTTCATCGAAATACGTCGACGCCCGGCGGCTCGTGCGATCAATGGCCTGGTCGACGACGACCAGATCGCGCGGGCGAATCTCCTCGCGCAGGCTCCCTGTTGCCCCGCTTGCAATGACGTGCGTCACACCTACTGACTTGAGCGCGTAGATGTTCGCACGATAGGGCACGGCCGTCGGGGAAAAAACATGACCCGGTCCATGTCGCGCGAGAAAGGCGATCTCGGCGCCCTCCCACTGCCCCCGAACAATCGGACCGCTGGGTTTGCCGAATGGCGTCTCGACCTGAATCGATTCCCCGCGCACCTCGGCTTCCAATGCCTTACCCAGTCCCGTGCCGCCGATCAGGCCGATAATTGGCTTGGTCATCCCGCTCACCTGAATTCAGGCATTGTGCAACTCGATCCGCCACCGCAAACAAGTCAATATCCGGGTTGCGCCGCACGGCGTCAAATCCGGCGCTTGGGCGCTGACGCCGCCATTCGATCCGGCGTAAACTAGGAAGGGGAGAACTGCGGGCAGTACAACCAGCCTGGAGCGGTGATGGCGCATCCACGCGAGACGTTCAATTCGCAGGAATTGGCCGTCGTGCTAAGTAATTACGATCTGGGCATCGTGCTGAACGTGACGGACTTTCCGCGCGGTTCGCATGCGGCCCCCAAGGCCGTGGTTCACACCGATCGCGGGCGATACCTGCTCAAGCGCCGGCCGCGAGCCGAGAAAGACCTGTTCCGCGTCGCTTTCTCGCATGAGTTGCAGGCCTACCTGGCGAGCAAGAACTTTCCCCTGCCGCACCTGATCGGCACGCGCAAAGACAACGTGTCGATGCTCAAGGTCGGCGAGTCCATTTACGAGGTGTTCGAATTCATCGAAGGCGGCCCGTACGACGGGCAGCATGGCTCGACGTACGAAGCGGGCAAGATCCTCGGCCTCTATCACAAATTGGTGCACGAATTCGAATCGCAATACGAGCCGCCGCGCGGTCACTATCACGATGCGAAGACGGTCTACGACGCGTTCAGCCGAGTCGAGGAGATCGTGATGAAGTCGCCCTCGGCGAAGGGCCGCGGGCTGGAGGTCACGCGCACGATCCTGGAATTGAGTCAGGCTTATGCTTCGGCCGCGCAGTTCGTGAATGACCTGGGTTTGAATCAGTGGGAATTGCAGATTGTTCACTCCGACTGGCATCCAGGGAACATGATTTTTCGCGATGGGCATGTCGTCGCCGTGATTGACTACGACGCGGCGCGGATTCGACCGCGCGTCACGGACGTTGCCAATGGCTGCCTGCAATTCTCACTCATTACCGGCGGCCGGGACCTGACGACTTGGGTGGAGCGTGCGGACGACGAGCGTGCACGGCGATTTCTTGCGGGGTACGACGAAATCAACGTCCTTTCACAGGCCGAATTGAAAGCCACGCCCTATCTCATGCAGGAAGCCCTGATTGCGCAGGCGATCCCGCCGATCTTGAAGACCGGGACGTTTGCCGGGCTGGATGCCTTTGCATTCCTCGCCGTGATGTTGCGCAAGGTGCGATGGCTTCGCGCCCATGCGGATCGAATCGCGCTCGATCCATCCGCGGCTTAGCGATCGCGCGACATGCGGGGCAATCTGATGCTGGACGCAGCGCGCCGTGCATGGTAAACAACCTGCATGGCAACCGTTACCGTTCGATTCTTCGGACCAGCTCGCTCTCTGACCGACAAAGACGCTGACTCCATCGAACTGGCGGTCGGAGACACCGTGGGCTCGCTCGCCGGCAAGCTCGCGGTCAAGTTCCCTCGTCTCGGGCAGGCGGTTGGGCTGCGCCTCGCGGTGAATCGTCAATATGTTGCAATGGACCATCTCCTGCAGGACGGCGATGAGATCGCTGTGATTCCGCCCGTTTCAGGGGGCGCGCCGATTGAACCAGTGAGACTGATTCACGGCCCGCTGGACATCGCGGCGATCCTTCCGGAGCAAACGCCGCATGGCGCCGGCGCGGCCTGCCAGTTCGTCGGTACCGTGCGGCCAGAAAACGGCGATGGGAAAACGCTCGAAGCGCTTGACTATTCTGCCTACGAAGAAATGGCCCTCGAACAGATGAGAGCCGTTCGCCAGCGTGCGATAGCGAAGTTCGACCTGATCGACGCGGTGATTGTTCACCGGCTTGGTCGCGTCGATCTTGGTGAAGCATCAATCCTTGTGGCGACATGGTCGGGGCATCGCGCCGAGTCCTTCGAGAGCTGCCGCTGGATTGTCGATGCGGTGAAAGTGGATGTTCCCATCTGGAAAAAGGACATCTGGGCCGACGGGTCGACCTCGTGGGTGGAGCCGCAGGCATGACCAAGTGGTTTCAGGCATTGGCGTGCGCGGCTGCGGGGACCTGGCTCGGTGGCATGATTTTGATCGCCATCGTGGCGCAGACGACCTTCTCGGTGATGCGCACGACGGGCGTCTCGCAGCCCAATGCGATCGCCGGTCGCGTGATGGCGAGCAATTTCAAGCGCTTCGACAAGGTGCAAATTGTGTGTGCCGTACCGGTCGTCGCTTGGGCCATGGCTCGTGTGATGAGTCGAACCCGGCGGCGGCGCGACTGGATTCGCGCCGGGCTGGCGGCAATAGCCTGCGCCATTCTCGCGTACAACGCCGGCGTGATGACGCCGCGAATTGAGTCCATGCAGGGCGACGTTGCCGGCGCCGATGCGGACGCAAAGGTCAAAGCGGCGTTCGATTCCTACCACGCGACGGCCGTCCGGCTGGCGCAGGCGAACCTGGTGATCGTGCTCGCGCTGGCGCTTGAAATCGCCGCGTACCGAGGTGGGAAGGAACTCCAGGCATGAAATCGCACAAGAACAAGGAATCGCCGAAGGCACGATTGAAGCGAGCCGCGGAGATTACGCGCCGTTTGAACAAGTTGTACCCCCAGGCGGACTGCGCGCTTGAGCACGATAGCGCGCTGAAGCTCCTGATCGCGACGATTCTCTCCGCGCAGTGCACCGACGAGCGCGTCAACATGGTCACGCCTGTGCTGTTCGCGCGCT
This sequence comes from Phycisphaerae bacterium RAS2, assembly GCA_007753915.1. Lineage (NCBI taxonomy): Bacteria > Pseudomonadati > Planctomycetota > Phycisphaerae > Phycisphaerae bacterium RAS2. The sequence goes on from CP036352.1 coordinate 2,075,212, forward strand.
ATCCGACCGCTCGAGACCTTGCCGCCGCGAATCAGGCCGAAGTCGAGGCGATCATTCGTTCGACCGGGTTCTTCCGCAACAAGGCGAAGAACCTCATCGGGGCGGCTCGCGTGATCTGTGAGCGATTCGGAGGGGAAGTCCCGGCGACGATGGAGGAACTGCTCCTGCTGCCGGGCGTCGCGAGAAAAACGGCGAATGTTGTTCTCGGCACCTGGTTCAAGCAGAACGAGGGCGTCGTCGTCGATACGCACATCGGCCGCCTGGCCCACCGGCTGGGCCTCTCGTGGCGTTCGCGCGATGACAAGGACGCCGTCAAGATCGAGCAGGACTTGATGGAGGTTCTGCCGCGTGAGAAATGGACATTTGTCGGCCATGCCCTGATCTGGCACGGTCGCAAGGTGTGCCCCGCGCGCAAGCCGGCCTGCGACCAATGCACCCTTGCGGATGTCTGCCCGTCGGCGCATTCGTTCGGCAGCAGCCAGCCCTCGCGCACCGATCCCCCGCGCCGAATAAAGGCTGCATCCAGGCGCGGCGCCAAGCCTAAGCCGAAGCCGGCGCGTACCAGTGGTAGAGCATCAGGTAAACGAGCACGCCGGTAATCGACACATACAGCCAGATCGGAAACGTCCATCGCGCGATGCGACGATGCCGCTCGACCTCTCCGCGCAAGCCGCGTCGAAGCGTGATGATCGCCAGAACAGGCACGGCTGCCGCCAGCACCACATGCGAAATGAGCATTCCGTAATAAACCGTCGCGGCCGCGCCCTGTCCCGCGAACTTCGTATGGCCAACGCCTTCCTTCGCCTGCCGGGCCGTGTGGTAGGTCAGGTAACACGCGAGAAAGAGCACGCTCGCGCAGAACGTCGCGATCATGCAGGCGCGATGAGCGGCGATTCGCTTGCGGCGAATGAATACAAACCCGGTAATCAGCAGAACCGTCGCGAGGGCGTTCAGCGACGCATTGACATGCGGCAAGACGTGGATGCTCACCGGCCCCCCTCGCGAATCAGCGATTGGATGTCGGCCAACAGGCGATTTAGTTCGTCCTTCGGCATCCCCGCATCCGGATCAACGTGCAGGAGGACTTCCTCCTCTTCGGCCGACAGCGCCCGGTAGTAGCCCCGGATGCGACCGGCGCGGTCGACCAGCACGAATCGCGACGAGTGCAAGGGTCCTTCGGCCGGCGTGCCATCTTCGACGGCCAGCTTGAAGCCGTCCAGCGCGAGGCTGCGGATGGCCTTTTCGTCACCCGTGAGGAACTGCCACCGAGTCGGCGAGGCGCTGTATTTGGCGGCGTAATCTCGCAGAACGGCCGGCGTGTCTCGCTTTGGATCGACGCTAATCGAAACGCATACCACCTTCTCCATGCGATCGCGCAGGAGGATGTCCTGCAACTGGCGCATCCGATGGGTCATGATGGGGCACGGCCCGCCGCAATAGGTGAAGACAAAGTCGGCGACCCAGACCTTGCCGCGGAGGTCTTTCAACGCGAGGGATTGGCCGCTGCGCTCGGTCAAGGTGAAATCGGGCAACTCCGACATGACCGGCAGGCGCGACGGTTCGCCCAGCGACAGACCCATGCCGCGTCGGGCACGATCCACGCGCGTGAACTGGAGATACGCCACGGCGCCGACACCCAGCAACGAAACCGCCATCAGCAGCCAGAACCGACGCGTCGGAGGCGAATCGTGCACGGAATGTGTCGCAGGGGGTGTCGTCGTTTCAGTGCTCATGGCTGAATGGCTCATCAATTCACGGCTGCCGCCGCATCGCGGGACACGGCGCGCGTGAACAGGAGAAATATGATAGCGGCAAACCCGACGCATATCCCTATGGACAAGCCGACTCCTCCCGGCGGCGCGGTGTGCGGCGTGTCGCTGCCGAAATAGAGGCTCGCACGAAGCAACGCGACGCAATAGCTCAATGGGTTCGCCGCCATCGCGGCGCGCAGCCAGGTCGCGGACCCGCCCGCGGGAAAGAATCCGCCCGACAGGACAAGCATCGGCATCAGCAGCAGATTCATGACGGCGTGAAAGCCTTGCGTGGATTCCATGCGCCAGGCCAGCCACGCCCCGAAACTGGTCAGCGCGAAGGCCGTAAGCGTCAGCGCCGCAAGCGTCGCAGCGATGCGCGGCAGGTCGAGCGCGATTCCAGCTGTGGGCGCCAGCGCGAGAAACAGAGCGGCCTGCCCCACTGCCAGCGTGACACCGCCACAAACCTTGCCCAGCGCTATGGCGTGCCGGGGCGAGGGCGACACGATCACCCCCTGCATGAACCCCGCATGGCGATCCTCGATGATGGAAAACGTTGAGAAAATCGCCGTGAACATAAGGATTGTCAGCAAGGCCGCCGGAAACGAAAACTCCAGATACGTCATCGAATCGACGCCCGGGACGGAAAGGCTTCGACCCAGCCCTGCGCCAAGAATGATCCAGAAGACCAGCGGCGTGCCCAGCGCGCCGATCACGCGGCTGCGCTGGCGAAGAAAGCGAACCACTTCGCGGCGCCACAGCGCGGTCCATGCGAGGCCGAACGCCCCTTCGCGCGTCGTTGCCGACTTACCCATCGGACCGCTCCTGCAACGCGCCGTCGTCGTTGAACAATCGTCCGGTTTCGTGAATGAACACATCCTCCAGGGTCGCCGGGCCAAGCGTGATCGACCGCGCGCTGGTGCCGCAGACTCGCGCGATTGCGTCGAGCGCAGGCATCCCGTCGGCGATCTCGATCCGCAGGCGCGGCCCCACCAGCGCTGACTCAATCTTGAGCTGGTCACGCAGCCGGCTCGCCGTGTGCGTCGCGTCGTCGGTTTCGATGGTGATGCATGCGCGGCCGACGCGCTGCTTTAACTCGAGTGGCGTCCCCAACGCAACGACCCGCCCGCGGTCGAGGATCACAAGACGGCCGCATCGGTCCGCTTCGTCGAGATGATGCGTGGTCAGCAGAACAGTGGTGCCCTGTTCGCACACGCGACCGAGGTAGGGCCACAGCTCACGCCGGGCTGATGGATCCAAGCCCGTACTCGGTTCGTCGAGCAATAAGACGGCCGGTGCATGCAGCAGGCATTTTGCGATTTCCACCCGTCGGCGAAGTCCGCCCGAGAGCGATTTCACCCGTTCGTCGGCCCGATCGCGAACGCCGACCCATTCCAGGCACTCGTCGATGCGCGCCGCCAGCGCCGATCCACTCATCCCGTATAGGTTGCCCGCGCAACGGAGGTTCTCACGACCCGTCAGATGCAAATCGAGACTGGGCGACTGAAATACCACGCCGATTCGCCTGCGAACAAGGGCTTGCTCGGTTGAAACATCGTGGCCGCAAACCAGCGCCCGGCCGCCACGAGGCGGAAGCAGCGTCGAAAGAATGCGAAAGAGGGTGCTCTTGCCGCTGCCGTTCGGGCCAAGCAGACCGAAGCACTCGCCGGGTTGAACGGTCAGCGAAGCGCCGGCCAGCGCCTCGCGCTCGCCGTATCGAAAGGAGAGGTCTTCAAGCTGGACAGCCGGAGTCACGTCGATCGGTACATCAGAAGCAGCAGCATCACTGCGGGGAGATAAACGACCGTCGCCAGCAGCATTCGCCGGGCCGTGACGGCGGACAACTGATCGGCCATCTGCCAGGCCACGGCGAAGAGCGCAGCGCCGAACGCGGCCGCGCCGATGGCGAACGCGGGACCGGCAAACCCACCAACCGCGGGCGCGAGGCTGACGGCGATCAGCATCGCCGTGTAGGCAAGCGTCTGTCGGCGAGTCGCTCGGCCGGTCGGATCAACCACGGACAACATTCGAAAGCCCCCACGGGCATAGTCTTCGCGGTACATCCAGGCGATGGCGAAGAAGTGCGGCAATTGCCACACAAACACAATCCCAAAGAGCATGAGCGCGACGGCATCGACGCGTCCGGTCGCCGCGGCGTAGCCAATGACCGGCGGCAAGGCGCCCGGCACCGCTCCGATCAGGGTGTTATGCACGGTGCGGCGCTTGAGCGGTGTGTAGACAAAAACGTACAAGACAAATGTAGCGGCCGCCAGTGCGGCGGCGAGCGGCGAAGCAAGCAATCCGAGGTACGCCGTGCCCGTTACGCAGCACGAAACGCCGAAGACCAATCCCTCCCATGGCGAAAGGCGGCCGCTGGGAATCGGCCGATTGCGCGTGCGATGCATCATTGCGTCGTAGCGCCGTTCCCAGACTTGGTTGAGTGTGTTCGCGGCGATGGCAACCAGCCCGGTGCCGAGCAGAGTATGAATGAGCTTCGCCACGTTGACCGGCCCGGGCGCGGCCACGCAATAGCCGATCGCCGTCACAAGCAGGACCAGGACGCTGATTCGCAGCTTCGCCAGTTCGCAGAAGTCCGCCACGCGCCGCCGAACCAGCGCGCCGAGCGATGCTTCCACCGGGACCGCAGCGGCCGGCCCACCGCCGGCGTGCTCGGGATGCTTCAATAGCTTCTTCATGAACGCCCCCCCGCCACCGCGACCGGCGCGATCAAGTCTGCATCGGACGGCGCAACGCAACGCGGCACCACTTGCAGCAATCGCCGGCTCCACAGCGTCATCACAAACGTTGTCGCCAGGGTCGCCGCGCCGACTGCCACGTGCGCGGTCGCCAGCAGCGGGTGCCGGCCCGACCAGATCGTCATTGCACCAAGCGAAATCTGAATCACCAACAGGATGGGCAGCGCCAAGGCAGGTCGGGCGATCGCGCCGACAGCACGGTGCCGGCGGATTGCCAACACGGCGGCCGAAGCCAGGGCCAGCGAAACGAGCACCGCGCCAACGCGATGCGACAAATGCCAGACAATCTGCGATTTCGAAACGGCCGGCAACTGATAATCCCAAACGCGCGATTCGTTGTACGCGGCGATGCTGGCGTCATCCAGCGAAGGCAATGCGCGCCCGTAAGCCAGCGGAAAATCCGGCACGGCCAATCCGCTCTGCGTGTGCCGCATGATCGCGCCAATCACAAGCTGGAAAAACACGACCGCGACGCATACAACGGCCAGCCTCGGCAGCGGCCACGAGGGCGACGTATTCACGCGTGCCAGCCGCCCGGTCGCCGCCCTGCTGACATCGCCTTCGATCCACCGGCGCGAGGTGAACACCGCCAGGGCTGTGATGACACACAAGAACGCCTGCGCGAGACAGCCGTGAAACACCGAGATCGGCGTCGGCAGCAGGAACTTCACCGTCAGCCCGCCGAGGAGGCCCTGCACAATGACCAGCGCCAGCGCGAAATACGAAAGCCTGCGCACCCAGCGACGCGTTTCGCTCCGATGCATCCACACGGCCAGACCGATCGTGAGCAGTCCCACTGTCGAGGCGATCAGGCGATGCGTGTGTTCATAGAAGATGCCGCCCGTCCACTTCGACGGCGGGAACGTAAACATGTTGTGGCCGTAACTCGTCGGCCAGTCGGGCACGGAAAGCCCACTGCCGGTGCTGGTGACCATGCCGCCCGCGGCAATCAACCCGAGGACGCACAGCGCAAGCAGAACGCAATAGCGATGCAGACCGCGGCGAAACATCGCGACGGGCGGAGAGGATGCAACAGCCGGAGCGATCGTCATCACGAAGCGCCCCCTATTGGGTGATCACTCGGAGTCGATTCCTGAACGCGAAGCCGGCGGGCGCGCAAGGCCCACATCGTACAGATGCCGGCCATGCCGATGAGCAGGCCGTACGTAACGAAGACAAGCGTCAGAACGCCCGACTCGGCGCCCTTGACCAGTTGCGAATCGCGATTGCCCTGGCAGACGGCGCAGGCCAGCGCCTCATTCGCCGGGCAGGCGAGCAGGATGCCGCCGATCATGGCCGCGAATCGTTTCATCGAACGCACCCGTCGAATCGTTCAAGCCGCCGTCACGCGGCGAATCTTTCGAAGGAACCAGCTTCCGTAGACCGCCAGCAGCACCGCGCCGCAGAACGACCCGATGGCGAGGTACAGCGATGCCCGCTCACCGGTCGCCGAGAAGTCTCGTACGCCCCATGCGCCGACACCCAAGCCCAGCACGAGACAGACTGTGATGAAGAAAACATGAAACGCCGTCAGCGACATGACTACCTCACGGTGACGTTGCCGGCCTCGGTGATCACGGGCAACAGCAGCAGAACAACGAAAAACAACGCGCAAAGCCCCAGGATCCAGAAGATCATTCCCCGTTCGGAGATCAGGTGCATGAAGTAGCACGCCACCAGCGATGCTTTCACCGAGGCGACGATCAAAGCGACGATGATCGCCTGGGTCGTCGTCAGAAAGTGAAACTCCGCCACGCCGACGGTCACGGCCGTCAGCACCAGCAGCGCGATGAACACACCGAAGTAAACTCGAACGTGCTTTTGGATTTCTTCAACGGACGAGCCGCCCATGGGTCACTCCTAGAGCAGGTACAGAACCGGGAACAGAAAGATCCAGACCAGGTCAACAAAGTGCCAGTACAGGCCGGTGCATTCGATGCGATTGATGAACTTCTCGGAGTTCCATTGCCACTGGCTCTTGCCACGGACAATGAAATAGAGAATCACCACCATGCCGCCGACGATGTGCAGCCCGTGCAGGCCGGTCAGGGTGAAGTAAATGCCGAGGAAATTGCTGTGCCGCGGGCCGAAGTTGGTCACGCGCACGATGTTCGACCGCGGGATGGTGATCGCCTCGGCGTGGGCCGCCGCTGCGCCGTGTTCGCCCTTCTTGGCGTCGGGCGAAATCTTTACGTGTTCTTCGGTCTCTTCGGTGATGTGGCCGGCGACGCGCGTGATCCCCTCGCCGTGAACCTCCACCGGCTCCACCGTCACGATCATGTGATGGTGGAATTTGTCCTTGTACTCAAAATACTTGATGACCAGGAAGGTCCCCGCGAGCAGGAACGTGATCGTGAGATACATCAACCCTTTCGACAGGTTGTTCATTTTCAGCTGCGCCCACGAGAGCACCATCGTCACCGACGACGTAATCAGCACGACCGTGTTCACGCACGCCAGCCAGACGTTGAGGATTTCATCGCCCCGGACCGGCCATGTCCCCTCGGGCGCGCCGACGCGCAGCAGGACGTAGCTGCTGAAGAGCGCCCCGAACAGCATCACTTCGCTGGCGAGGAACAGCCACAGGCCGAACTTGCCGTTGTACATCCCGGTTACGGGATGGGCATCCATGTCATGAGGAATCGCGACTGCGGACAAGATCAGGCCTCCAGCGCCACGTGTTGTGGACAGTAGTCGGTTTTCTTTCCGGGAACGCTGTACTCATATGGACCGCAGTGAACGACCGGCACCGCCTCGAAGTTGCCGTGCGGCGGCGGAGATGGCGCGGCCCACTCGAGCGTGGTCGCCTCCCACGGATTCGCCCCAACCTTCTTCCCGGCGACGATGCTCCAGAAGAAGTTGATGATGAACGGCAGCTGCGCCAGACCCAGCATCCACGCGCCCCACGACGACATCGTCGTCAGGCCGTGCGCCAGCGAGCCGTGCAACTGCTCCGTCTGGTCGTACTGGCGGCGAAGCAGGCCGGCCATGCCCTGGAAGAACATGGGCATGAAGACCACGTTCATGAACAGGAAGCTGGGCCAGAAGTGCAGCTTGCCGAGGAACTCGTTCATCCGCCGCCCCGTTACTTTCGGGAACCAGTAATAGATACCGGCGAACATGGCGAAAATCGTTCCCGGCGCGACGACGTAGTGAAAGTGCCCGATCACGTAGTACGTATCGTGCAGGTGGATGTCCGACGCGGTCAGGCCCAGCGGCAGGCCCGTCAATCCGCCGATGGCGAACATCGGCAGGAAAGCCAGCGCAAAGAGCATCGGCACGGTGAAGCGAATGGCTGCGCCGTACAGGCTCAAGATCAGACAAGTCAGAATGACGACTGACGGCACGGAGATGATCATCGTCGTCGCCTGAAAGAACGTGCTAAGCGTCGTGCCCATGCCCGTCATGAACATGTGGTGCGCCCAGACGATGAACGACATGAAGCCGAGAAACAGCGCCGAGTAGACCAGTGAGCGATAGCCCCAGAGCGGCTTCCGCGTGTTGTTCGCAATAACCTCGGACACAATGCCCAGCGCGGGGAGGATCAGCACATAGACCTCCGGGTGCGCGAGGAACCAGAACAGATGCTGCCAGAGCAGCGGGCTGCCGCCTCCGGCGATCTGGTTCTGCACGACGCCGGAAACGACCAGGCCCTCCGGCATGAAGAAGCTCGTACCCGCGACGCGGTCCATGAGCTGCATCACCGCGGCGGCTTCCAGCGGCGGGAAGGCCAGCAACAGCAGGAACGACGTGACCAGCTGCGCCCAGACAAAGAACGGCAGGCGCATGAAACTCAAGCCCTTCGCCCGCAACTGAACCGTCGTCACGATGAAGTTCACCGAGCCGAGCAGCGACGACGTGATGAGAAACACCATGCCGAGCAGCCAGACGGTCTGCCCGTTGATCGCGATGACCGAGAGGGGCGCGTAGGACGTCCAGCCGTTCGCGGCCGCGCCTCCCTTCATGAAGAAGCTGGCGAGCATGATGATGCCGCCGGGCAGATAGACCCAGTAGCTGGCCATGTTCAAGCGCGGGAAGGCCATGTCGGGCGCGCCGATTTGCAGCGGCAGCACATAGTTCCCGAATCCGCCGACGCCCAGCGGCACGATGGCGAGGAACACCATGATCGTGCCGTGCATCGCACCGAAGGCGTTGTAGCCGTCGCCGGAGAGCACACCGTTGTCTGCGATGGCCGTGCTAAGAAACTTGCCGATGATCGGGATGGGCTGGCCGGGGTAGGCGAGCTGCCAGCGCATCGCCATCATCAGGCTGAAGCCGAAGAACAGGAACACGAGCGCGGTGACGGTGTACTGAACGCCGATGACCTTGTGGTCAATGGAGAAAATGTACTTCCGCCAGAAGGGCAGATCGTGTTCGTGGTGATCGTGATGGTGGCCGCCGTGCGAATGACCTGCGGCGGAAGCGTGAGCGTTGGCTGCCATGGTCTGCGAGTCCTTGAGTGATTAGAAATCGGGCGAGAATTCGACCTTCTTGGACGCCTCGGCGACCCAGGCGTCGAACTCCTCGGGGGTTTGCGCCTTGATCACGGCCTTCATCTTGAAGTGACTGTTGCCGCAAAGCTGCGCACAGACCACTTCGAGCGGTTCACGCGGCTGAAGCGCCAACTCCGTGACGCCGGCCTTTGAAAGTTTGTCGATGTTCTCGGTGCCGGTCTGATGCGTCAGGCCCAGGTCGGCGCCCTTGGCGAGAACCACTTCCCCGGACTTGCTCTTGTGATCCTCGGAAGCGACGAGGTGCCGCAGCTTGTACCAGTTGGCGCCGGCGATGGGCACGCGGCGCGTCATCTGCTCGCGAAGCTTGTCGGACGTGACGCCGTCGTTCACCTTGAACCAGATCGGAATCTCCATGCCGGGGATCACGTCCTGCTTCATGCGCATCGTCGGGATGTCGAAGCTGTGAATCACGTCCTTCGACGTGAGGCGAAGATAGATGTCGCGCCCCGTCGGAATGTAAAACTCGTTCACGCGAACGATGTCGTCCGCGGCGGCCGCGTCTGCATCGTCCAGGCCGATCGGATTGCTGGCCGAGATGAGCGACGCCTTGGTCTGGCCGAATTTCCCGTCGGGACCGGGGTAGTGGAAATCCCACTGGAACTGCTCGGCGATGACGCGAACTTCGATTCGCTTGTCGGGGGCGGGCGGTGCGTTTTTGTAATCCGCCCAGACGGGGTACGAAAAGCCGACAAGCAGCACGACTTCAAACGCCGCCACGGCGACCTCGGCGTACTTCGATAATTTGGCCTTGATCGGTGTGTAGGTCGCGGAGTGCCCGCCGCGTGAGCGGTACTTCAGAAGGCAGTAGGCAAAGAACAGCGCCCACGGCACGAAGATCAGGAACATGAACACGTGCACCGTGTCGATCAGGCGATCGACATCGCCGCCGTGCCTGGCCAGCTGCGGGGGCAGCCAGTTGCCGTAATTCACCTGCGCAAGCAATCCGAACATCGCGTCTCCCTGAACAGGCTGGATATGGCGACTCCGTTCGCGCCCTGTGCGAATGCCGGATGCACGCCTCCACCCGATGAAATCGCGGCGGGGCCGATCATCAACCCCGCCGCGTTTGGTTCATCCATCAAACTGTCTTACGGCTTCTCAACCTTGTCGGCAGCCGAGGAGAGGATCACTTCGCGGGCGGCCGGCGCATCGCCGCGCTTGCCAGTCAGCTTGATCTCCACGTCCTTGGACTCGCCGTCCTTCACGCTGACCTTGACGGTCGCGCTGCCGAAGTTCTCGTGCCAGGCTTCCAGTTCGTAGTCGCCGGCCGGCAGTTCCTTGATCTCGAACGTGCCGCGCTCCGACTCGGTCTGGGTGTCTTCGTGCGACTTGGTCACCGCGAAGAACGGATTCGACACAACACCGCAATAGCTCGACATCCATGCGTGCACGTCGCACTTGATCTTGACCATGATCTCGGGCTTGGTGAATGTGTCTTTGCCGTCGAGCTTTTTCACCATGCCGGCGTTGGCCTGCGCGAAGTTGAACTCGGTGTTCTTCTTCGGCAGCGAGTGGATGTTGTGGTTCGTCTGGTCGCTGTTCTTGATTTCAATGGCCTGGCCGGCAACCATGCCGAACACGTGCGGGTGGTACATGCAGCCCTTCTGATCCAGGACGACCGGATCCTTCGGCGCGTCGTACTTACCCTTCAGGCCGCTCTTCACATAGACGAACGTAAACGGGATCGTATTGCCCTGCTTTGAGTAGACAATCGTTCCTTGGTCGGGCTGCGGCTTGGCGTTCGCCTTGGCGCAGACCGGGTCGGCGTTCATCGGGGGCAGGCCCTTCGTCGCCGGCGCCGCGCCATCGAACACCACCTTACCCTTGATGACGGCCGTCCCCTTCTCGTTGTCCGCCTGCGCGCGGGCAGTCGTCAATGCGATCGCGACGCCACACGCAAGCCCCAGCAGCATGTACTTTCTCATGGTTGCAACTCCTCATGCACGGCACGGCCCACCGTCGCGGGAAACCTACGTATCCCCATCGCAACGGCGAAGTTACGTTCCGTCCGGCATTGTAGTAGACAGGTCGTTTTCCGCAATGATAGCCTCGTTCAGCGATGCCCTGCGCAGCGATGCGCCTATCCCTAACGGGCCGGGTTTTCCCGGTCGTCGCTGCGGGAAACCGCGCAGCCGTGCAACGCCTAGAAATCAAATCCCTCGTCAGCAGGCTTGCTCGTCGCCTCGCCGCCGCCGTCAAAATCGAAATCACCGCTCGGTTGCTCGGCCGGCGCGGCAGGAGTTATGCCACCCGGCTGGACGGCCGTATAGCCTCTCGCGCCAAGGTTAAAGAGAAAATCGACCAGCAAGGTCGATTGCTCCTCGACGGTCTTACCGAATTTCGTTTCATTTTCGTTACGCTGGTCGTCTGGCATCCCCGCAAAGGCGCTGCCGCCCTGGAAGATCTGCGGCATGTTCGCGCCGGGCTGAATTGCCTGCGGATCCTGCAGCCACTTGATGACCCAGTCGTATCGCAGACGTTTGTAGGTCAGCGCGAAGTTCGGGGCCTTGATGTCCATCGTCGTACCGGGCACCGACGGATCGCCCGCGACGTGACAGGCGAGGCACTTCTGATTGTAGAGCAACTCCTCGCCAAGCTTGAATCTTGCATCGTCCACGTGATGCGTTTCGGGATCGGCGAAGGGATACTTGACGTCGAACAGGCCGGCGAGGAACTGGCCTCGCGTCACCAGTCGTTCGTACGGCGTCGCTAGCGCATCGGCAATCTCGTTGGGGTCATTGGAGTCCGGCGGTGTCAACTGGTTGGCACGAACCTGTTTTTGATTGACGCCGTACTGCGCGATGAACGCCGCCTGATCGGCGAACTTTGCATCCATGAACCATGCATTGGCCGCGCCGCCCGACGACCCGCCGCCGTTGTGAACCGCCTGCAGGTGGCGCACCACCGAATCCAACTCGCCCTTGAGCACGGCGGACTCGTCCTGCGACAAGGCCGCGAAATACTCAACGAGAATGGTCGCCTGCTCCTTGGTCAAATGGAAACTGGGCATGCGCACCTTCAGCCAGGGTCGGAGCATCTCGACGTTGTTCAGGAAGCTGAACAGCCAGTCGAACTGCACCTTCGCCCCTTCACCCCAGAGCAGCGGTGGCTGGAAGCGCATGCCGCGCGGGTCGGTATCGGAGAGCGACGTGTCGGTCGAGTAATACTGGTGAATCGTCGCTTCGACGTTGCTCTCAATCGTGTGGCAGCCGATGCAATTCAGCTCGCGCACCAGCGCGCGGCCCTTCGCGATTCGGCCGACGGGCGACTGTTCGTATGGAATTCGAAGCTCGGGCGCGACGTTGCGATCCTTCATGCTTAGCAGGAAGGTGACGATGTTTCGTGATTCGTTCTCCGAGAAGTAGAAGTTCGGCATCTTCAGCTTCTCGTAGGGCTTCTTGATCTTCTCGCGATCCCAGATCCGCGGGTTGCGCATCTTGTGGTAGGCGAATGAGCCGTGGTTGTGCAGGATGTGAAGGTCTTCGTTGCCGCCGTCACGGGACAGGTGCGCAAACTCCTTGTCCTCCCGGTACAGCTTGCCGAAAACCTCCGGCTGTTTCTCAAGCTCGTGTTCGAAGGGCCGGCTGAAGAATGCAAAATCCAGCTGGCTCATGAATTTCTGCGCCCAGAGCGTCAGATCGGTGCCGGGCCGGGTCGCATCTTCGAACCCCACAATGTTGTGGCAGGAGTAGCAGCCGTAATGGCTGATCATCTTCATGCCCAGGTACAGCTTCTGGCGATCGGCCAAGGTCGGGGATCGTGACGCGATCATCTCGACGGATGCCTGTTTCCCCGCGTCCCCCCCGCCAAACGAGACGGCTGTCTGGGCGACAATCGCGGCGGTCAGGCGGCCGTACGGATCGGAAGACGTCGGCGGCTCATCGGAAAGAATCCGCTGGGACACGCTCTCGGTGTTCTGGCCGGTCAGGAGCGACAAGATCAACTCATTGCGCAACTCGGCGTGGCGCGATGTCTCCGCGAACGCCTCGGGCTTGAACTCGTCGTTTCGCAAACCAAGCAGGTACGCCGCGACGTCCAGGATGTCCTGATCGGTCTTCTTCCGCTGATCCTCCGGTTTGTCGGCCCAGTGGATGTTCTCGCGGAACAGTCGCGGCATCTTCGTGTACGACGAATAGTGGCGCGGCTCGCGCAGCCAGTTGTACAGCCATTGCTCGGCGCGCTGCGTCTGGGCGGCATCGCCGGCCGTCGGGATCATCTTCGTGCCGAAGCCTGAAAGCTCCGGTGCGAGCCGCGTAAACTCCGGCGGGATGTACATGCGTCGCGGATCAGGGTCGCGGCTTTCCTTGTCTGCCGCCAGTTCTTCGGCCTGCGCCGTGTGTCGCGCTGCTTCGCGTCGTTGTCGCGTAAAAGTGTCTGACGCGTACCGCGCTCGATCGTTTGGCGACATCGCGTCGAATCGCTGCTTGGCTTCCTCGTCGCTCAAGCCCTGCGCCATCTTCAGATCGGTGACGATCCAGCTCTCAGCGAAAGTGCGACCCGCGTCGTCGAGCGAGTTCTTGGCCGCAAGATTGACGTGGCAGGCGAGGCAGCCGATGGACGTGAACAGTTCTTCGCCACGCGCGGCGTCGCCGGTCATGCCCGCGGGAACCGGCAGCGCGTCGTAGGGCCGCGAGAACACATTCAAGTAATGCACCATCGCCTGAATTTCGACTTCGGAGCGCAGCACGGGGTCCGTATCGAACTCGTTGGCGCTGGACGGCAGGTTGTTCTCCTGCCGGAAGAAGTGCGGCATGCGCGTAGACGGGCGGAAGTCGGCCGGATATTCGATCCACTTCTCCATAAAACCGGGCGTCAGCTTCTCGCCGACGTGAGCCAGGTCCGGGCCGACCTTGCGGCTGTCCGTCAGTCCCTCGACGTTGTGACAGTTGATGCAGCCGACGGTCGTGAACATCTCGCGACCTTCAACGATGCGCTCGGCGGCTTCAACCTTGAACGTCTTGCTGCGTTCGAGGTCAAAGGTCTGATCGTGGCACTTGCGGCAACTGGCGGAATACTGATCCGGCAGCAGCATCGGCCGCTCCCAGAACTCTTCCACGAGGTGGAAGGTTGCCAGCGGCACGCCAAGCTCCTTGACGTAGTACTTCTCCGCCCATTCTTCCTGTTGCTTCTTGTTGACAGGCGTATGCGCCGCCAGTACGAAGTCGGTCTCCTGCCCGCTGCCTTCGTGGCAGACCGTGCAGCCCATGGCCTTCATCGAGTGGGCCGAGTCGGGCGAAATGTACAGATCCAAGCGCGGGTGGGCGCGCAGCTCGCTTTTCAAGTCCACTGGCGGGCGACCCTCGTGTTGCAGGTAGAGGTTCATCGCCGCGGTCAGGCTGCTGAAGTACGCGGTCTTCTGCTCGGGGCTCATGGCCTCGAAGGCTATGCGGGTCTTGCCGTCGGCGGCGGTCGGGGGCACGACGGCGAGGATCGCGCGGAACTGCGACTCCACCGCGTCCTGCACGCGGCCGCGCGTCAGTTCGGCGGCATCGCCCAGCCCGGCGAGGATCGCGTCGAGTTTCAATGACGGACGCTGGATCTCCTCAAGGTAGATGTTGGCTGCATCCACGAAGCGGCTGACATAGCGCCGGACGCTCTCGGCATCCTTCGGCCGATCGCCCGCGGCGTATTCGCTGACATCCACGTCGGCCAGGCGGTGCACCATTTCGCGGGCGAGCTTCTCGTTCTCATCTCGCAGCACCGCCTGCACGCGCGTCGCCGCCAGCGCCGCCTCGGTGCGCTTCACGTAGCCCCCGGGCGTCAGCGTGGGATCGTCGATCCCGACGTGACAGGTGATGCACCGATCGGTCACGTAAGAATCGACAAAGTTATAATTGAACCGCACGCCCTTGCTGAAGACCTGTCGCACTTCCTCCCGACCCGGCGTGTCCTTGGTCGGAAACGAATCGAATCCGGGAACATTGAGCGCAAACCGCACAAGGCCCGGGCCGTAAAGGTTGTCCAGTCGTTCTGCGTCGTCGCGGCCTTTTTCGTAAGCAGCCAGCGTCTTCTCGGCCTCGGTGCGCGACTTGTAAAATGCCTTTAACTCATCGCGGACCGCCCGAAGCTCGTCCTCGATTTTTTCCTGATCGGCCTTGACCTCGGCCGTGCGCGTCTTCCGCGCTTCGTAGGTCTTGATCGCGGTGATCGTTTTGGGCGACTCCGGACCGTGCAGGGTCTTGTGCTCCTCCACGTTGAAGAGCATGACCTGCAGCTCGGCGTTCAGATTGCCGTATTCCAGCGCTGCCGCCTGCAACCGCCCGGCCAGCGCCGTTTCCTTCGATGTGAGGTCGCGCTCGCGTTCCTTGTTCTCCGGCGTGGCCAGCGAAGCCTCGGCGGCGCTCACGGCCTCGACCAGCGCGCGATGCTTTTCCTGCTCCTGCGGGTTTTCGTATTTCAGGGCGTCGAAGTGCGCCAGCGCAGAACGAAGATTGAAATAGTCCTTCTGGATGTGCCGCCAGGGCCGGTTGAAATCGTGCCACAGCATCCAGCCGGTCGTCACCAGGGCGACAAACGACACGACGGCGAACAGCACGTTCATCCGTTTCGTGTTGTAAAGTGTTTCCGTCGGTACGGGCATGGGCGGCTATCTACTCCGGTTGGACCGCGGGGATCAAACGTTCAGGAACCATTCCGTGATGGCGACGAAATACTTCATGTTCATCGCCCATCGCAACAGCATCTTGATGGGCACGATGAACATCCAGCTCATCAGCACCCAGAACACGACAAATCGCAACAATCCGATCTGGGCGTACAACCGCTTCCAGACCGTCTTTGCAAGCAACACCGGCAACACGCAGAAATACCCGCCGAGCAGGATCAGACCCGGCGCCTCGCGAATCAGGTAGGCCGGGATAAACAGCAGGCCCTTCGTCGGCAAGCCCGGGGTCCACCAACCGGTCTTCTCGGGAATGACCACCCAGAAGATGTCGGACACGTTGACGTTCAGCAGCGCGGCTGGTCGATGCGGGTCCCACGTCTCGTAGGGCCCGAACAAGTTCCAGTTCGGCCCGCGGAGGAACGTGCCAAGCACGATCAACACGATCCACATGATGATGAAGCCGAACATGAAGACCGAGATCACGAAGCGGCGCTCTTTGAAGGTGTAGTAGCCGTTGCCGCGCGGGTTCTTGTCGATGTACGGCAGCGCGACGAGGCCGACGATGATCAAACCCGGCAGCAACACGCCGGCGATCCACGGGTCGAAGTAGACCAACAATTCCTGGAGGCCAAGGAAATACCACGGTGCTTTGGAGGGATTCGGAATGTTCGTCGGATTGGCGGGCGGCTCCAGCGGCGCCTTCAAGACAATCGCCCAGACGATCAAAAACACCGAGCAGAGAATGAGGCAGACCAGCTCGGTGTAGACCAGATCAGGCCAGACGAGCACCTTGTCGTCGGCCCCGCTTTCGATCAGCGGCTGGCCGCGCTCCATGCGCTCGTCGTTCACCGCGGCCTGCCGGAACCCCAGCCAAGTGCAGAAGCCGGTGAAGTAGAGCATCATCGTGATCGGAACGTTGTCCGGCTTCTTGATGATGCTGAAGAAATCGGGGTCCAGCGCGCTGGCGCTGTAAAAGGCCGTGAAACCGACCGCCATGAGCAGCGCGATGCGCGGTTTGGTCCAGATCCGATAGGTCAGGAGCGCGACGATCAGCGCGACGGTCGTCAGCGTGACGAAGTACTTGGGATCGCACAGCCCATCGATGAAGCCCTTGACGCGATCCATCGCGCTGGGGGCGTGGTGTCCGCCCGGCCCACCGGTGGCGAGTATCGCCCAACCTGTATTCAGTAACCCGTTGACCACGTCGCGTGTCTTCCTTGGTTATGGATTAGAGCGGACCCGAGATTCCGCCGTCCTTGCGGACGCGCCAGAAATGCACGGCGATCAGAATCGTCACCACGAACGGGATGAAGATGCAGTGCAGAATGTAAAACCGCAGCAGCGCGTTGGGCCCGACGACCGTACCGCCCAGCAACAGGAAGCGTGCGTCCGACCCGCCGTGAATGAACGGCACACCGGCGATCTGAAGCAGGGCCGCGCCGGGGCCTTCGTGCCCCGCCACCGGTGTCGCGCGGGCCATGTTCGAGCCGACGGTGATTGCCCAGATGGCAAGCTGATCCCACGGAAGCAGGTAGCCGGTGAACGACAACAGCAGCGTCAGCGTGAGCAACACGACGCCGACGCCCCAGTTGAATTCGCGCGGCGGTTTGTAACTGCCGGTGAGAAACACGCGCAGCATGTGCAGCCAGATCGCAATGACCATGGCGTGCGCCCCCCAGCGGTGAATCTCGCGCAGGAGGCCGAGCGTGACGTGCGCCCGCAAGCCCTGAATATCGACATAGGCATATTCCACCACCGGCCGGTAATAGAACATGAGCAGGATGCCGGTGATTGTCTCGGCGAGAAACAGGAAGAACGTCAGCCCGCCCATGCACCAGGTAAACGACAGGCGGATGCCGCTCTTGCGCACCGCGACCGGGTGGAGATGCAGGAAGACGTTGCTAAGGATCGCCATGGCGCGCGTGCGCCGATCCTTGGGCACGCCGTGGCGGAAAATCGAACCCCAGATCTGGCTTCCGCGGATGTAATCGCCGACTGCGTTGAATAAACTCATCGACCCTACCGTTCCACTCGCTGCGCCGGCACGGAACCGCCCGCGCCGAAACTGACTCTACACCGGAATCGACGCGTCCGGATCGTTCCACGGGCCGGTGTCATTCGGCCCCATCGCCAAAAACTTGCGGGAACGATCCACGATCACTTCATCCCCGTCAAGGTAAATCTTGAAGCGCTCCAGCGGCCGCGGCGCGGGGCCTTCGAAGTTTGTGCCGTTCGGCTTGAATCCGCTGCCGTGACAGGGGCATTTGAACTTGCGATCATTCGGCAACCACGACGGGATGCAGCCCAGGTGCGTGCAGATGATCGACACGGCCGAGATGCGATCTTCCTCGCGGATGATCCAGAAACCGCTCGGCTTCACCGGCTTGTAGTCTTCGTTCACGTCGCCGGGAGCCATCGACAGGTATTTGCTTAGCGACCCGCACCGCACCTTCGGGTCTTCCTGTTCCAGAACGTTCGGCGCCATGAATCGATTGAAGGCCAGCGCCGGCAGCCCGCCCGCCGCAAGGCCGAATGTGCCCCACGCTGTCCAGAGCAGGAGGTTGCGCCGGGTCGGTTCTTCCGACTGTGCGGACTTGGTCTTCTCCAGCACGCGCTGGTACTTGCCATCGGGAGGAAGCTCGTCGGGCGACATCTTCGCCGCCTGTTTCACCGGGTCGGGCATGCCCTTCACGCCGCGATCAATGACCGCGTGACCGCCGCGCACCATCGTCGCGGCCAAAAGCGCCTGAATCGCCGGATCGGCCGTCTTGGGCTTCGGCGGCTCGGCCAGTTTCTTGCCGGGGGATTTGTCGGCCGAAGGACCGTGTCCTCCGCCGTCGTGCGCATCGGCCTTAGCTGCCGCGGGGGCCGGAGCGGCCATCTTCGCGGCTTCCGCCTCGGATACTTCAAACGGCGCCTTGTCAAACTTGATGACATCAACCGGGCACTCGGCCGCGGCCTGAATGATCGACTCGGTCAGGGGTTTGGTGAATTCGACGTTCAGGGCGTCCGGCCGGATGATGCAGGTCCCGTCGTCGTGCAGGACCTGAAACACTTCGGGACAGGTCGTCTCGCATGCATCGCAGACGATGCACCCCGGCGCGATCCAGACTTTTGTAACCAGTTCCTTCGTGGGCATGATCCGTCCTCAAACCCTTCGTCCGGCAGACCCGACCCGCGCGCAGCACGCCAGCAGGTCCGATTCATCGTCGCGATACCCCACGCCACCCTTCGCCATCGCGGCGCGCGCGGCCGTGCGAACGCGAACGGAGGGGTCGTCTTCCAGTTTCTTCACAAGCCCGGCCAGTTCCGCATCGTTGAGAAGCATCGCCGTTTCAATCGCCGTCTTCAAGTTGTGCTCGATTTCGTCCGGCCCGTACTTGCGGCGAATTGTCGTGCCGCCCTGATCGTACTCAAGCTCGATTTTCTCCCAGTATCCGCGATCGAGCATATTCATCAACACAAGCCGCCCGCGGGCATCGCCCAGGCGTGCGAGCGTCATGGCGGCGTTCCATTGCACCTCGCGCGGAGCCTCAAGACGCTCGGCCAGCGCCTTCGTCGCGGTCGCCCGGGCGGTCGCGTCGGTCGGGTCAACCAGGCTGGCGATCGCGGCACACGCCACGATCTGCACAGCGGGCTGCTCATCATTCAGCAGTTTCAGAGCTTCGGGCATCGCGGCGCGCGCCTGCGCAACGCTGTGCATGCTTGCCAGGGCCGCAATGGCCGTCCGGCGAATCTCCCAGTCAGGATCGCGTGTGAGCTTTGTCAGGGTCGGGACGGCCGAGGGCGATTCCAGCATGCCCAAGGCGGCGATCAGGAACAGATGCCGCGAGTACAACTCCACGCCGCCGGCGCTTTCGCGTTGCGTGCCGCGGGGCGGCTCGCGCTCCAGCATCTTGATCAGGCGGCCCGCAGCCGGCTCGGCTTCGCCCGGTTGGAGGTATTTGTCTTTTTCTCCGAAGCGCTTGGCCAGTTCCTGCGCCGCCTGCCACGAATCCTTCGCCTGCGGCAACAACATGCCCAGCGTGCGCTCGCCTCCGCTCAACTCCACCTTGTCCAGCAGCTCGGCCACCGTCAGCGGCTTGTCCACTGTCGTGGAGCCGAACATCACGACCACGACGGCGACCCCCAGCAGCACGCACACAATCACCGCAGGAACGACAAACAACCGCCCCATCAACGAGGGCGTCATCGGCTCGATGCCCGGCGCGCCGAGGGTCGATCCCTCGCCGTCGGGTTGTGTCGTGCTTGACTGGTGCGCGTTGTCAGTCATTTGTCGCAGTGCAGCGGCTGTTACCCGGCCGCTACCTTTGTGAAAAAAATCACAATCTCTCGCACTAAAATTCGGCGGCCATCCCTTGCCGCCGTCCATGCGCCACGTGCGAACACCTTCGCGGGCGCAAACGAGGTACGACACCGTTTATCCGAGCTATGGCAATGTCGTCCTCACTCCAGTTTCCCTGGGGGGATTATTCGGGCCTGGAATTGACCTGTCAAGGCAAATCGGCCCTCTGCGAGGGAATTCACAGGCAATCAGGCTCCATCCGTCAGGTGGACGAGGCCCCCATCCACGCCCTAACTTATCGACCGAATCGCCTGAACCAGCCGCCATGGCCTGCCCGTAAGGGAGGAAAGCCGCTACTTGAGGGGGAGCATCTTGAACCGCACTGTTGTTTGGCCGACATCTATTCCGTGGTGAATCTCCACCATTTCAAAACGAATTGAGCGCTGCTCCATGAACATTGACCTTTCCGGACCGGACATCTCTCAGGCCGAAATCGACGCCGTCGCGGAAGTGCTGCGCAGCGGGCGGCTTTCACTCGGCCCGGCCGTCCCGAAATTTGAGGAAGCCGTCGCGCGGTACGTCGGCGTGAAGCATGCCGTCGCCGTCTCCAGCGGGACGTGCGGGCTACACCTGCTCGTCCGGGCGATGGAAATCGGGCACGGCTGCGAAGTCATAACGACCCCGTTTTCGTTTGTCGCGTCGTCCAATTGCGTGTTGTTCGAGCATGCGAAGATCGCATTTGTCGATATCGATCCGCACACGTGGAACATCGACGCGGCCGCCATCGAGCGCGCGATCACGCCCAAGACCCGCGCAGTCATCGCCGTCAACGTCTTTGGCCAGCCAGCCGATTTCGACGCGATCAACGCCATCGCCAAGCGGCACAGACTTCGCGTCATCGAGGACTCATGCGAATCGCTCGGCGCGAAGTATCGCGGGCGCATGTCGGGCACGCTGGCCGAGGCCGGCGTCTTTGGCTTCTATCCCAACAAACAGATCACGACCGGCGAAGGCGGCATGATCGTCACCAACGACGACGAGATTGCCCGGCTGTGCCAGTCGATGCGCAACCAGGGCCGCGACACCGGCATGGGCTGGCTGTCACACGAGCGACTGGGCTACAACTATCGGTTGAGCGATGTGGCCTGCGCGATCGGCGCGGTTCAGATGCAGCGCGTGGATGAAATCCTGGGCAAGCGCCGGCGCGTCGCGGAGTGGTACATCAAGCGGCTCGGCGGCGAGCAGCGCGTCAGTTTCCAGAAAATCAACGCGGAATGCGAGATCAGTTGGTTCGTCTTCGTGGTGAAACTGGCCGACGAGTACACGGCCGACGACCGGGCCCGGATCATCGCCGCCCTGCGCGAACGCGGCATCGGGTGCAGCAATTACTTCGCTCCGATTCACCTGCAGCGATTTTATCGAGATCAGTATGGTTTTAAACCCGGCGATTTTCCGAATTGCGAACGCATCGCCGATCGCACCATCGCCCTGCCGTTTCATAATCACCTGACCGAGCAGCAGGTTGATCAAGTGTGCAAGACGCTGACGGGTTTGCTGTAGCGCGTTACTTCCGTCCGGCGAGGATACCCCAGACGCCCATGCCGATCGCCACGACGGCCAGGCCGCCGAAGACGCTGGCATAGACCACGCCGCGCGCGATCGGCTCAAGGAACGCCGGCCACACACCCTGCACGTTCGCCGCAGCTGCCAGACCCACCAGCGCCATGGCCAACACGCCGAGCACCAGCGTGACGTTGACCTGCATGGCCCCCGCCATCGCTGCGGTGGACACACGCCGCGGCGCTGCGACGGATGCCGCCGCTGCCACCGGCTGGGCCTCGGCATCGTCGTAGGGCGCGGCGACTTCCGCACCGCTGTCTTCGACCGTCTCGGCGCCTTCGACGATCTCCACCCCGCTGCCTTCGTCGGCCGTCTCGCCGGCTTCGGGCGAGGGCGAAATGACATCGAGCAACTCGGAACCGAGACTGGTGTCGTCGTTCTCCTGCGAAATATCGAGCAAGCCGCTGCCGCTGCCGACGGCTTCCAGTTCGTCCATGCCCGACGAAATGCGCGTCTCGCCCATCGGGTCGGTCGGAATCTCGATCTCGTCGTCGTCGAAGACACTGATGCCCTTGGAAGCCTTCGCTTCGTTCTTCGGCGGAGGCGACACGGCTGACTTCTGTCCAGCCGGCGCCATGTCGTCGAGGTCCGGCTCGAGGCTGATGATGCTCGAACCGCTCAATCCCAGGTCGGGAACTTCCAAATCCAACGGAGCGGCGGGCGTCGCACCGGGCTTGGCCACGGGTTTCGGCGGTGCGGCATCGGCCTCGTCATCCGGGAGCAGGTCGATCTCGGAAGTCATTTCCTTCGGCGCGGCGGGCAACTCTTCGGGGAACTCCTCGGCGGTCAGCTCAAGCGGCGGCGACGAATCCCCCAGCGCCGAATCGGAAGGCGACTTGGCTTCGAGTGCGCTGGGGCTGGCGTCGATCAAATCGAGCCCCGACGACGAATCGGCCAGGCTGGAAAGCGCCGAAGCGAAGGAATCCGGCTCGTCCAGCTTCAATGCATCCGCGCCCAGTTCATCGTCAGCGGCGAGGTTGACGATGCTGCTGCCTTCCTTCTCGGCGATGGAAACGACCTCGCTGCGCTTATAGAAAACCGTTCCCGCGTCGTGCAATTCTCGCAATTGGCCGTCGGCCACCAGACGCTTCACGTCGGTCGGCGTCTTTCCGAGCATTTCGCATACTTCGTCGAGCGTCAGGTAATCACTGGCCATCGGTTCCACCCATTTCGCTGGCAATGGCCGCGGTGCTCGCCGCGGTCGGTGTTATTTCTCGGATCGCGCTTCGGTTCCCGCTTGATTCCCCTGCGTGGTCGGCATGCCCGGCAGGCTGGTTGTCAACAGATCGTCCGCATCGCCGGCCGCCCCCGCGCCGCCGCGCGCATCGCGCTCCTTGCGCTCGCGCTGCATGGTGAGTAACTGACTGATCTTGGCCGGGGCCGTCTGCTCATCCAGGCTGTAGTCTTCAAGGTAGCGGTCGAACGTAAACGAACGAGCGAAGGCCAACCGCAGCTTGCGCGTGCTGGGCAGATACTCATACGCCCAGACCGTGCTGTTATCGACATCCATCATGAACAAGCCCGTGCGGTTATTGTCGATCGGTCCGGTGAAAGCGAAGATGCCGCGCCCGCCCATCATCGGGCTATCGCCGTAGGCCGGTCGAATGCCGAGCATCCCGCCGGACTGCATCACGAGCACGGTTGCGATGATGGCCAGGAGAATTGCGATCACCCACAAGACGGTTCCCCGTTCATGTGCGGCAGCCAGCGCAATCGCCCTCGCTCGGCGATGGGTCTTCATAGGCGTAGTCCTTCCGACGTTAAGTCAGGCCCCCAGGCTTGTTGGTGAAGTCCGCCGCCCCGCGCAGACTCCACAGTACATTATACGAGGCCCCCGCGCCGGCTCAAGTGTTCCGGCTGTGCCGCGTCGGCTTTGGACCGATAGGATGTTCACGGCCCCGTAGCTATACTTCCAGCCATGATTCCGGCCCATAACGCCGCGACGATCCCACACAGTTCACGGACCGTGGCCGCTCCCGTGAATCTCCATTTGCTGCGCCGCGCGTGGGCCGGGCTGACCGGCGCCGCCATGCTCGAGTCGCTCCAGCAGACTGGTTCGGGCGGGCGATTTTCGATCTTCGCTGCGGACCCGGCTCGAACAATCAGCATTTGTGCTTCGGACGGCGTCGATCCATTTGACCGGATGGAATCGCTGTGGCGCTTTGGGCGAAGCGAGCGACTCCCGAGCGACCGGCCATTTCCCGCGGCCTGGATCGGCTACATCGGCTACGAAGCCGGCTGCTTTGTCGAGCCGTCGGCCGATTGGCGGCATGTTTCGCGGTCGCAGGAACTGGCGAGATGGTCGCTTTATGACACCTTCCTTGTTTGCGATCATGCCACCGGGACCTGGTCAATCGTTGCGGCCGATCTCCCGCGCGAGTTGACGACTGGTGCGCGCCCCCCCGCTGAATCGCGATTGGCGAAGTTGGCAGCGTGGTTGAAGACCCTTGCTGACCTTGGCGCGCCTGCACTCAAAGCACCGCAATCCGTCCCCTCTTCGGACGCCGTCGGCAGCTGGGACAATTCGCCGGAGGATTACCTGAAACGATGCCGCCGCGCCCTGGAGTACATCCGAGCAGGCGATGTCTTTCAGGTGAACCTGGCGCGCCGATACTTCGCCAAGACGAGTCTTTCGCCAAGTGAACTTTACGACCGTCTGGCGGCGACCAACCCGGCCCAATACGCGGCGTACCTCGCGCCGCACGGCGACCGCCCCGCCATCGTATCGTCCTCTCCTGAATTGTTTCTGCGCAAGACCGGGCGCGACGTGACGACACGTCCGATCAAGGGCACGCGCCCTCGAACGGGTCACATCTTGCGCGACGATATGGCTCGCTCGGCGCTGTGCGACAGCGAGAAAGACCGCGCCGAATTGAATATGATCATCGACCTCGAACGGAACGATTTGAGCCGCGTCTGCGACGCCGGCACGGTTCGTGTTGCGAGCGAGGGTGAGATCGAAACGCTGCCGCACGTCTTCCATCGAACAGCGACGATTACGGGGCGATTGCGCGAAACCTGCGATGCCGTCGATCTGCTTCGCGCGACGTTTCCCGGTGGGTCGATCACCGGCGCGCCGAAGGTCCGCGCGATGCAGATCATTCACGAGCTCGAAGCCGCGCCCCGCGGGGCGTATTGCGGCGCAATCGGCTGGTTCGGCCTCGATGGCGACCTGATGCTCAATCTCGCCATTCGAACGATGACGGCTTATCAGAATGGTTCGGTTCAATTCCACGTCGGCAGCGGCATCGTCGCCGATTCGGTGCCGCAGGAAGAACTCGCGGAGTTGGACGCGAAGGCCGTCGGCATGCTCGCGGCCATCGACTCGCGCTCATGCGATGCTGTGTCATCAATGCGTGATCGCGATTTCGAACGTGAAGTCCACGGCCGATGCGTCGCCAATTTTACATCGATCAACGCAACAGACGGAGCCGCGGCCCATGTCTGATCGGCGCGAATGGGTATTCCTCAACGACGAGCTTGTGCCCGCTGATGCCGCGCGGGTCAGCGTGTTTGACGCCGGGTACACCCATGCCGCTGGCATTTTTGAGACGTTTCGGGTCTATCGGGGGAGGCCGTTTCGCCTTCGGCCGCACTTGGATCGAATGTTTGCGACGGCAGCAGCCTTGGAATTGGTCGTACCTTTCGACGCCGGCGAACTGGCTCGCGCGGTGGATGACCTGCTGGCGGCGAACAATCTGACCGAGGCACGGATGCGCATCACCGCGACGCCGGGGAATGTACCGCGCCCGGGGCTGATCAAACCGACCGGCGAAGTCGAACATCGCCCCACCATTTTGATTACCTCTCAACCCCTGCAACCGTATCCCCCCGAGCTGTACCGTTTTGGCATGCGGGCCTGCATTAGCCCCTATCGAACCAGCCGCCTTGACCCGCTCGCCGGGCACAAGACGCTCTCTTATCTGCCGCGGCTCCTTTCGATGCGCGATGCGCAGCAGCGCGGCTGCCAGGAATCGCTCTGGTTCAACACCGACAATCTTCTTGCGGAAGCCGCGTTTTCAAATGCGTTCGTCGTTCACGAAGGTCGCTTGCTCACGCCGCCTGCATCGACGCCCGTTCTGCCCGGCATCACGCGCCAGGCCGTCATCGAGCTTGCTCGCGGAAACGGCATCGATGTTGCCGAAGCACCGATCGACATTAACATGCTTCTGGCCGCGAGCGAGGTGTTCCTGACGGCGAGCGTGCTGGAAATCATGCCGGTGACCGCGATCGAAAAGCACACCGTGGGTGAGGGCGCGCCCGGTCCGATGACAGGAAAGCTCTCGAAGTTGTTTGCCGATCTCGTTGCCACGGAGTGCCCCGCCTGATGGCCACGGCCCAGCCGCTTTCGGTCGCTCAACTTTGTTCCGCCATGGAGGCGATCGCCCCGACGTGGGCCGCAGCCGACTGGGACAACGTGGGGCTGTTGGCGGGCGATCCAACTTGGCCGGCGGAGTACGTGCTGCTCACGATTGATCTGACTGCAGCCGTGCTGGATGAGGCCGTCAAGCTTGGTTGCAATTCCATCGTGAGCTATCACCCCCCGATCTTCCGCGCGGTGAAGCGATTCGGTGTTTCGCGTGGCACGGCTGAAGGCCTCGCGGCGGAAGCGCTTTCGCGTCGCATCGCCATTTACTCGCCGCACACGGCTCTGGACGCCGCCCCCGGCGGTACGAACGACACGCTTGCCGAGCTTGCAGGTCTCACAAAGGTCAGGCCGTTTTCACCCGCCGCTCCACCCGCCGCACAATGCAAGTTGGTCGTTTTCGTCCCGCACGAAAGCGCGGATGAAGTGGCGGAAGCGGTCTTTGCTGCCGGCGCGGGTCGGATCGGCGCGTACGAGCGGTGCAGCTATCGGCTCGAGGGGCAGGGGACGTTTTTCGGAACCGATTCGACCAACCCCGCTGTCGGCGAGCGCGGTCGTCTCGAGCGAGTGGACGAAACTCGACTTGAAGTGATTCTGCCCAAGACGTGGCTGGCAACGGTCGTCGAAGCGCTTCGCGCGGCCCATCCGTACGAGGAGCCGGCGTTCGACGTGTATCCGCTGGAGCCGCTCGCGATTCCGCACCTGGGACAAGGTCGCATGGGATCGTTCTCTTCGCCGCTGGCTCTCGGCGATCTGGCTCGCGCGGTGAAACAGGCTGCCTCGGCCGAGCAGGTCGCCATCGTCGGCGAGCCGGGTGTTTCGATTGCGCGTGGATTTGTTTGCGCTGGCGCGGCCGGATCGCTGCCGTTCGAGATTCCCGGTGTACGGCTTGGCCACGGCGACGTGGTCATCACCGGTGAGATTCGCCACCACGACGCATTGCACTATCGGCGCTGCGGGGCGTGTGCCATCGCGCTGGGGCATTGGGCGAGCGAGCGACCCGTCTTGATTCCCCTGTCTCTCAAATTGAAGCAGCACCTGCCGGGCGCCTCCATCACGATGAGCAAGGCCGATGCCGACCCGTTCGCAGCCGCTTGAGGAAGGATCGCACCGCCGATGAAGCAAATCCCGTTCATTCCGTATTCATTACAAGCGACCGCATGCCTGATCGCCCTGGCGTTCGCCGGGTGTGAGCGCAACCGTTCCAACGCGGTGAGCGTGCGCGATCAACTCGCGCAACCCGCAGCCACGTCCACATCGGTCCAATCGGCCGCAACACCTCCGGTCACGCGGTCGGCCGGCAGTCGCCCCATCGCTTCGATCAATGATGAGCCCATTGATCGCGCGGAGTTCACCGCGAAATTGATGGATGCGCGCGGCCTTGCCTTCCTCCAACAGGAATTGCTGCTTCGCGTGGCGCGGCAGGAAGTTACGAGGCTTGGGATATCGGTGTCGCAAACTGATTTCGACCGGGAGTATGACCTGACACTTCAGGCCGACCGATTCAACGGCAAGGACCCCGACCCGCTCACGGGGCCTCGCAAGGAGCAGCTTATCGATGAATGGACGCGGTCGCGCGGCATCTCACGAACCGAGCTGCACGTCGCGATGCAGCGCCAGGCGTACCTGCGAAAGATCGCCGAGAGCCGGCTGATCATCACCGACGAAATGATCGAACAGGAATTCGCGCGTGTCCACGGCGAGCGCGTGGAGGTGCGACATATTCAGATTTCCGCGCCGCGTTTCTGGAAGGAAATCAAACAACGAATCGACCAGGGCGAGCGCTTTGAAGACCTGGTCATGAAGTTCAGCCAGAACATCATCTCTCGAGAAAAGCTTGGCATGTTGCCGCCCTTCTCGCGCACCGATCCCAGCGTGCCTTCCATCTTTGTGGATGTCGCCTTCAAGCTGAAGCCCGGCGACGTTTCAAACCTGCTGGAGGCCGAAGGGTCCTACCATGTCCTGAAACTGGAGCGCCTGATCCCAGCTGACAGCCAACCGCTCGACGACGCTGAGCGACACCACTTGCGACGAACCCTGACGGCGCGGCTGGCAGCCGAGGAAATGGAACGATTGGGGCGGTCGCTACTACTTTCTGCGCGAATCTCGGTCGAAGATCGCGTACTTCGAGAGCAGTATGAGGCGCGCCATCGGGACGGTCTTCTAACCGGCCCCCCTCTGTCGCCTTAGGGCTGGTGCGCGAAAACGCTCAAGGGTTACCGTTAAAAGGGGTCGAACCCTGCCGCACACAAGCTCAACGAAAACGGTCAAACCTCGAAGTCGAGGCGATTCGGCCCGATATTCGCGGCACAAAGTTTGCGCTTGGGGAATACCCCCCATCGTGCGTATGATTAAGTAGAGTGGAGTCGTCTCGCTTTGCGAAGGCAGGCGAGGCGGTGTGTACCAAAATTGGGGTGGTGACGCTTTCGGGGCAGTGCCGTATGGCAGTAGACTCCCGCGCTTCGGACGTAAACGATCCCGGTCGCCGGGTTTGCGTCACCTGTCCATCCTGCCAGGCTGCCTACAAGATCGCTCCGCGCCTCGTCGGCCGTCGTCTCGTCTGCAAGAGTTGTCGTCACGAATGGCGCGCGCAGGAAGTTGATCCGTCGAGCCTTTCCGAGATTCGCCGTCGCGGCATCCAGGATGTCGCCGCGGCCAAAACCGATCCGCCGTCGTCCGCCCAAGCGCCCCTGGAAGACAGTTCGCCGCCGCGCGCGGGCGCGCCAAGTGTGGCCATTGACACGAGCCTCATCGGTCGCACGCTGGGCCGGTATCGCATTCTGTCGATTTTGGGGCAGGGTGGAATGGGCGTCGTCTGGCGCGGGCACGATGACGTGCTTAATCGCGACGTTGCGATCAAGCTTCTATCCCGCAAGCGCCGGCCGCAGGGCGACTCGTCCTGTCTGAACACGGAACTGTTCATGCAGGAAGCGCGCGCCGTGGCGAAGCTGCAACACCCGGCGGTCGTTTCGATCTTCGAAATCGCCGAGGATGAAAGCCGCGTCTTCTTCGCGTTGGAACTAATGGAAGGCGGCACGTTGAAGGAGTACATCGATCAGCACGGGAAGATCTCACCTGCGCGCATCTTTGATCTGATGATCGGCCCGGCCAAGGCCCTCGCCCTGGCGCACAAGAACCGCATCATTCACCGTGACGTAAAGCCCGGAAACCTGATGTTCGATGACCATGGGCATCTCAAGCTCATGGACTTCGGCCTGGCGGATGTGGCGCACGAGTCGGCCAGCAAGCGCATCCGCGGCAAGGCGGTCGGCTCGCTGGGCTGGATCGCTCCGGAGACCGCAAAAGGACAGGGAACGACGGGCTTGAGCGACATCTTCAGTTTCGGCCTGGTCATGCTTTATGCCATGACGGGATCGCCTCCGATCCATGCCGACAGCCGATCGAAGTTGATTGAGTTGCACCAGAACCCGACGCTTCCAAAGCTGGAGGAAATCCCGGGCCTGACGGCAGCCGGCGCGGCGCTGCTGCGAAAATGCCTTGACATTGATCCCGCACAGCGATTCGCCTCCGCTGATGAACTGGCGGCTGCACTCGAAAGAGTCGCGTCCGAAGACCCCCAGGCCAAGTCGCGACAGCGTCGAACTGCGGCGTCGATTGCGATTTCGGGGTCCATCATCGGTGCACTGCTCGGCACTGCGGCGGTGCTTTGGTACTTCATCGACATGAACTCGCAAATTGACGAGTACTCGCAGCCGATGATTGAAGCCGTTGCAAAGCGCTCGGCAAGTGATGCACCCAGCACGCTCGACGATAACGCGAATCGGGCTGCATTGGCTGATGCTCCCTCGCCAGAACCAAAAACGTCGTCGGCGGAATCGGACTCAAAGAAATCGACGCCGCCCGACATGTCGACCGAGCCGGTGCGCTATGCGTCACTCGAAGAGGCAAAAGTGCCCTGGCCGCGGGTGCCCTATCTGCTGGACATTCCAAATATCCACTACGTTGCCAGCCGGTCGGGCGCTGTCTTTCATCTCGCCAGTGCCGACTGCGGCCGGAGTATTTACGCGGCCAACCTCGTCATTTTTGAAACGCCCGCCAAGGCCGTTGAAGACGGTCGCCGCCCCTGCCCGCGGTGCAAGCCGGACGCGAAGCCTCGCTCGCCGGTCGTCATGAGTCGCGAAGAACCCGAAGAATAAGAATTCAAATAGCGTGTGCGCCCGAACGGGCCGCCTGCAGCCGCATCAGCGAAGCGGCGCGCGGATAAAGTTGGACAGAATGATCTTTCCGGCTTCTCCCGACCGCTCCGGCAGAAATTGAACGCCAAAGACCGAGCCGTCCTCCACCGCCGCCGCACGATGTGGCCTTGACGTCGTCTTCGCCAGGGTCATCTCATCGTCAAGCGGCTCTGCGAAATCGTCGCTCTCAAAATGAAACACAGCCTCCGCGGGCACACCGTGCGCCAGCACGGAGCGATTCGTCCACCGCAACGCGAGCGATTGCGCCAGCGCCGTCCCCTTGGCGAAGGTGGCCGCTGCCCGCTCGCGCGGACTCGTGACCTTGCCGGGGATGAATCCCAGACCCGTATGCTGACCATTGTCGTAGCACACGTCGAATAAAAGATGCATGCCGCGGCCGATCCCCAGAATCGGACGGCCTTGGTCGAGCGCGCGAAAGAGAACAGGCAGGTAGCCGTTGTCGCGAATGTCACGAATCATCGCGGAGAAGGAGTCGCCATGCGGCAGGATAATCCGCGCAGCACGGTCGAGCTGGTCAAGCGAATCCACGCGCTGATGCGCCACACTCATGTTCGAAAGCGTTTCGTGCAATGCCTGCGTGTCGGAGGTGTCGTAATTGAGAATCGCGATCATGCCATCCTCGCCAATGAGTTCGCAACTGGCGCGCAGGCCGACGGCGCATAAAAAAGCGACATCGGCGACTCGCTATTGTATATCTTCCGCGAGAGGCCGATGCCGCTTGATCTAATATCCTGTCGCACGTGGTCCGCGGATGGAAATCGGCGTGTTTATCGGCCGACCAACTCCGGCGGGACGCCCGACAAATCAGTTACTCATCGCTGGCGCCGCGAGCGGTTTTCTCGACGATGTCGCCGCCTCGCCGCGGAACCGCGTAAAACTCCACGCGGCGATTCTGCAGGCGGTTCTTCTCACCGCTGTTGGCCACGCGCGGCCGGAACTGGCTGCAATTCGCCTGAACGAGGTATTCGTTCGCGATGCCCGCGTCGCGCATCGCGCGAACAACCATCAGCGAGCGATGGGCGCCCAGTTCCCAATTGTCCTTCCACTTGCTCTTGCGAATCGGCTGGTCATCCGTGTGGCCGAACACGTAGATGTCCCGATCCGGGTACTTCGCGCGGATGTCCGAAGCAATCTGCTGCAATTTGGAGCGGCCGGCCGGAGTCAGGTCCGCCTTGCCCGATTCAAACAAGACCGAGCCGGGGATCGAGATCATGTCGAAGTTCTTCATGGTGACCCAGCCGTCCACGTCGCCGCCCTTGGCGCCGTCGGCACGCATCTTGGCGAGCTGCTGATTCAATTCGTCGATGGTGGAGCGCGCCTCGTTCTCCTTGACGAGCGAGTCGTTCAATCGCCGATCGCGGTCTTCCAACTCGCCCTTGAGGCTGTTGTTTTCCGCCGTGAGGTCTTCAATCTTGCGGTCCTTGGCGTCCGGCCCGCAGCCGATGGCGGAAAAGGCGGTGACCAATCCGGCCACCATGAGAATAGACAATTGTCCGCGTGTCATCCCTGTCATGATCGTTCCTCCTGGTTGAACGGCGCGTCGTTGAGATGGGCTTTTGTGCGCCTTCGGATCTCCCAGCGCAGTTCTTGCAAAAAGTCGAGTCGGGGCGGGTTCACCCGCGCCCGGATTTCACTTACAAGAGTTTTTAGCACGCGCAGGAATTGCCGTCAATCACTTTTTGAATCCTGTGAGTTCTTCTCGCCGAGCGCGCGTTGCAACTTTTCGTCAATACGCTGCTCGGCCGCGGCCAGTTCGGCTTGGCGCACTGCCTGAGCCTTGGCTGCTTCGGCGGCAGCCTTGCTTCGGCGCACTTCCGCCAGTTCGAAGAAGACGCGGCGAATCTTCGACGTCACCCAGAACACCGCCACCGATGCCACGCTCGTCGCCAGCATCAGCCAGAGCGTGGAAACCTCCGCATCCACCGCCCACGGCCAGAAGCGAGTCCTGTACCCTCGGTTCATCCAGATCACGAGCAAGACAAAGGCCACGACGACGCAAAGGATCGCAACTTTCGCGTAAACAATGATTTGCTTCATGGCAGTATCCTTGACCAGCGCGTCCCATCGCGCTGCTCGTGCTGTGAATTCCGTTACATTCTTGCCCGATTCTGGCCGCAGAGCCAACCCCAGAGCATGCCGCCCGCAGGACTGAACCAGATCGAAAGCGGGCGCTCAAGGTACAGGGCCGCCAGCGCCCCCAGCCCCAGCCAGGGGCCGAATGGGATCGCGCGCGCGGTCTTATGCATGGACGTCGCGACCACGCCGATCAACGCGAGGAGCGCCGACGCGAAGAAGGCTACCAGCATCATGAACCACCCGCCGGCGGCTGCAATGGCGGCCATCAGGTAGATGTCTCCGGTCCCAAACGCCTCCTTGCCGAAGGCCATCGTTCCGCCGATTCGAACGGCCCATCCCAGCGCGGCTGCAATCATCGCGTTCGCGATGGCTTGCAATGCGCCGACGCACCATGCAGTCGCACCCACAGGTTCGCCTTGAAGTCCAATCGATTCCTGAAGCAGCGCCGACCAATCGAGCCCGAGCCACGCCCTACTGCGAAGCACGGCAAATGCCGCGATGCCGGCGGCAAGGGCCGGCACAAGGCACAACAACTCCCGCAACGCGACCGAGCGGGCAGAGAACCGCTCGCGTTCCAATGTCGTAACGATCTCATCGTCCGCTTCGCGCGACACCATGGATGCCAGGATCATGACGACAAGGAAAATCGCGACAACAACAAAGCCACGCACCTGTCCGGCCGTGAAGGTCGCCAGGTGAGTCGGCCAATTCGGGGCTGTCGAGGTCCAGATGATGAACGCAATTAGGGCGGCCGTGAGGAGCATGACGGGCAGCGGCTGAAATGTCGTCGGCGCATCGTGACTTGCCGCGGCCGCTTCACAGGAAGTCGCAATGTCAGCACTTGGGGCTGCGCCCGTCGAATCACTGGCTGCGGCTTCGCCGTCGGTTGCTACCGGCGCGGACTCGGTTCGCTCCGCTGTATCGTGATCGCTCGTACGCATCGCCAGACGCCGGGTCAGCGGCCAACCCAGAAGCCATCCGACGCCGGCAGCCAGGGCGACGCAGGTCATTCCCGGTGGAATTCCGCTGCTTCCGGATTTCAGCGGTGTGGCGACTTCTTGAATGCCCAGCAGAATCACCGAAACGGCGAGGGTAAAAAGCGGCACCCGAATGTCCAGCGAGTAGGACTCAATGTCCATCCCTGCGGTCGCGATCAATCCGGCGTACATCACGATCAGCGAAGCGACGTAGGCCCAATGAGCGGGGTCGCTGCCGGGTGCGGCGTTGACACGCCCCGTGAAGCATGCATCCCAGGTCGTGACGAATAGCAGGGCCGTGAGACACTCCACAACCGGATAGACGACTGGAATCGACTGGGAACAGAAATGGCATCGCCCGCGCAGGAACAGCCATCCGATGATCGGGACGTTGTGCCACGGGAGAAGGTGCTTTTCGCAACTGGGGCAGAAAGACCATGCCGGCGAGCAAACGGACATCCCGCGTGGGAGTCGGAAGATGACGACATTTAGAAAGCTACCGACGAGCGCCCCGAGAATGCCCACGGGTATGATCCACGCTCCCTCTGCCAAGAATCCGTCCTCGTCAGAGTTTGGTCTGCGGCTCGTCCGCGGCCGCGTCGGCGTCGTTCGCGTCCAGCCAGAGTTCGATGGACTCGGCGATGTCCTCCGGCAAGGTCGCCACCGAGTCGACGATGTGATTCGCCACGGCACGGTAGAGCGGTGTCCGTTCGTTGAGCTTCTGCTCCACCTCGTGCAGCCCGCCACCGGGTAGCAGTTCCGGTCGCACTTTCCCGGCCTTCGCGTCCTTTTGCAGTCGCGAATGAAGAATCGCGGCCGGCGCCTGGAGCCATACCGCCTTGCCCATTCGCTTGACCAGGGTGCGCACTTCGGGGCTGACGATGGCACCGCCACCCAGGGCGATCACCTGCTGCTTCTGCCGGCGAATGCTCTCCAGGGTTGCACGCTCGCGCTGTCGAAAAGCCTCCTCGCCCTCCTCGCGGAAGAGGTCCACGACGGACTTACCGGCCTGCTTCTCGATCAATTCGTCCAAATCGACAAACGTCCATCCTAAACGGCGCGCGAGAATCGCGCCGGTCGTGCTCTTGCCGGATCCGCGGTAGCCGATCAGGAAAACATTCACGCGCGTTGTCCGTGACGAACGTCGGCGACGCTGCCGTCGGCGGCGTTGAATTCAATGACGGCGAAATGCAGCACGCTCCGAGACTGGCCCGGATTGACCGCCACCGTGCGGCCGAATGCATCGCGGACCTCGCCGGATACACTGGGCGACTCGTGGATATGGCCGTGGAGCGAAAGGTTCGGCTGCAAGCGCTCAAGCGCCTCGCGAACCGCTTTCGACCCCCACGAATTGTTGCCGTGATACTGGTCCAGCTTGGAACCATGCGGCGGGCAGTGAGCCACCCAGACCCAGACGCCTTTTGGCGCTGCCAGACCCGTCAGTTCTTCCTTCATCGTGCTGCGGGTGTTGAAAAGTGTCTCGGCGCTTAACATGGATGGCCGATTGAAACGCGCATCCCACCTTGCACCTCCAAGCAAGGGCGGCACGTCGCCAGGCATGTCGAGCCGTTCGAAATCCTTCACAAACCAGGGAGTCGGGGGTGTGCTGGAATAGCCGAGAAACGTTACGCCATCCAGAACAGCCGGAGCGGAAAGGTCGAGAACTGAGACCAACCCGTCCGCAGCCAACTCGTTCATCGCTTCGACGCTGCTGCTCCAGTCGTGGTTGCCGAAGACGGTGAGAACGGGCTTGCCGCCGGTCGCGCTCTTCAAGCCGGAAAGGATTGATCGAAACTTGTCGCGAACCCATGCGGGCTGGCCCTTGCCCATGTTGGCGCGATCCAGCGCCGAATCGTCAGGCAGCATGTCGCCACCCAGCACCACGACGTCGGGGCGGACTTCCCCCGCGACAGCGGTCAGGCGAGCGAAATGCGGCTCGCTTCCATGAAGGTCGGTAGCGAAAAGTATCTTCATCTCAAAGAAGGCGGCGCTGGTCGGGCCGTGCATCTCCTTACGCACCGGGGGGCCGGGATAAACCGGGCATCTTGGGCGGAATGACGCGATTGGTCAATCAGGACCGCACCCATCCCTCGCCGCTAGTCGCCGTCCGCCGCCCCGGAACAGGGTAACAGCCGGACGCAATTCCCTCGGCAAACAAGCCTAAGACAATTCATCGGGAGCCGCAACTGTTTATGTTCAAGGAAGTTGGCAATCGGGCCGCGGGGCGGCCAAAGCGGAATCGACCAATTCGGATAGATGAGCTTCTGGTGGGCTTGCCCCAAACCAGTGTTTCAACTGCAACGAGGCTTGCCGGGCAAAGAGAACCCTCCCATCCATTGCTCGGCAACCCGCTCGTTTGGCGGCAGTGACGATCGGCGTTTCATCTGCAGAGTAGACCGTGTCCAGGACACGAACATCGGGCGAAAGGCGCTCTATCGGAAACGTCGTTTGGGTATCGTCATGCGGCCCATTCTTTCGCCCCATACCGATGCTCGTGCAGTTCACGAAGAGGTCGGCCGATTCGCTCAAAAGCCGATCCCACGGCCCCCACTTGCATTTGAGTTGCTCGGCGACTGTGCGTGCCCGGTCCATCGTTCGATTGAATACCGTCACATCGGCGCCGGATTCGTGCAACACTGCGGCGACGGTTCGACCCATTCCGCCCGCCCCGGCGACAGCCACCCGCCGCCCCGCCAACGATCCGCCCAACAGGTCAGTCGCGCACTGCAGCACGGCTGGTCCGTCGGTGTTGGCGGCGCGCAGCATCCCATCCGCGTTCATGACAAACGTATTCACTGCGCCCCAGCGAACGTCGTCGTCGTCGATGGTCGCGCCGTTCTCACGCGCGAAACGCAGGGCATTCTCCTTGTGAGGGATCGTGATTGAAAACCCTCGCGCGTCCAGCCACGGCCGAGCCAGCACTTCCACCATGAATGCCTTGAAGGACTCGTATCCCTCCGCCACGCGAAATGGAAGATAGATCGCGTCCACCGACAGGCTCTCGTACGCGGCATTGTGAACACTCGGACCGATGGAATGCGACACCGGGTCGCCGATCAATCCACAGACGCGAGTCGCGGGGCCGATGCGATCCCAGCGATAGCGCCGGCGCATCTCGGCGATCGTGAGCTGGCCCGGCGCGGACTCGCCGCCCGCTTCAACTGCGGTGAACGACCCGAATGCGCCAAACTTTTTCACCAGCACGCGCGATGGCAGACCATCCTCGCCCATGCAGATCGCCAGCATCGGTCGGGGCGCGCCGCGCAACAGATCGAACGCCTCGAAGTTGTCGCGAACGGTCCTCACGCGCCAGGCCATCTTCGGAACATCACACGCTGCTTCAGAAAGCATCCCAAGCAGATCTGCCTGCATCGTCCGCGGCCGACCCGACGTGTCATGCCGCGAAAGGATCAGCCGCCGCGTCGAATCGGTTGGCGGCGCTCCCTCGACGCCACGCCCCAGCGCGAGCATGACTTTCTGACGCAGATTGGCCGACCGCTGCCACGACGCCCATTCGATGTCGAGGTAATCCGCCGCTCCGCCGAGGGCAATCAATCGGCTCATGCGATCCATGTCGCTGCCGTCCCAATGCCCGCCTTCGGCCGTGGAACGCAGCGTGAGGAGAACCGGGACCTTCGCCGCGGCGGCGATGTCGCGCAACGCGGGCACGTCGGCATCGGCGACGCCCTCCATTATGTCCAGCCGCAATTCGATCATCGTCGCGCCTTCGGCGAGCGCGCGGCGAATCTGTTCGGCGGCAGCCGGCGATGTGTCCGTGATGATTGAAGCGATGAGATGCGTCATGCGCGCTGCGTTCCGTCGCTGCGTCCGCCCCAGGGATGCGGACTGAATCTCGCGACACTATAGCAGGAGAAGGTTTCAGTGGGGATCGCGAAGACGGTCGATCGGACAGGAATTAACGCTCGACCACGTCGGCCTGCCATGCGTGATACGCCAGCACGCCGAATCCGCCCAGGGCACAAGCCATGGCGGCGGCCCCGTGTTGCAGGTCGCCCGTCCAGATCGTTGACACGATGAAGTAAAGCGCCAGCCCCTGGAGTGCCATGACTCCGACACAGCGGATCGTCTCCCACAGCGTCATGGGCAGCAGCCGCCGGCGACGGTTCAGCAAGCAGTCGGCGCACATCCGCCCGCCGCCCAGCGTGCGAAACAGCAGCTCCACGCGATCGCACCGCGAGCAAACGTCCATGGGTTCATCGTTCGGGGTTGGTCGCTCGCGCAACCGCTTCAACACCGCGTACGCCTCGGTCACTTCGCAGAATCGCGCCCGGCTGACCGGGTCGTCGCCGCAACGGTCTGGGTGATAACGCAGCACCAACCGCTTGAACGCGCGATGCAACTCGCGCGGTTCAGCGTTGTGACGTAACCCCAACACGCGATAACATTCGGTCGGCTTCAATCACCGCTCCACGGGCACATGGGCTTGCCGGCCGGTTCAGCTCGGGGCAATTGTTCGGACCGCTTGGGGTCGCGTGCCGCACGCCCGGAATTCACAGGCCCCGTAACCCGACATCAACGCCATTACTGTACGAAATCGGGCGCTTGGCTGTCCAGCGGCGTCGCCATGCGGCGTTTCGTCGGGGTCCCCGTCATCCGACGGACGCCTATCGACGTTGTTCGGCGATTATCATCTCCGCCATGCGTCCCCTGGAAATCAGCAAGGAGCTTTCCCAAAAGGTCGGGCGTTTGCGGTTTCGCTCCCCCGTGGCGAAGGTCTATAACCCGCTGGACTATGCGATCGGAGCCTTTTCGGAGTATCTCCGGCGGTACGGCAACGGCCCGCGCGATGTCCTCCTGATCGGCATGAACCCGGGCCCTTGGGGAATGGCCCAGACCGGCATCCCGTTCGGCGAAGTCAACGTTGTGCGCGACTGGCTGGGAATCCGCGACGGCATCAAGCCGCCGACCGACCAGCATCCCAAGCGGCCGATTCAGGGGTTGGCATGCAATCGGAGCGAAGTGAGCGGGCGGCGGATTTGGGGTTGGGCACAGGAGGCGTTCGGTTCGCCCGCGAGTTTCTTTCGCCGGTTCATGATCCTGAATTATTGCCCGCTCTGTTTCATGGAGGCATCGGGCAAGAATCTCACGCCTGACAAGTTGCCGGCGCGCGAACGCGAGCCGCTCTTCGCCGCGTGCGACGCGGCGCTGCGCGACCTGGTGGAGTTTTATTGCCCGAAATTCGTCGTGGCTGTCGGTGGGTTCGTCGAAGCGCGGGCGAAGGAATCACTCGGCGGCCTGGCAGTCACAATCGGCCGCATCCTGCACCCCAGCCCGGCCAGCCCGCTGGCGAACAAAGGCTGGGCGAAGCAGGCAACGGAGCAGATGAAGCAGATGGGGATTGTGTTGGACTAAATCGTCGCCACGTGCAGCCGGCGCGCAGACTCGGTGCGGTCGGCTTGTCGGGTCTGCTGACCCGACCTACGAAAGTGCGCAGGGTGGCAACGTCCGCCATCACAACGGACAGCCGCTTGTCAATTTGTGGTGGGCCGTGCCCACCCTACTGGAATCGCCGGCCCATCATCGCGACCCCGCCATTTGCCGCGCAAAAGATGGGGTACCCCGCCCGCGCTTAGAATGCGAAGACACACGGTGCGACGGAATTCGTCTTGAGGATGAGGGGCGCTACGGGCGCCGCGCCCCCGGGCCATGGCGCGTGTCGAAGAACGACAAAATAAGATTGAAGTAGTAGCGGCGGTTCCATGCGGCGAAGCCGACGTGGCCCCCGCCGGGGGTGAGCAGCGCGGCGACGCCTGGATTCCTCACGCCGGCGATGAAATCGGCCAGGTCTTGCCCGCCGACCAGCGGGTCGTTTGCGGCCACGACGATCAGCGTCGGAATGCGGATTGACGACGCTTTGTCATGAGCGGGCTTGATGCGCGCCCGCCCCTCGTGCGCCGGGTCATCGTGCGCGGGCACTTCGGAAGCCTGATTATCGTCTCCCTGCGGGGCCTGAAACGGCATCCAGCGCAGAAACGTCAACCCCTCTTCCACCGCATTGGGATAACTCAAGACGCTTCGCTCGTATTCACGATCAATCAGCCAGCGCAAGTCGCCCGTCGGGTTGGCATAGGCCTTGTGCTGCGCGCGACCCAGCACCATGTCCTGCAGCCCGGCGTACATGGGCTCCTTCGACATGCTGCGCGGGGTCTTGAGAACTTCCAATACCTCCTCGTACCGCAGCGTCGGGCTGAAGGCGATGACGCCGGCGGAGAAATGCCGTCCCGATCGAGGCGGGCCAAGAATCTCGCGCAAGCGCGGTGACAGATTCGGGTCATCTGCCGAGCGCCCATCAAACCATGCCGCGATCATGGCTGTGTTCGCGCCCCAGCAGAACCCGACGAGGCCTGTCCCCTTGATGTGCGGCCTCGCTTCGAGCCATTCCGAGACCAGTAGAAGATCCTGCACCTCGGTGACGCCGAAGTTGTAGCCGATGTCCGGGTAGCGGAGATCGGTCTTGCCGTGTCCGCGCAGCTCGACGGAAAGAACGTGGTGTCCGTTGTCGAGCAGCGCGCGGGCCAGGTCGCGCGTGCGATTTATTTCGTGGTTGCCCAGCAGACCGGGCAGCAACACGATGCAGTTGGAATCGAGGACGGGCGCGCCTGATCGGCCGCCCTCGCGCGCCATGGCGAGCCAGCCGCAGAGTGACAGGTCTTCGCGGATGGGAATCCAGACTTCTTCGAAGCCGGGCCACGGCGTGCCTTCGCCGGGATTGAAACCCGCGCCGACGCACTGGGCCGTGTGAACGATGCCGCTGAAGTTGCCGAAGAGCTTCTGCAGCCGGCGCGGATCGCGGCCGAAATGCGCCATGACATCGACCGGCTTCCCATTCTGTGTCAACTCTTCGGTCAGGAGCGGAGGCTTCGTGCCGCGTGGCAGGAGTTGATTCAGCCCTGGACTGACTCGAGCAAGCCAATCACGGGCGACGAGCGGCGCGCCTGACGGGCAATCCATCGACATCGGTACGAGGTCGCCCGTTCGCATTGGGAACGACTGCTCGGAGAGACAGCCGGCGGAGACTGTTGCGAGGCATGCGACCGCGAAGAGACTGGAAGATCGTGTGGGGCGAATCATGAATCGAGGGACTCTAACAGGGATGGCGCGTCGCGACGAACCGGGGCGGCAGGAAACATGAGATGAGATAAAGTGACGGAAACCACAAAAAAGGGCCAGGGTCCGGGCGCGGTTGGGGGGAACCGCGTAGCTCCGGAGCGCCTGGCCGAGAGCGCAAGCTTATCATTTTTAGGCAATTAGGGCAAGAGTTTGCGGACGTTGAGGGGTCGAAAACATGCAAGTCGTTTGCGTGGGAGCGATTACCACATGGGTCAGCGAGCAGTCCGGCCCCGGCGCATCGCTACCTATGTCGATATGTCAAGCGCCCGGCCCGCTCACGCACTGTCCCCCAATCCAAGCTCCGGTCACAGGGTTGTCTGAATCGAGTAACCAACCGATGGGGTCATTGGGCGGCGTCCCCGGGAGCGGGACCGCGATAAAATCAGCGAACCGACCCGGGGCAAGTTCGCCAATCGCATCCCCCCACCCCACCGCTGCAGCGCCGTGGAGCGTGGCAAGACGAAGGAGGCGTCGGGCCGACACTTCCGGGAAACGGCGGCGCAGAAATCGAAGCTCGCCAAGAATGGACAAGTCCGGATTGCTTGCGAGGCTGTCGGTTCCGATGCAGACATTGACACCGGCGGCAAGCATCTCGCGCCAACGGTGAGGCGAATGCCCGAAATATTCGTGCGTTCGTGGGCAGTATGCGACGCTCACGCGCGCCGAAGCCAGCGCCGCGATCACAGCGTCATCCGCGTAATTGGCATGCGCCAAAATCGTCGGTGCGGCTGCGCTGTCGTATGCTTGAAGCAGGTCCGCATCGCGCAGCCACGTTAACGGCGAATCAGGAGGCGCCGCCCCACGGGTCGGCAGGTTCACGGCCGTGAGGAATCGCTCCACCGCAGCAGCTGCGTCCGAATCGCGCTCGGCCGCCGTGAGCCAGGCGCGCTCCTCGACTGTCTCCAAAAAGTGCATCATGAGCGGGCGACCGGTTTTGCGGGCCAGGCGCACCGCCGCTACGGCGTCTTCGCGCGTAGCCGTGTACGGTGTGTGCGGCGAAAGACCCAGCCCGATTTGAAATGACTTTTCGTATGGCACCAGTCGTTGAATCGTTTCGCGAAGCGATGCAGGGTCATTGGGCGGTCGCGCCGCGCCGCTGATCATCTCCACAAAACAGCGAGCGCGCATCGGCATGCGGGCCAGCACGGGAACTGCGTCGCCGGTCCGAGAGACATCGGCGATGCACGTTACCCCTGCCGCGAGCGATGCGGCTGCACCAGCCGTGACGGTACGTTGAATGTCGTCGAGTGTAACAAGCCGCCGGGGAAGGATCGCCGACTCAAACCAGTCCCAAAGTGAGCGCGGTCTCGCTTCATCACGCGGGCCGGCGAGGTCAAGGTGCGCGTGCGAGTTGATCAATCCCGGAAAAACTGCGCAGCAGCCAAGATCGTGCTTCGGACCCGGGGGGGAATCGCAAACCGCGCCGATGGCCGTGATACGACCGGTCGAGTCAACCGTCAGCGCGCCATCGAGGATCGGAGGCGCGTCAACCGGACAGATCAGCTTGGCTGAAAAAACGGTCACGAGTTCACCGCGACTCGCAGGCGTGGTCGTCAGCCGCCGACAAGCACGGTGGAATCAATGACGGCATTCAGCGCGTCCAGCAGCGCCGGATCATCGCTGAATCCGACGAGCGTGATGCTCAAGACGTTCCCACTGGAAAGGGTATGGGTGCCGATGTACGACGTCACATTCAGCGCTTCCACCTGGGCTTTGACCCGTTCGAATGTCACGCCGTTCGTGTTAGTCCGGTCGGCCAGTTCCTCAACGGTGATCCCTTCTTCTTCGGTCGGAGCCGTGTCACCGGCCGGGCCGACGATGATCGAGCAGACGTTTCCAGTCGATTCCTGTCGATATCGCACGCTCATCAAGAGCGCCGCATTAGGGAACACGTTGTAGCACTCGTATCCGGACGGTGCGGTCAGGGTAAAACCGAACTCGCTGGCATCGAGGTCCGGCGTGCAAACGACGCCGATGCTGGGCACCGGGCAGGATGTGCCCAGGAAGATCAGCGTCGTCAGACTCAACAAACAACCTTTGACAAGATGACCGCGCTTCAACATGCAGAACTCCATTTCGATTTCCGCGAGGAACCCGGGGGATACCACCCCCGCGCGAGGCGAGGCCGAAATGGTAGCCCCAGCCATAAAGCCAGGCAAGCGGCTCAACCCAGGCAGGATTGCAGCGGCCCTATTTAACGTGGACGCCGAAGAACTTGAGTGCAGCCGCGTCGTTCGGGAAGAACTTAAACAGCTTGTCGAGACTCGTGATCGTGAAGACCTTCATCAATTCGGGGCGGAGGCTGCAAATCGAGAGTGTGCCTTTGATCGCTGTGAGCTTCTTGTTCAATGTGATGAGAATGCCCAGCGCGTGCGACGAGAGGAACTTCACATTGATGAAATCGAGGACGACCTTTTGTTTGTTCTGAACGTCCGGCAACTGGAACAAGTCATTGCCGATCTGGGTGATGGTAGCCGTGTCGAGAATCGAGCTGTCGGAAAACGTGACGACGGTGACGCCGGCGTAGTCTTGGATAACCAGTCGGGATGCGGGCATGTGCGAGGGTCCTGAATAGCCGCGACCGTGCGCCCAATCGGCGACGTTTACGCGACTCGTGCGTCCATCTATCCTACGGCGCATTGGTTCGACGCACAAAACGCCGGCTGAAGCCGCCTCCGGGCTTCATGAATCGACGAACGGCCGCTTCCGGGTCCACCAACGATGTCGCCCCCCCGCATCCTTGCCATCGAAACGAGCGGTCGCCGAGGGTCCATCGCACTCGCGTTGGGCGAAAAGCTTGTCGCCGAATCGCCATTTGCCGCTGACGCCGAACACGCTCGTGAGCTCCTGCCGACGGCTGACTCCTTGATTCGCCGCGCCGGTGGAGATTTCTTCGACGACGCCCGTCAGGTCCCTCGGCTGGATCAGTGTTATGTTTCGATTGGGCCGGGGAGCTTCACCGGTTTGCGCGTGGCGGTCACGTTCGCGCGCCATCTGGCACTGGCGATCGGCGTGAAGGTCGTCGCAGTGCCGACATTGGATGTGATCGCGGAAAACGCCCTGTCACAATCGAGTCCGCCAGATCGCCTTGCCGTCGTGCTGGATGCCAAGCGAAAGCAAGTATTCGGCGCATTGTACAAGCTGCGCGCCGGGCGATATGAGCGGCAACAAGGCCCCCTGCTGGCTGCTCCAGCGGAATTGCTTGTCGGCGAGCGTTGGTCTGTGATCGGAGAGGGTGTTGCCTATCACCGTGAAGCGATTGATGCAGCCGGCGCAGTGACCCTTGATGAATCGCTCTGTTGGCCGCGCGCTGCGATGGTACACCGAATCGGATGCTCCCTGGCGCAAGCGGGCAAGTTCACGGCGGCGCAGGAGCTTGTGCCGGTTTATGTGCGCCGACCCGAGGCGGAGGAATTGTGGGAGAAGCGCCAGGCATCGCGCGACGGACCAACGATTTGACTAATTCGATGCGTGCTAGATGGCCGCGCCGAAGATCAAGGCGCGAAGCAGCTCGTTGATCGGGAGCGTGATCGAGCTGAAGGCCGTGCGAAGACCGAACAAGGCCAGGTCTTCGCGACAGGTTGAAAGCTGCATCGCGGTGCCAACGGTCAGGGCAGCGAGGGCGAACCACTTTCGACGACGATATTCCTTCATGACGGCCTCCATGCACGGGGAGGTCAACTCCCCTTCTCGCCTACAGCATATACCATCGGCAAGTCGGCCTGCAAAGGCGGACGGCCCGGCTTAGAATGAAGGCCGCATTGGAGGAAATGGCCCCATGAACCGGTTTCCAATCGACCTGTCCAGCGACACGCAGACCCGGCCCACCGAGGGCATGCGGCGGGCCATTGCCTCGGCGGAAGTGGGTGATGAACAGAAGCGCGAAGACCCGTCGGTGAACCGGCTTCAGGAAATGGTCGCGGAACTGACCGGCAAAGAGGC
Source organism: Phycisphaerae bacterium RAS2 (assembly GCA_007753915.1). NCBI lineage: Bacteria > Pseudomonadati > Planctomycetota > Phycisphaerae > Phycisphaerae bacterium RAS2. Next base: position 2,119,451 of record CP036352.1, read on the forward strand.
GGCGCTCTTCCTTCCGACGGGGACGATGTGCAACCTGATCGCGCACGCAATTCATTGTCGGCCGGGCGACGAGATCATCCTTGATTCGCTAAGCCACCCGGTGCATTTCGAAGGCGGCGGGCCGGCGGTCCACAGCCGCGCCGCGATTCGCGTCGTCGACACAAAGGCCGGCGTATTCACACCGGAACAAGTCGAAGCGGCGATTCGGCCGGACGATCCGCATTTTCCACGGTCACGATTGATTTGTGTTGAGAACACGCACAATCTCCACGGCGGGCGGGTGTGGCCGATCGAGGCGATTCGCGCGGTCACCGGCTGCGCGCGCAAGCACGGGCTGATGTGTCACCTTGACGGCGCGCGACTGATGAACGCAGTCATTGCGAGCGGGACGAGCGCTCGGAGCTACTGCGAGCCATTTGACTCATGTTGGATTGACTTGTCGAAGGGTCTTGGCTGTCCTGTCGGCGGTGTGCTGGCGGGAACGCGCGAGTTCATCGCCCTGGCATGGCGATACAAACACACTTTCGGCGGCGCGATGCGTCAGGCCGGAATTCTCGCGGCGGCGGGCGTGTATGCGCTGGAGCACCATGTTCAGCGGCTGGCGGAGGATCATGCCAACGCAAGAAAGCTGGCGGAGGGGCTGGCGGCGATTCGCGGCATCTCGGTGGACGTGCCGGCCGTGGAGACAAATATCGTCATCTTCGACATCGCGGCAACGGGCGTGGCGCGGTCGGAATTCCTCGAACGCCTCGCGCCGCATGGCGTGCGGTTTAGCGGACTCATGCAGCCGACGCGGCTGCGAGGGGTGACGCATTTGGATGTGACGGCCGCGGGGGTCGACAAGGCACTAACAGCGGTACAGCATGTTATTGCCTGAACCAAGTCATTCAACAACGACCATGCTCGAACTCCTGTCGCTGTTTCGGCTACAATAGTTGACCTTGCGAGACCTTAAATCAGAAATGCACTCGTCCTTAGACCACCCATTGTTGAACCTCCTTTCCCAGCGCGTCGTTGTCATCGACGGCGCGATGGGAACCAGCATTTACGCGCACGACTTGTCCGTCGACAAGGACTACTGCGGCTGCGAGAACTGCCCGGAAGTGCTGCTTAAGACCCGTCCCGATCTGATTGAGTCCATCCATGCCGACTTCTTGCGCGTCGGCGTCGATTGCGTAGAGACAAACACATTCGGGGCCAACAAGATCGTCCTCGCCGAGTTCGACATGGCCGACCAGACGCGGGTGCTCAACACCACGGCCGCCCGGATCGCGCGGCGCGCCTGCGACGGATTCAGCACGCCCGACCGGCCGCGCTTCGTGCTTGGGTCGATGGGGCCGGGCACAAAATTGCCGACGCTTGGGCACACGACGTTCGACATCCTTGAGGACAGCTACGCCGAACAGGCGCGCGGCCTGCTGGACGGCGGCGCGGATGCGTTCATCATCGAGACTTGTCAGGACATTCTGCAAACCAAGGCGGCCATCTGCGGCGCGACTCGCGCCATGCAGGAGGCCGGCCGGCAGGTGCCCATCATCGCGCAGGTGACGATTGAAGTGACCGGGACCATGCTCGTCGGCACGGAAATCGGCGCTGCCATGACGGCGCTGGAGGCCTATCCGCAGGTCCAGGTCATTGGTCTGAACTGCGCCACCGGCCCGCAGGAGATGTCCGAACACGTGCGGTTTCTCGGCCGGCACTGCACGCGTTATGTCAGCGTCGTACCCAACGCCGGCCTGCCGCAATTGGTCGACGGCAGGACGCATTATGCCCTTACGCCGCACGAACTGGCCCGCTGGTTGAAGGAGTTTGTCGTTACCGACGGCGTGAATCTCGTCGGCGGCTGCTGCGGCACGACACCGGCGCACCTCGCGGCGGTGGTTGAAGCGGTCCATGGTCTTCAACCCGCGCCGCGCAAACCGCTGCACCAGCCAAGCGTGTCGAGCATCTATCAGGCTGTCACGCTTCGTCAGGACAACAGCTTCCTTATCGTCGGCGAACGCAGCAATACCAACGGCAGCAAGAAATTCCGCGACCTCCTGCTGGCCGGCGACCTCGACGGGCTGGTCGATGTCGGCCGTGAGCAGGTGAAGGAGGGCGCGCACGTCCTGGATGTCTGCGTGGACTATGTCGGGCGCGACGGCGTGCCCGACATGGAAAAACTGGTCGCGCGGTATGCCCAGGACGTGACCGTGCCGTTGATGCTGGACTCGACCGAGTGGCAAGTGCTTGAGGCCGGACTGAAACGCGCCGGCGGCAAGTGCATCGTCAATTCGGTGAATCTCGAAGATGGCGAAGAGAAGCTCGAGCGCGTCTGCCCCCTGCTCCGCAAGTATGGTGCGGCTGTGGTCGCACTGACCATCGACGAAGACCCGGCCGAGGCGATGGCGAAGACGGCCGACCGCAAGATTGAGATTGCGAAGCGGCTGCATGACCTGCTGACCAACAAGTACGGCATCGCCGAGGAAGACATCTTGTTTGACTGCCTGACGTTCCCGGTCACGACGGGCACAGAGGCCGATCGGCGGCTGGCATTGGAAACGCTCGACGGCATCGAGCGGATCATGACGGAGATGCCGCGCTGCGGCTCGATTCTCGGCTTAAGCAATGTGAGCTTCGGCTTATCGCCCGCGGCTCGGGCCGTGCTGAACAGCGTCTTCCTGCATGAGGCGATGCAGCGTGGCCTGACGGCGGCGATTGTTCATGCCAGCAAGATTCTGCCGCGAAACAAAATTTCCGACGAGCGGTGGAACACGGCGCTGGACCTGCTCTACGACCGGCGGCGCGACGGTTACGACCCGCTCCAGGCGTACATCAAACTCTTCGCCGAGGGGGAAAAGCTCGGCGCGGAGAAAAAATCCAACGCGCATCTGCCTGTCGAAGAGCGGCTCAAGCAGCGCATCATCGACGGCGATCGCATCGGCCTGGAGAAAGACCTCGACGAAGCAATGCAGCGCTACAAACCGCTGGAGATCATCAACACGATTCTGCTCGACGGCATGAAAGTTGTGGGTGATTTGTTCGGCGCGGGCAAGATGCAACTGCCGTTCGTGTTGTCCAGCGCCGAGACGATGAAGGCTGCCGTTGCTTTCCTCGAACCGCACATGGAGCGTGTGCAGGGTGACAGCAAGGGAACCATTATTCTCGCGACCGTCAAGGGCGACGTGCACGACATCGGCAAGAATCTCGTCGACATCATCCTGACCAACAACGGCTACACCGTCCACAATCTCGGCATCAAGCAGCCGATCGCGAATGTCATTGACGCGTTTGAGAAGCATGGCGCCGACGCAATCGGCCTGTCCGGCCTGCTGGTTAAATCCACGCTTGTCATGCGCGACGATCTGATCGTATTGAACGAGCGTAGCCTGACGATGCCCGTGATTCTCGGCGGCGCTGCGCTGACGCGCAGCTACGTTGAAGACGATCTGCGCGGAATTTACAAAGGCCCGCTGGCCTACGCGAAGGATGCCTTTGACGGTCTTGCTCTGATGAACCGGCTCGCTGAAGGCCAACCGCTCGTGGAGGCCGGCGCGACCGCCGCTGCTCGGCGAAAGGCCGGCGCAGAATCCCCGGTGCCGCTCGGCGTGGAGGCGCCGCCGCGCAGCGGCGTGGCGACGACCAATCCCATTCCGCAACCGCCCTTCTGGGGCTCGCGCGTCATCGAAAAGATCGACCTGCAAACCGTCATGCCGTACATCAATGAGAAAATGCTCTTTGGCGTGCAATGGCAATACACGCCGGCCGGTCGCAAGAAGGACGAATACGATGACTACATCCGTCGCGAGGTGCGCCCCATCCTGCATGACCTCGCTCGCCGCTGTGCGAAGGAGAAAATCCTCGTGCCGCAGGCGATCTACGGCTACTGGCCCTGCAACAGCGATGGAGCCGATCTCATCCTTTATGAGCCGCCCGCCAATGGATCGCCGCCGGCGCGCGGCCGCGAGATCATGCGCTTCAGCTTCCCTCGCCAACCGACGCCGCCGTACTTGTGCCTCTCTGATTTCTGGCGGCCGATTGAAAGTGGCGAAACAGACGTCGTCGCTTTTCACATCGTGACAGTGGGCCGCGCGGCAAGCGAGGTGGCTCGCCAGTGGTTTGAGAAGAACTTGTATCGCGACTACCTGCACCTGCACGGCCTGGGCGTCGAAGCAGCCGAGGCACTGGCTGAATACATGCACAAGCAGATTCGCATGGAACTGGGAATCGCCGATGACGACGAGCGTGATGTTCGCGCGTTGTTCCGGCAGGGATATCGCGGCAGCCGCTACAGTTTCGGCTACCCCGCCTGCCCGAACCTGGAGGATCAGGCGAAACTCTGGCCGCTCCTGGAGCCGGGTCGGATCGGCATCGAATTGAGCGAGGAGTTCCAACTCGACCCCGAGCAAAGCACCAGCGCAATCATTACCCACCACCCGGAAGCGAAGTACTTCACGATCAAGGGTGCCCGCGTGGACGAGCAGTTGGAACAACGACTCGACGTCTCTCCTTCGTAACGGCCGGGTAACTGATTGAAGTGGAACGCGTCGCGCTTGCGTCAATCGATTGCGACCGTGCATGAGGGTCGATTGGCTTTGGCAGAGTGAGTCTGCTATCATGAGGCCGTATAAGAAAACGGTCGAACGGCCCCTCCAATTGGGCTGGAAGATGATCAGGAACCGAATGCACATACGGTCCGTAAGCAATTTGCTGATTGCAGAAGCCTCTTCGGCACGATGCCGGACGGCGGTTCTCTGCTGCCTGTTGCTCGTGCTGGGTGGGCCCGCCTTGTGGGGTTCCACATCGCCCGGGGTCTTGCGCACCGCACAGACCGGAACGGAAGAAGAATCGCGGCCGACGAATCTCAATGAGGTCAAGGAAGAGGCTCCGCGGCCTCGCGAAGAGCGATTTCAACATCGGTATTGCGCCACCGGACGGAAGCAGTCGATGCGATGCATCCGGATCAACGAGCTTGCAGGGCAGCTTCATCAAAAGTCGGCGACATCCGAACATGCCCTGCGTAACGGCTTGGGCGCCCCCCTTCTGTGTTGATGCGTGCGCGGTGCCTTCGAGGCATTCACCGCGGTGAGGTTGCTTGATTGCGTACCCCGCGACGAGTCCCGCGCACCGCATCCGCCGACCGTTCGGCCGGCGGGGCAGACATTCTGACAATCAAAGCAACTCAACCTCGGATTCAAAGAACATTGTGCATTCGCGGCGGACGCCGCGCAGTCGCTTCGGCGACCGCGCCGTCATCGTCGCCGCGTTGGGAGATTAGCAGGCATGGAAAAGATCATTCAAGGCGTCCGTCATTTTCATGACAAAGTGTTCCCGGCCAAGAAGGCCCTGTTTCGAAAGCTCGCCAAGCAGCAACGCCCGCGCGCGCTCTTCATCGCATGCAGCGACTCGCGCGTGCATCCAAACTTGATCACGCAGACCGATCCCGGCGAGCTGTTCATCATGCGAAATCCCGGCAACATGGTGCCGGCGTATCACGCCGGGGACGACAGCGAATCGGCCACCATCGAGTTCGCAGTCGCCAAGCTCGACGTCATCGACATCATTGTCTGCGGCCATTCCGACTGCGGCGCGATGAACGCCCTGATGCAGCCATCGCCGCCGAGCGCCTTGCCGGCGGTCGCTTCGTGGCTGCGTCATGCCGAGGGAACGCGGCGCGTCGTATCCACCAATTACGGTCGCCTGCCGCTCAAGAAGCAGGTCCAGCTTGCCATCGAGCGCAACGTGCTTATTCAATTGAACAATCTTCGCACACATCCGTCGGTCGCCGCAAAACTGGCGGCGGGCAATCTTCGACTTCATGCGTGGACCTATGACATCGCGACGGGAGACGTCGCCTCCTACGACTGTGTTTCCAATCAGTTTCATTCCCTCACGCAGCGCGGCCGGGCGGGCAAGGCTGCGAAGCGCTCACGGAGGGGAAGATGAGCGCCACCCAAGCGGATACCGCTTCCTCCTCCAAGCCGGCGAACGGCAATGCGCCACGGTTTAGCGCCGCCAATCTTGGGCGGGACTTGCTGGCGTCGGTGGTTGTTTTCCTGGTCGCATTGCCGCTTTGCATGGGTATCGCCATCGCGTCAGGCGTAGAGCCCGCGGCCGGCATCATCACCGGCATTGTCGGCGGCATCATCGTCGGCCTGCTCGCCGGTGCGCCCTTGCAAGTGAGCGGCCCCGCTGCAGGCCTAAGCGTGATGGTTTATGAAATCGTGCAGCGAGAAGGCCCCAAGGAGCTTTCCGGCGTAGCGATCCTCGGCACGATTGTGTTGATCGCCGGCACGGTGCAGTTGCTCGCGGGTGTGCTGAAACTCGGCCAATGGTTCCGTGCCGTGTCGCCTGCGGTCATTCGCGGCATGCTTTCGGGCATCGGTGTGCTCATCTTCGCCAGCCAGTTTCACGTCATGGTGGACGACGCTCCCAAAGGGAGCGGCCTCGCCAACTTGATCTCCATTCCGGAAGCCGTTTGGAAGGGCATCGTCCCGATGGATGATTCGCCGCACCATTTTGCGGCGCGCGTCGGGGCGCTCACGATTATCGCGATCCTGCTGTGGAGACTGGTTCCAAAGCAGGTTCGGAGCATTCCTGGCCCGCTCGTCGCCGTCCTGCTGGCGACACTGGTCACGTATCTGTCCGGCGTCAAAATCAACCTCGTTCCGCTTCCGGACAATCTGGCTGATACGATTCGCACTCCGGGCATCGCCCAGTTAAAGGGCTTGCTCGACGGACAGATTATCCTCGCGGGACTTGCCGTTGCCTTCGTCGCGAGCGCGGAAACGCTCCTGTGCGCCACGGCCGTCGATCGACTGCACACCGGCCCGCGATGTAAATACGACAAGGAACTCGCCGCGCAGGGCGTCGGCAACATAATCTGCGGCCTGCTGGGCACGCTTCCCATGACAGGCGTCATTGTTCGCAGCGCCGCCAACATTGACGCGGGCGGCAAGACTCGCGCGTCCGCCATTCTTCATGGCATCTGGCTATTGCTCTTTGCCGCTGCGCTGCCGTGGGTGCTTCGCATGATTCCGACGGCCAGCCTCGCCGGCATTCTTGTTTTCACCGGCTGGAAGCTGATCGACATCAAGGCCATTCGCGACTTGCGCCAGTACGGCCGCAGCGAAGTTTGGATTTTTCTCGCCACGCTCGGCTCGATCGTCGCCGCTGACTTGCTCACGGGCGTGCTGGTCGGAGTGGGCCTTTCTGTCGCGAAACTGCTCTACATGTTTTCGCATCTGGATGTTCGCGTGGACGATCAATTCGGCCGGAATCGCACGGAGATGTATCTGCGCGGCGCGGCCACCTTCATGGCACTGCCCAAGTTGGCGTCAGCGCTGGAAACAGTACGCTCCAACACCGAGTTGCACGTTCATCTCGAACGGCTGGACTACATTGACCACGCTTGTCTCGACCTGCTCATGAACTGGGAGAAGCAGCACGAAAACAACGGCGGGCGCCTGGTGATCGACTGGGAATCGCTCACCGCAAAACTACACCGGCAGGAACAGGAAACCGACGAGGGTGAGCCGCCCGCGCCGGCGGCATCGCGCACGCTGGAGGCGATTGCAATCCAGCGCAACCGTGAGAACGCGGGCGTTGGCGGGCACTAAGGTCCCTGCGGACTGCAAAATCAGCCCTCGTAGGCCGAGACCGCCAGGGTATCGTTCTGCCCGCCGAAGCCGAAAGAGTTGCTCAAACAGGTGCGAACGGTCGTCTTGCGCGGAGCGTTGGGCACGTAATCGAGATCGCACTCGGGATCGGGCGTCTCGTAGTTCATGGTCGGCGGGAGAACCTGGTCCCGAATTGCGAGTACGCAGGTAATCAGCTCGCACGCACCGGCCGCCGCGATCAGGTGCCCGAGCATCGATTTCACGCTGCTGACCGGGACGTTCTTTGCATGCTCGCCGAAGACGCCCTTGATGGCGAGTGTCTCGATTTTGTCATTCTCGCTCGTGCCGGTGCCGTGGGCCGAGATGTAATGAATGTCGGTCAGGCCCAGTCCGGCGTCCGCCATCGCGGCGCGCATGGCAGCGATGCCGCCTCGGCCGTCCTCGTGAATGTCTGTAATGCGAAACGCATCGGCCGTCGAGCCAAAGCCGACGATTTCGCAGAAGATGTGCGCCCTGCGGGCCTTGGCGTGCTCCAGTTCTTCCAGAATGAGCATGCCCGCGCCTTCACCGAGAACAAAACCATCTCGCGTGCGATCAAACGGGCGCGATGCCGAGATGCACGAGTCGTTTCGCGTCGAGAGCGCGGTCAGGCGGTTGAATCCGGTGACGCCGAACGGGTGAATCATGCTGTGACACCCCCCGGAGATCATGATCTTCGCATCGCCACGACGAATGAGGTTGGTCGCCTCGCCGATCGCCTGGGTGCTCGCGGCACACGCGGTCAATGTGTTGAAGTTCGGACCTTCCACGCCGAAGTACTGGGCAATGTGCCCCGCGGCCATGTTCGGGTCCTGCTCGGCTTCGACGATTTCGCTAAGCCGCTTGTAGGCCACATCGGCCCAACGCTGGGCGTCCAGATCGGTTTTCGCGTAATCCCAACCCTCCACGGCAGCCGCCGTGAAATTGTCGAAATCCATCGGGCCTTCGCCACCGCCGAGATAGACGCCGATCTGCGTTTTGTCGAGCGACTGCGTCGCGTGCAGGCCGGCAGACTCCCACGCCATTTTCGCTGCGGCCATGGCAAAGCCCGCCTGCCGACTGACGGACTTGTGGTGCTCGTAGTCGGCACCGAGAAACTTCTTGAGATCGAAGTTCTTCACTTCCGACGAGAACTGCGTCGGAAACGTCGACGCATCGAAGATCGTCGTCGGCGCGATGCCGCTATCGCCTTTCAGTATCCGTGCCCAGGCGGTTTCAATGTCGTGCCCGAGCGGCGTGATCCAGCCCATGCCGGTGATGACCACGCGCTTATCCGAACGATTTCGTCTGCCGCCCGCGCTCATTCCTGATACCTCCGGATCGCCAAGGCCGCCGTTTGCCCGCCTGATAGCGCCGCCGCAGCCGACAGGACCAGGTCCGCGCGGCAATCGGTCGGGTCGCCGCACACCACGTTGAGATTGCATGCGGGGTCCACTTGCTTCGTATTCAACGAAGGCGGAATCACCCCGCGCTTCAGCGCCATGATGGCGACTGCCAAATCAATCGCACCGCTGCCCGCGCCGTTGTTTCCCATCGACCCCTTCGTGGCGAGGACGGGCACGGACTTGGCGCGCCCACCGAGCACAGCATGAACCGCGGCCGCTTCCGAAGCGTCGTGCGATGGCGTGCCGATGCCGGGTGTGCTGATTAAACCGACTTGTTCGGCCGAAGCGCCCGCATCGGCCAGCGCCTTGCGCATGGCCATCGCGATCGCGCGTCCGTCGGCCTGCGGCGTGAGCCAGTGACTCGCGTTGGTGGCTGCGCCGAATCCGACCAGCTCCGCGTAGATTTTGGCGCCGCGCTTCTTCGCGTGCTCGAGCTCTTCAAGAATGAGCAGGCCGCCCCCCTCGCTGATGACGCTTCCCTTGCGCGAGGCATCGAACGGCCGGCACGCGGTCAGCGGCGATTCGTTCGAATCGGTAACGAGCCGACCGAGCAGCGATTGCCGCATCAGCCCCATCGGGTTGAGCTTGCTTTCGGCGCCGCCGCAGATGCAGATGTCGGCCGTGCCGCGCTGGATCGTGCGATACGCCTCACCGATGGCGAGATGAGAACTGGCCTCGCCGCAGGTGATCGTATTGGACGGCCCCTGACAGTCATGGACAATCGTCACGTGACAGGCGAGCATGTTCGGAAGGAACTTGAGCAGCCAAAGCGGGGTCAGGTTGCTCATGCCCTCGGCGCCCCATTTTTTCAACGAGAAGCCGCGATTGCTTGCCGCATCCTGGCGCTCGGCGGACGTCGCCAGCGCGCCGGCCAGTTCGGTGAGGTCGGCGCAAATGAGTCCGGCGCCGATGTTCGCTCCAAAGCGTGTGTGATCGACCGTCGCCAGCCCCTCGCCTTCGCCGCGATCGACCATGCACTTGGTCTTGAGGCCTGCATCTTTCACCGCGTGATAGGCCGCGACGACGGCCAACTCGATGTCGCGCGCCATGACCTTCGCTGCTTTGCGGTAGCCCTTGGGTATGACATCGGCGACGCGCAGCTCGCGGACCTCGCCGGCGATCTGTGAGGTGAACTTCGTCGGGTCAAAGGCGGTGATACGTCCGACGCCGCCCCGCTTCTCGACCAGGGCCTCGAACGTCGGCTCGATGCCGATGCCCAGGGGGCTGACCACCCCCAGGCCGGTGATGACGACGCGTTTGCTGGACATGGCTGTCAATTCCTCGCTTGGCCGCGTTGGGTGGCAGTCAGTTGGAAACCTCGTCGCGAGCGATACGTCGCGCCGCCCGACCCGCGGGACGGCTCACGCTTTGCCCGTCGCCCCTCGGCTGACATTGTAGGTGCGCAGGAGCGACTTGAAATCGTCGGTAAACACGAAATTCTCTTCGGGGAACTGCAACCCGCTTAGGTTGTTATCGATATGCGAGAAGACGATATCCACCTGTCCGATCTCGTCGCCATCGGCGAAGACCCGGCCGACCGTGCTGGCCGCCTCGGGTGAGACCTGTTCAATGGTCGCGTCATAACGAAGCTGCTCGCCCGGACGAATCTCGCGCGCGAACCGGGCGCGCTTAACCTTGGCGAGAATGACCTTTTCCTTGAAATCGCGCGCCTCGCCCACGAGGATGCCCGCCGTCTGCGCCATGCCCTCGACCATGAGGCTCGCGGGCATGACCGGGTAGGCCGGCCAATGGTCGTGCAGGTGCTCCTCGGCCAGGCTGACGTTCTTGATCGCAACCGCCCGGACGCCCGACTCGAACTCCACGAATTTGTCGATCCAGATCCAGCGCACGGAACCTAGGCCGCCATCTTGTTGGTCACATAATTGACAATCGTCTTAACAGTAAAAAGGTTGGGCATCTTGGCAACATCCGGGTCCTTTTCGAAGCCCGAGAAGTCCGCATGCGGCATGGCCTTCTTCAGCGTGTCCAGCCCCTTGGCCGTCATCTTGCCGCCTTCGACGTACTCGGGATTCTGGAGAATGTCATCAGGGAAAAGCTCCCCGCGCGGAATCTTGATCGAGAACGTCTTCTCGAGGCGGAAGACGATATCGAGGAAGTCGATCGATTCTGCGCCGAGGTCGCCCGTGAGCGTGGCGTCCTCCTTGATTTCATCGTCATCCACGCCCAGCGCATCGATCAACACATCCTTGACCTTGCTGAACACCTCATCACGACTCATTGCCATACCAAGCGTCCTCCCTGCGGACTTGACCGTTAAGCGTTCAACGCGGCCGCTGACTTCATCGCGCCCGGACCGCCCAGCAACGCGAAGGTCTTCTTCGCATCGGCGATCAATCGGGCATCCACGTCAGCCATGGCGGTATTCGCATCCGCCAGGTTGTAATGCCGCAATCGAAACCTTGCCTTGACCATTTCTTCGGCGCCACTGCGTCCGAAGGCTTTGAAATCACTCCAGTTGTCGCCCGATTCGGCCAACTCGGCCGTTACTTCCAGCGTGCGACCGGGTGATACGAAACTCTTGTAATTGATATTCTTCGCCTCTTCCAGCGCCACCACGCTGTGGCGAAACTCACTGCCCGCCCGAACTAGCCACGCCGCCGACTGGACCATCGCCTCCAGCATCATCACGCCCGGCATCACCGGAAACGTCGGGAAATGATCGGCCAGATACTCCTCGGCCAGCGTCAACGATTTGGACGTGACGATCCTCGAGGGAAGCTCCAGGCTTACAATGCGGTCGATCAGAACGAACTTCATCGACTCCTCGACGACTCCGCTAATTTGATGCTCGGCCGTGGCTGGGCTGACCTCGCTCCATCGGAGCCGTCAGCCCGCACGGGTTTCCTGAATCGTGCCCTTTTAGTGGATAAGCAGGTGGTTTGCAAGTTGGAATTGGCAGCGGATCGGCATTTATTTTCAGCGAACTCGGCCATAATGCTTTGTGCCGATTGAACTTATGAATCGACCCTGCTTCGGCCCTGGAACAACCCCTTGGAAGCGCGCATCGACCTACAGTCGAAGAAACTCGCGGGCTGTCTTGTTCAGCAATTGCTCCCGGTTTTCTTCCGACAAGTCCGCCATGGAGCAAATGAGCTGCCCCGGTTCGGACTCCCCCAGTGGAAACGGGTAATCCGACCCAAGAGCGATGCGAGTCGGCCCCATCAAATCAATCAGGTAGCGCAACACGGCCGCATCGTGAACGAGCGAGTCAACAAAGAAACGCGCCGGGGTTCCGTCGGAACGGCGCAGGTAATCGCGCGGCGAGGTCGGGCAATTCACGGCGCACAGGTCGGGACGCACGCGATGTCCGTGCTCGATGCGGCCGATGCTCGACGGAAACGCGCCGCCGCCGTGCGCAAAGGCGATGCGCAACCGCGGGTATCGATCAAGGACGCCGCCGAAAATGACTGAACAAATTGCGAGCGAGGCCTCGGCCGGCATGCCCACGAGCCACGGCAGCCAGTAGCGCGGCATGCGATCCTTGCCCATCATGTCCCAGGGATGAACGAACACCGCCGCACCGAGTCGTTCGGCGGTAGCCCAGAACGGCTCGATCGCCGTCTCATCGAGATTCCAGAGGTCCGCGCGGTTGGTAAAGCGATTCGCGTCGATATGCGTGCCGATCTGCACGCCGCGCAAGCCCAGATCACCCATGCACCGTTCCAGCTCGCGGCAGGCCAAGTCGGGATCCTGCAGCGGCACCGTGCCCAGCCCGGCAAAATGCGCCGGATAATCCCGCACGATGCCGGCGATGTGGTCGTTCAGGATTCGCGAGACCACGAGCGCGTCGGCCGATTTCGCCCAGTAGCTGAACATGACCGGTACGGTGGAAAGCACCTGCATGGTCACGCCGGCGCGATCGCATTCCTCCATCCGCCGCGCCGGGTCCCAGCAGTTGTCAGTGATTTCCCGAAAGACGCGCTGCCCCTGCATCATCTTTGCGCAGCAGGGCTTGTAATGATCGAGCCGGATGAAGCCGCCGTAGCCGAACTTCGCGTCGAAGTCTTCCCACTCGCGCGGGAGGATGTGAGTATGAAGATCGATTCTCATTCGCGGCCGCCGCAGGCTGTCAACGCTCGTTTCGCTTCTGTTTCGGAGCCAACGTTAACTTAAGCATGATCGGCGGTTCGGCGGCCTTTCGAATCACAAACACCAAAAGGGCAGCCGTAATGATTCCGCCTGTAATGAGAACGCCTGTCGGCCCAAGCAATTCGATCACGGGGCGCAGGAGTCGATATCCTAGTTCGCTCTTGGGCGTTCCCGGTTTGTAGTTCCCATCCAGGGCCACCCGCCAAAAGGCCCACGTCACCAGTGCTGCAAACGTCGGCAAGAAGCCCAATGTGCAGAAGGTTCGCAACGACGACCATTCGCTCCGCGTGTACTTCATTTTCGGCTCCAGCCTGGCGCGCACGGACGAAAAGAATCGATCTCGCTCCTCGGCCGAGTCGAATTGAACCTTGTCGATGTCGAACCGATTGTTGGTCAGCCCTGCTTTTAACATGCCGCGTTCGCGAAACAGCTGCACTTCCGTCGTGCGCTCATTGCTTTGGACGCGACACAACTCCTCAAGCGGCACGATTGCGGCTCGTTCGTGGAGAGACAGCCCGTGCGGCGTGCCGGCGATTTGAAACGCCTGAAGCGCCTCCAATTCATCGGGACCCAGGGTCAGGATCAACACTTGCGTCTCAGTCAGAACCAATGCGTTGGCGTTCGATCTTCGTCGGTTGACCCAGATTGGACGTTCGGATCTTGTGGTACTCATACTTGCGCCCCATCAAAAGCGAAACTCGCAAGCGCCGGGCATGCGCGGGACTAAATCGCTTTCATCGGCTCGGGCTTCTCCACTTTCTTCCCGCAGTGTTTGCAGGTCCGCCGCTTCTCGTCGGCCCAGAAGTCTTTCATCGCCTGCGCGAAGTGCTGCACGATGTCCGCGCAGTCAAAGTGAATGTCCTCCACCACGCGCTCGCAGCCTTCGCAGTAAAACACCACGTGCTCCTTCTCACCCGGGGGCCGGCGGCGCTCGACGACCACCCCCACCGTGTTCGGCGGACGCTGCGGTGAATGCGGCACGTTCGGCGGGATGAAAAACGTCTCGCCCTCATGGATCACGTGTTCGACGATTTTTCCACCCTCGATCAATCGCACCTTTACATCGCCCTTGAGCTGGAAGAAGTATTCCTCGGAATCGACGATGTGAAAATCGTTTCGCGCGTTCGGCCCGGCAATCACCATCACGAAAAAATCGCGGCCGTCGTACAGGTATTTGTTCGCCACGGGCGGCTTGAAGTCGGCCCGGTGCTGTTCAATCCATGCGTTCAAGTCGATCGGCGGGTTGACGGGCATGGGTGGACCTCCTGCAAAATCGTTCAATGGTCGCTCGGCAAATGCTGACGCCCTGCCAGCGCATTACAATAGTACCACCATGGCCCCACACACGGAACCTCTTCCCACGACTCTCGGCGAACTCAAAGCCGCCGGCTGGCGATCGCGCACCATCAAACAGGAGATGCACGACAACCTGCTCCGGTTGCTCGCCGCCCGCGATACGATCTTCCCCGGCATCATCGGGTACGACGACACCGTCATCCCCGAAATCTGTCTTGCGATTCTCGCCCAGCACGACATGCTTTTCCTCGGCGAGAAGGGGCAGGCCAAAAGCCGCCTCATGCGCGGACTGGTTCGCCTGCTCGACCCGGTCGTGCCGTACATCGCCGGCACCGAGCTGCACGACGATCCGATGAAGCCCATCACGCGTGAAGGCCGCCGGCTTGTCGAGGCCGAGGGCGACCGCACGCCAATCGCGTGGTGGCCGCGCGAGGAGCGGTATGCCGAGCGACTCGCGCCCGGCACAAAGTTCGCCGACGTGATTGGCGAGATTGATCCGGCGCGTCTTGCCGCGGGCACGAGCATGAGCGCCGAGGAATCGCTGCATTTCGGGCTGATTCCGCGCATGAATCGCGGCATCTTCGCGATGAACGAGGTGCCCGAGCTGGACGAACTGGTGCAGGTCGGCCTGTTCAACATCCTCGAAGAGCGCGACGTGCAGATTCGCGGCTACCCGGTGCGGTTCGATCTCGACATCGCGATCTTGTTCTCGGCGAACCCGTCCACCTACAACCGGAGCGGAAAGGTCATCCCGCAGCTTAAGGACCGCATTGGTTCGCTGATCCGCACACACTACCCGCACGAGCGCGAGACGGGCATTGCCATCATGGAGCAGGAGGCCGGCATCGCGTTGAATAGCGAGGGGCGAATGGCGAATAGCGAAAGTCGATCTCCCCTGCCCGAAGTCCGCGTACCGCTCTTCATGAAGGAAATTTGCGAGCAGATCACGCTCGAGGCCCGCAAGTCGCCTTTTGTCGATACGCAGTCGGGCGTCAGCGCCCGCTTCTCCATCGCCAACTACCGCACCATGATCGCCAGCGCCCGACGCCGGGCGGCCGTCCTGCGAGAGCCGCACGCCGTGCCCCGCATCAGCGATCTGGGCCACCTCGCCGCGTCAGCCATGGGCAAGCTCGAACTCGACCCCATGAGCAGCCACCAATTGAGCGAGCAGCAGGTCATCGACGCCGTCGTCGTCGCGGCCGTCAAGAAGGTGTTCGACGAATATTGCGACAAGCACGGCTTCGACGAAATCGCCGGCATCTTCGGCAAAGGCGTGACGATCGAAGTCGGCGATCTGCTGCCGTCAACGGATTATGCCGAGCGTCTGGCCCGCGTGCCGCCGGTGTGGGAGAAGGCGTTCGAGATTAACCCGGCGCAGGACGCCCCCATGCGAGCGAGTTGTGTGGAGTTTGTGCTGGCAGGCCTGCATGCCCACGAGAAGATTTCGCGGTCGACGAAGCACGGGCGGATTGTTTTTAAGATGTAAGCGGCGGCAAGTCTGTCAAGTTTTTTGTATTCTGACGCCTTTTCTTTCTTTTGCTTGTATGCCATCAATTTCTTGAAAGCGGCAAATATGCCCGTCGCGTTAGCTAGCCCCTGTCGCCATCAATTTGCCCGCAGGGCGCGCGGACGTTGCCAGGGGCGCAGTGAGCGAAGCGAATCAGCCCCTGGATGGCGATGGCCCCTCTTACTTCTGCCGTCCGGAGGACGGAGGCTTTCTTATCAACGCCTAGCATGCTGCCGGCTGGTAAAAGATGGGTGCAACTCACCGCCAAAACGTAATGGCCATTGGCAATACGCGCGGCTCACGGGCGAGGTGGAAACCCTCGTCTTTCAAGCTTTGCCGTGATAAAGGCGGTGTGTGAAACCCGGCCCGGGCGGAATCAGTCGGCATGCACGACTTGCAACCTACGCGTCCAGATCGACTCAGGGCGTGAGCAGGCGCGTTACAAACCCCGCGATATCCGCACCGGTCGCATTGCCGTCACCGGTGAAATCGCCGTTCACAAGCGGGCAGCCGCCGGACTCCGCCGCGAACTGATCAGGATCCAGCAGAGTCGCCACAAACGGCTCCACGTCGTCGAGGTTGGTGACTCCGTCGCAATTCATGTCGCCGGGAATCGGCACCGCCGTGACGCGGGCACTGAATGGCGGCTCGTTCAAATTGACGAACTCCCAATCGGTCGGCCCCACGCCGAAGCGCCGCCAGAATCCAAAGGGCGCACTTCCAATGGTGGGCGGGTTGTATTCCGCCGGACCCATTGTCGCCATGTTGATTTGTCGATTGGTAAGCTGAATCGTCCACGTGAACGAGTCGGGAACATAGACATTCGGAACGTTGACGCCGTACTGAAGATCCGCGCCGCTGTCGATCACGCTTGGCAACACAGCACTCGACCAGAGGAGTGTCCCGGGGCGACCGTCCGGCCCGTCATTTCGGTAAAGTCGAACTTGCATGCCGAAGGTGGCGGGCCCGGCGCCGAGAATGCGCATATAGAAATCCAGCCGCGTGACCGCGCGCGGCCCGGTGATGAGCGCGACCTGGCAGCCATGCTCGAGACTGTTTGACTGTCCCTGCGCGAGAAGCACGTTGACCTGTTGGGTGGTCGTTGTCATGTTTTGAAACACGACGGCTGCGGAAGCCTGGGATGCAAGCAATACAACAAACGAGCTTTGCAACAAGCGGGATGGGTTCATGGCTTGGCCCTCGCTGTTTGATTGAGATGTGCTTGTGCACGATGGCCGCGCCGTACGCAACCGGCGTCTAAGGGCATTATAACGCCCGAGGAGTGTTGCGACAGGAAAAGATCAAGTTGTTTGGGCCTAAGTAATTGACAATTGGAATGCAACGGAATGATTGCACGTCACGGCCACAACGGAATGGAGAAGGCGGTCGCAATTCGAGTCACGCAATCCACTTACGCGTCGCGTTCGTATTGAGCGACCGGCACGCGATGCTTCATAAAGGTGGCGTCCTTGCGAAGGCGGAGAACCCGATTCAATACTTGGCGTGATTCAGACTAACACAGGGATTCCCGCTTTTGCGGGAATGACGGATGCAGAAGCCTAAGTCCACGGCCTACGCCTGCATCTTCAAGGCCATCGATTCGGCCGACGGGACGCGGACGTTCCACGCGAGGCCCAGCGCCGCGAGCGTGCGGATGATGACGTAGCTCACGTCGAATTCCCACCAGCGCAGACCGTGGCGGGCCGACGTGGGGAAGGCGTGGTGGTTGTTGTGCCAGCCTTCGCCCCAGCCGATGAACCCGAAGATGGCATTGTTGCGGCTTTCATCGTGGCTGCGAAACGGGCGCGTGCCCCAGATATGGCACACCGAGTTGATGCTCCACGTGACGTGATGCACGAAGAAGATGCGCACGAGGCCGCCCCAGATAAAGCCCAGCAGTGCCCCGGTCCAGGACTGCGCGATCAACCCGCCCAGGACCGTGGGAATCGCCACGCCGACAACGACCCAGAGCGGGAAGAGGTCGCTGACCCGCCGCACGAGGCGGTCCTTCACGAGATCGTTCACGTAGCTGAAGAGGTTTGGCGAGTCGGGCTGGAACATCCAGCCCATGTGCGCGTGCCACATCCCCTTTACCAGGCCGACGAAACCCGCCCCGTGCATGTTGGGTGAGTGCGGGTCTTCGTGTTCGTCACTGTGTTGATGGTGGCGGCGGTGCGTGGCAACCCAGCGGAGGATCGGCCCCTGCACAGCCATGCAGCCCAGTACCGCGAGCAGCAGCCTGATCGGGCGCGTGGTCTCGAACGCACGGTGCGTGAATAGCCGGTGAAAGCCGATGGTGATCCCAAGGCCGGTCATGGCGTACATGCCGATAAACAGGCCCAGGTGCAGCCAGTCGAATCCCCAGCCCCACATGAGGACGATTGCGGTGATCAACCCGGCAAATGGGAGGATGATGGCGATGAGATTGGTGATCCGCACGGGCAGGGAGAGAACCGGCGCGCGCGAAAGCTCGGCGATGGACTCAGGCGCTTCGGGGGCATGGCCATGCACGACCGGGCCGCCGACTTCATCGCGCAGCATGTCGGGGATGATCGGAAGAAACTCGGGCCTGGGCAACCGGGACGTGTGCAACGAGTCGCCGGTTTGATGGTTGTCTGGGTTGTCGAGCGCAGGATGCGCCGGGCCGGTGCGTTGCGTGGTTTGCAAGACGATCATCCTTGTTTGCGTCTCGCATCGGAATCATCGCATGCAAGCGCGATTGCGGAAGTCGAATCGCGCGGCGTGATCGGCGGGAAGCAGGTACGACCGGAGCATGATAGTGCGGAACGGAGTGCGCCGCTATGGCATTGAACCGAACAATGCTGGAGCGTCCGGTGCGCGGGAATGCGCAATTCAATATGCGACCGCGCAATCAACGGAGAGGGAGGGATTCGTTCTACCCCGATTCCTCAAACTCTTCCAAACGCTCACTTTATCGCCCAACTTGCGAAACGACAACGACTTCGCTCGTCTCGCAGACATCCTGTTCCTCCACGGTTTTTTACTGTCTCGTGACGCGTTTTGAGGGCAGTTTGAGGGCAGTTTTTCATGCGACCACTCGGTGCGGTTCTAGCACGATGTTGTGTTGTCGTGTGGTTGCGAACTCCGCTGGCTTTCCTAGCGACCTCTCGATGATTGCCCGAATTGCAACCGGCTCAGTTGAATCGGTGAGTGATTGTTCTCGCTTGCTCAGGATTGTCTGTCCCACGTTATCGCCATTGCGAATCGCAGGCCGTTGCATCGCGAGCCATCGCAGCCGCCTTCGAGCAGCATCCTCGTCTCCCTGCGTTGCAAATTGCCAGAGCCTCCGACGAACAACCGTCACAAAGAGCCCGCACGGATTCCGCGTACCGATTGTCTTGGCGTGCTCCGCCGCCGCGAAGAAGCGAAGCCGATCACACTCAGAGGTGCTCACGAGCCTCGCGATGACTGCCTGTCTAAAAAGCTCCAGGAGCCGCGTTGGATCTCGGAGGTCCTCAGCCACCACGTGCCGAAGCGTCGGTTGTGTTCCCCTTCCATTTTGTTTGAAAACACCAGCCGGCCCGTGCGCGGGTTTCTGGTGTTGATCAAATCTCGAAGAGAGTTTCTTGTCTTTATAAGGGGGTGCTGATCCGGTGGTGGAAAACGCCGGAGGGGGTGATCGTTTGCCATCCAGACTCTTGTCATTTCTCGACCACTCAAGGTTGATTCGCATGCGCTGACCGAACCTGTTGAGGTAGGTTTGACCGCAGACGACCGGCAGTAGCCAACCGATGCTCACAAGATGTTGCCGAGCCGACTTGACGTTGCGAAGGCTCACGCCAAAAACCTCCGTAATCCACGAAGCCTTGCATGACCCCTCCGGTTCGCAGCGACCGTTTCGGTAGTAGAGGCAGCGAAGGAGGTGTCCCAAGATGGTTGCAATCACCACGCGCCTCGCACCGCCCGCGATCAGGCGGACGATGCGACGCGGCACCGGCACCAGCCGCCGATGATTAGCGACATGCTCGCACATTCGGTCATAATCTGGATCAACCAGCGAATCGTCACACTTCGGCACCGTGATGCACGATTCGCCCCAGATGACAAGCCTCGATTTTTCGAGCCGACGCACCGCGTGGCGAAGGTGCTCGCCTCCTGCCCCGCCGACCAGTGACCGAATTTCATCGATGCGGTATTTCGGACGAATGCCCTTTGTAGCCACGCAGCGCCTCGCCACAAGCTCAAGGCATGCAAACCATACCCGGAGGTCTAACAAGTGAAGATCGCCTCGCCTATAAGCCGCCCAGGCCCTTGAAAGTAATGTTCCAGAGACCAGGCAGAATCCGCCAGCCGGTTTTCGCGGTGAGGCATCCCCTGCCCCGCTTAATTTTGATTCCATGAGTTCCCTCGTTTGATACACGGAGAGCGTTTGCCCGAGATTCCGGGCGGCGTGAGG
Organism: Phycisphaerae bacterium RAS2; assembly: GCA_007753915.1. NCBI lineage: Bacteria > Pseudomonadati > Planctomycetota > Phycisphaerae > Phycisphaerae bacterium RAS2. Next base: position 2,139,803 of record CP036352.1, read on the forward strand.
TACACGACATCGATGCAGCGATGAGAAAACTCTTGACGGAGTCGAAGGGCGCGGGCTAAGTTGAACTTGCGAGATTCACTTGGCCTTGCGATCTTCGGCCCTGCCGCAGATTCTCAAGCTACGAAAAGAGGCGACCCAACGGTCGCTTTTTTCGTTTTTGGTGTTCGCGCTACGTCATACGCTCTCCTGCGATTGCACGGCGCCGGGCGGGAACAATTTCCCGCCCCTTCCGCCGATCATCCCAGCTCTTGCACGCCTGCAACTGCCTGACAAGACACAATCTTCTGCATGCACTACCGAATCCCCGCATGCCGGAATGCGGGGATTCAGGAATGCGGGAGTTCGCGCACGCGGGCACCCAGGATTGCAGGCATGCGGGAGCGATTCCGCCAGAAAATACCATCTTGTTCAAATACTTGATTCATGATGGAACGAAGGAATGCGGGCGCGCGGGCGTTCGGGCAGGCCCGAACGCGGGCCAGCAGCCATGCGGGCATTCCTGCAGGCGGGATAGGAAGCAGTGGAGGCAAGCATGACGAATTCAAATCAACAGGGCGTGGCGATCGCCGTGGGAAACCAGAAGGGCGGTGTAGGGAAGACCACCAACACCGTTCACATTGCCGCGGCACTTGGACAACAGGGATTTCACTGCCTGATCATGGACCTCGATCCTGCGGCAGGGGCGACGAAGCACTTGGGCATTCCCGTCAATAGTTTCGCAGGGGCACTGGAGCTTCTCACCACCGATGAGACGGTGGAGACTCTCGCCATTGCCGAAAACATGCCGCAAAACGTACATCTTGTTCCATCGAGGCCCCAGCTCAGCGAAATCGACAACCTCGTTTCCAAGTACGTGGATCGCACCCGGATTCTTGAACGTCCCATCGAGCAGGCGAGGGCGAAGTACGACTTCATTTTCCTTGACACCGGACCATCGGCCGCTTTCACCACCACCGTCGCGGCCTACTCGACCGCCGAATGGTTCTTGCTATCGGCCTTTCCGCATCCGCTTTCACTCGGCGGATTGACCGAGGCCTTCAACGACATCGCCGACGTTCGCAAGCATCGCAACCCCGGCCTGGAGGTTTTGGGCGTTGTGTTCACCAATGTCGATCGGCGGGCCACGAAACTTCGCGCTCAACTGGAGGACGTGGTGAATGAGGCACTTCCCGGGCGGCGCTTCGACACATCGATCTCGCAGGCCGTGATCCTTCCCGATGCCTCGGGACGCGGAAAGACGCTCTTTCAGTTTCCCAAGTTCGAGAACATTCCAGTTGCTCAGCAATATCTGCGGCTCTCGATAGAGGTCGAACACCGCGTGCGACATCGGGAGGAGTTTCTGCAGGGCATGCTGGGGGCTCCGCCCTTCGCCGCTTTCGACATGCCCGACAGCGAGGCCGAGCAGGTCGCACCGGCATTGGCAGCCAACGAATAGGTGAGGGGATATGGCCAAACCGCTCCGCACATTGCCCCCTTCATCATCCATCGCGAGGCTCTTCGACCTCGACGCCGCCGCACGAGCCGTCGCAGCGCCGGTCGTGACGCGAGAGACGACGGACAGCCAACCAGCGCAACAACCAGAGCCAGTCCTGTCAGCCAGAATTTCCGCCAGCCCGGCTCCAGCGATCGCTACTCGACACATCAAGCGCGAATTCGTATTCACGCCCGCATCGGAGGCCACCTTCTCGCAACTCGTCGAGATCTACCGGCGAAGCACGGGAACAAAGCTCACCGCGAGTCACGTCGCCCGTGCTTTGATGAAGGGCGTCGCTCACTGCATGGAGTACCTCGAAAAGGAAGCCAAGCGAATCGGACCGCTGAAATTGCCCTCCAATGCACGCGGAAAGGAGTTCGAGCGAGATCGCTTTGAGGCCCGAATCGCCGATGCCTTCATCACGGGTATCCGCTCCGCGCCCGCAATCGACCGTGAATGATTTCGGCCAACGCGCGGCATGCGCTTGATTCGAGATTCACCGGTCGTAATCTGTTGGGCATGAATCCAAGCACACAGGCGCCATCGCCGTTTTTTCACTGGCTCTCCGTAAACCAGATACGTAAGATGCAGCGGATGCGCCGCCAGACTGTGATTCTTGCCATGGAATCCGGCGAGCTTCCGTTCGAGCGCCGTGGACGGATTCGCTACGCTCGGCTCGCCGACGTTCTCGCCTGGGAGGAACGCCGTCTTTCGCATCCCACAACACTCAGCGCATTCCCTATCCATCCCGATCTCGCCGACCTTGCTGGATAGCCGACACGCATCAACTCGCCGAAGACGCCCTCAACCTGCCCGCCATTTCTGCAATTCGTCTGGCGAAGCGGGCTTGATTGCGATATAATTATCTAAAGAGGCGCTCGATGCAGATGCTAAGTTTCCCAGGACCCATTGAAGAGACGCTAAAAAAGGCGTTCGGGCAGGACCTCGACCAAGCCGCGCTGGAAGCGCTGGCGATCGAGGGCTATCGCTCCGCCAAACTCACCGCGGGCGAAGTAGCCAAGATTCTGGGACTTGCAACCTCCATCGAGGCCGTCGATTGGCTTGGCCGTCACGGCGTCGCCCTTAACTATTCGCTCGAAGACCTGGAGCAGGACCGAGCGACCTTAGCGAAGCACTTCCCCGAGATGGCGCGATGATCGTTGTGTCCGACGCGAGCCCGCTGAATGTGCTCGTTCGAATCGGATACATTGACACCCTTCCGAAGCTCTTTCAGGTTGTTTTCATTCCCCCCGCCGTCGCCGCAGAACTCACCCATGCCGGGACGCCCGAGCCCGTTCGAAGCTGGCTCGCCTCAAAGCCCTCGTGGCTGACGATCAAAGCACCGACCCGCATCGATGCCACGCTGGAATTCGACGACGCGGGAGAACGCGAAGCGATCAGTCTTGCCCTGGAGATCAAGGCTGACCTCTTGCTCGCCGACGACCGCAAGGCCCGCAAGGCGGCGCTCGCCCGCGGCCTCGCCATCACCGGAGCGGTCGGCGTTCTCGAAGCCGCTTCCGCCAAGGGCCTTCTCGACCTTTCCGAAGCCTTCAAGCGACTCCGGACCACCGACTTCATCATCGCAGATAGCATTCTCGCCGAAGCGCTGCGGCGCGATGCCGCTCGAAAAGGCATCACTTAAGCCGACTCCCGTCGGCGCCGGTTAAAGGCACTCCATTCGACCGCTGACAGGGTTGTTCACTTGACGCGACGGAATCTCAGGCGACCACGGCCCCCGGTGCCATCGATGTCAATCTGGCGTGCGATAATGCCGCCGGACTGGCTGCTGCACTTGCCAATACGCCCGTATTCAGCGACGAGTGTACGGCGCCAAACCTCTTGGCAGCACGCCTTTTTTGGAACATCCGAGGGCTTGACCCTTTTTCTGTTCCGGCCGATGATTATGGCATGAGGAAGATTTGGGCCTTATTCATAGGTCTTTGGACGCTGCTTGCCGCGCCCTCGCTTTGCACGGCGGGCGTCCTCGCACACCCATGCGACTGCGGCCAAGCGGACTCATGTTCGCACGAGTCGGAATGCGAGCAAGATCCTTGTTCATCCTTAGTCGCGATCAAGGACGGCAGCCAGACCGTCGCGAAGGCCATCGTCCCCGACTTCGTCGCTCAGGTCTCATTCCTTTTGGTGCATCCGTCAACCTACTTCGGACACCAGGCACCCTTTCGTCCTCCCGAGGACGCCCTATCACTCTGGCACGGGCGACCATTTCCGCCCAGCGAACTGCCCCTTCTGATCTGATTTCCCAGCTCAATATGTAGTGCGCGTCACCACGGCGATAAATCGTCGCTTGTGGGCGGCGGTCTAGTTTCGCGTTCTGCTGCGTGCGTTTTTGGGAGTCAGATTGAATGAATGGTTTATCGTTTGCAAAGACCTTGATTGGAAGCATCGGCGCGTGCTCGCTCATTTGCGGCTGTGCAGCTGTTAACGCCGCACACGATTACGCGAGGGCTCGCCAGACGATCATGGACGCCACGGGGAGCAGCTCTGTCTTTGAGCCCGAGGAGGCCGGTGTGGTGACTGCGGCAGTTTCAGAGAGGATAGCCGACGGCATCACAACCGACGAAGCAGTCGAAATCTGCCTGCTTAACAATCCCTCGCTTCAAGCCGCGTTTCTAAACGTCGGCATCGCTCGTGCTGACCTTGTGCAGTCGGGCCTACTCTCTAACCCAACGCTCGCTCTTTCAATCGCGTTTCCGGAAGGCGGCGGACGAAGCAACATCCAGGCAACGCTTGCCCAGAGCATCGTCGATCTGTGGCAGATACCCGTGCGAAAGCGGCAAGCGGCCCGCTCGCTCGACGCCGCGATTCTTGATCTGGCAAGGCAAGCAGCACAAATAGCAATTGATACGAAAGCCGGGTACTACTCTGCCGTCGCAGCGGACCAGACGCTCCTCATTGCACGAGAAAACCTCCAACTCGCCGAGCAACTTCTGGAAGCCGCCCAGGCCCGTCAGCAGGCAGGGACCGTTGGGGAACTCGATGTTAATCTTGTCCGCGGCACGCTCTATTCCGCCGAGCTTGAAACCCAGCGCGCACGTCTCGAATCAAGCACCGCCCGCCGCCGGCTTGCGATTCTTCTCGGGCTAACCGATGTAGCACAGACCCTTGTACTGACCACGCCGATTTCGATTGAAACGCCAACTCCGCTTGATGCTGAGCGCATCACCGACTTAGCCCTGGCGAGTCGGCTGGATGTCCAGGCCAGTCGGCAAGAGATCGAAGCCAACCGAGCCCGCGTGGACCTTGAGTATCGAAAGATCTTCCCAGACATCTCCATCGGAGCGTATCTGGAGCGAAACGAACGCCGCGCGTTGCCGGGCCGAAACATTGCTGCCGATACAGCCCGCGCCAGTGTCGCGGCCGGTCAGCTTACCGCTCCCGAAATCCAGTCACGTGGCCAGAGGGAGCAAGAGCGAAGTCAAGAGATCGATTCGATTTTTGGACCTGCATTTAACCTGACACTGCCAATCTTTGATCAGAACCAAGCACAGATCGCCAAGGCGAGGTTTTCGTATGAGCAGGCCCTGAAACAACTCGAAGCGATTGAGCGTAGTGTCATCCAGCAAGTCCGCCAAGGGGTCGACCAGGCCGAGACTGCCCGAAGCGTCGCTGAGTATTTCCGAGGAAAACTCCTACCTCAAGCCCAATCGAACCTGGATCTCTCGCGAGAGTCTTACGCGGCTGGGCGAGCTTCCCTCATCGTGCTGCTTGACGCGCAGCGGGTCCTGCTCGCAACTCGTCGCGATGCCATCGCGGCCGAGAGGGACAGGGCCACTGCGCTAGCCGAACTTGAGCGGGTAGTGTCAAAGCCGATTTCGGCCATCCTGACACCGCAGACAACGTCTGCCCCTTCCGATGCGTCGCCGGCAAATCAAATGGAGGAGACAAATGTATCGCCCTAAGAAAAACACGACTGGACGCTCTGGTCTTTACTGCCTGAGCATCGTCCTTCTCTTCGGAGCTGTCGGAGTGATTGCTACAGGCTGCACGCCGGACGACCAGGGAACGGACCCTGTTATCTCACCAGCGGGCGGGGCGGTCTCTCAGATTCTGGGATTTGTCTCAGACTTTGCGAGGCAACTGCTTGCGGCTTTTTTGTTTTAGAGGAGCGAGAAACGTGTCAGAAACCAAAGCTCAGTATTGGAAACGTCGAGGCATCCGGCAGGCTGCCTTGCTCATAGTGGGTCTTTTCGTCGGCGTCATCGGCACTCGCTACTGGATGAGTCGGGCCGACATAGACGGCGCTTCGACCAAGGGTGCATCAAAGGCAGCGCACTCCGCAGACCCGACTGACGAACACGGGCATGAGGGAGAACATGAACACGGAACAGGCGATGAACACGGGCATGATTACGCAGGAGAGCACGGCGAACACGAAGAAGGAGTCGTGCGGCTGTCGCCCGAGGCGGTCAAGACTCTTGGCATTACCGTGGTAGAGGCCGCACCCGGAAAACTAGAGAAGACGGTAATTCTCCCCGGCGAGGTCGGCTTGAACTCCGACCGTGTCGCCCACATCGTTCCTCGCGTCTCGGGCATGGTCCGTGAAGTAAGAAAGAATCTTGGCGACGCTGTAAAGCCGGGCGAGGTAATCGCCGTGCTCGATAGCCGCGAGCTTGCGGATGCGAAGGCAGCAGACCTTGCCGCCTCCTCGCGACACGCGCTGGCACAGGCAAACGTGGAACGAATTGAAACGCTCTTCTCCAAGAAAATCGCACCGGAAGAAGAGCTACTCAAGGCCAAGCAAGCGCTTGCTGAAACCGACATCGAACATCGCACGGCCGAAGCGAAGCTCCATGCATTGGGTCTAACGCAGGAGCAGGTTGAGAGCCTCCACACAGAGAAGGATACTGACTACTCGCGGTACGAAATCAAGGCCCCTTTTGCCGGCACAGTGATCGAGAAGCACATCACCCTCGGCGAAGTCGTTAACCCTGATACGAGTTGTTTTGTCCTCGCCGACCTCTCGAATGTATGGGTGGATGTGACCGTCTATCCCCAAGACATTCCACAGATCACGGTGGGCCGGCCCGTAAACGTTCTCGCAACCGGGATCTCCGACCCACACCGCGGAGAGGTCGCGTACGTCAGCCCCAAGATTGACGAGAGCACAAGGACTGGCATGGCTCGCGTCGTCCTAGCCAATCCCGACGGTCACTTGCGGCCGGGAATGTTCGTGCGAGCGGATCTGGTTCTCTCGGAGGAAGACGTAGGCATCCTTGTGCCAGACTCCGCAGTACAGACTATCGACAATCAGACGGTTGTATTCGTCGAAGAGCATGGCGGCTTCGAGAAGCGGCCCGTCATTCTGGGTAAGAAAAGTGGAAAGGACTGCGAAGTGCTGTCGGGGTTGAGTCCAGGTGAGCGATACGCAGCGACTAGCACGTTCATCCTAAAGGCTGAACTTGGGAAAGGGGAGGCGGAACACGAGCACTAGGCTGATCAGATGCGAAAGATACCCAATAGATGCTTTCAAGACTCCAGGAGAACATCGCGTGCGCGCTATAGGACGCCCCTTGTCTTCGCGATCGTCTTTCTCTCAGATTCAGGATGCGCCCTGATGCAGAGAGACTTGCTCGCCGAGGGCAGAGTGCATCTCGAAGAGGTCGCCTCCGACACAGCTCAGCTTTCGCGCGTTCGAGTGTATGAAGACCGTGGAGACATGGTCGTGTACGGAAAAATCGGACGGCGCGTCGGCGTGAAGGGACGTGTGGAGGCAATGGCTCGTGTGATTCTCCATCTTCCAAACGGCGAAAGTCTGGAAGAGACCGCGCGCGCCTTTCCTCCACGCCTTCCGATTAGGCGGAGCCGAAAGTCCAACTTTTCGGTTCGTTTTCACGGCCTGCCGCCAGAAGGATCGGTCGTGCGGATTGAATGTATGCCTAGACCATCGGACACCGCCACGCAGACTTCGGCACCTCTTGTTTTATCAGCAAGTTTGGAGAAATAGTCATGAAAGAAATCAAAGCGATCATCCGTCCTCACATGCTGTCCAAGATCATGGAGGCTTTGCACGCCCTTCCGTACTTTCCCGGCGTCACCGTCAGCGACTGCCAAGGGCAGGGGCGCGGTCGAGGCAGCGGCGGGCGGTTCGAAGCAACCGAAGAAACGATCTATTTTGCGAAGATGACGAAGCTGGAACTTTTCTGCGCGGACGACATCTGTGACGGGATTGTGGACACGATTTGCAAGGCGGCGCACACGGGTTCTCCTGACGATGGCTTGATCGCCGTCATCGACCTCTCACGTCTCGTCAGCATCCGTACGGGCAAGGAGCAGGAGAAGGCGGTCTAGTGGCGAGCGTTTCGTTCCAAATCCGCGGGATGGACTGTGCCGAGGAGACGGCCGCGCTGCGGAGCGCGCTGTCATCGGTGACGGGCATTCAAGAGGTAACGTTCGACCTTTTAAGCGCGAGGATGACCGTCCGATCCACGAACGACCGCTTTCCCACCGAAGAAGTCCTCCGCGCCGTTAAGCAGACCGGTATGTCCGCAGAGTTTGTGACGGACGCCAAGTCGAGTCCGGTCCGCGAGCACAGGGAAGGCCGCAGTCTCCGCGCAGTCCTGACCATCATTAGCGCCGTCCTCGCGGCATTCGCTTTCCTTGTCCACGGGATGCAGGCGGCATGGCAGGCCGCGCTCACCGGACAAGAGGCAGGAGCGCTTCCGACCGCCAGCCGACTGCTCTACCTCGCCGCGATAGCCGCCGGGGGATGGTTCGTCGCGCCAAAAGCGTGGCTTGCCGCGAGACGACTCCGTCCGGATATGCATCTTCTCATGACCGTGGCCGTATTCGGGGCGGTGATTCTCGGCGAATATCTTGAAGCCGCCACAGTCACCGTTCTGTTTTCACTTTCACTGACGTTGGAGCATTGGAGCGTCGCTCGCGCCCGCCGGGCCGTGGCTGAACTTCTTGCCCTTGCGCCCCCGAAGGCCCGCGTACTCCAAAATGACGGCTCCGAGCAAATGTTAGATGCGGAGGCCGTGCCGGTCGGCTCGCGCATCGTGATAAAGCCCGGAGAGAAGTACCCGCTCGACGGCCGTGTTCTGGAAGGCCAAACGACCGTCAATCAAGCGCCGATCACGGGGGAATCCATGCCGGTCACCAAAACCGTGGGAAGCGAGGTGTTTGCAGGCACCATCAATGTGGACGGCGCAGTCCTCGTCGCTACGACCAAGCCCGTTTCAGACACGACGCTCGCACGAATCATTCGCATGGTGAGCGAGGCGCAGAGCCGAAGAGCGCCGAGCGAACAGTGGGTCGAGCAGTTCGCCCGTATCTACACACCCGTTGTCCTGTGTCTAGCACTGCTCGTTGCCATCATCCCGCCACTTCTGCTCAGCCAGCCGTGGGCGACATGGTTCTACCAAGCGCTTGTGCTTCTCGTTATTGCCTGTCCCTGCGCACTCGTGATCTCAACACCGGTCACCATCGTCGCGGCGCTCGTCGCCGCCGCCCGTCACGGCATCCTAATCAAAGGCGGGCTCTACATGGAGGTACCGGCCAGGTTGCGGGCCGTTGCCCTGGACAAAACCGGGACGCTTACGATGGGGCGACCACGCGTTCAAAAAGTCGTTCCTCTGTCCGGTCATTCGGAGAGGGAACTGCTTGAGATCGCCGCTTCCGTGGAGATGCGATCTCAGCATCCGCTCGCTCAGGCCGTTGTGCAGCACGCCACAGCCGCTGGCATCGCAGCGCGGGCATCCGCTGACTTTCAGGCCATCGCCGGTAAGGGGGCAACGGCCATCGTAAACGGCAACCAAATCTGGATCGGCTCGCACCGGCTTCTCGAAGAACGAAGCCAGGAAACGCCCGAACTCCACGAACAACTGACTCAACTGTCCGCTTCAGGGGCCAGCGTGGTCGTCATTGGTGAAGAGCATCACGTCTGCGGCTTCATCGCCGTTTCGGATACCGTGCGTCCAGAGGCAAGGAACGCTGTCGCTGAACTGAAATCCCTTGGCATCAATCCCGTCGTCATGCTGACCGGAGACAATCGCGGAACGGCCGAGACCATCGCGCGTGAGACAGGCGTAGATGAAATAAACGCAGAACTCCTTCCAGAGGCCAAAGTCAAAGTTGTTGAAGACCTTGTGCGGCGGTTTGGTGTCGTCGCAATGGTTGGCGACGGCGTGAACGATGCACCGGCAATGGCACAGTCCAGCCTCGGGATCGCAATGGGCGCCATCGGCACGGATGCGGCCATCGAGACGGCGGACATCGCCCTAATGACCGATGATCTATCGCGCCTCCCGTGGCTGATCCGCCACTCCCGACGCGCTCTTAGGACGATTCGTGCCAACATCGCCGCGTCACTTGTCGTCAAAGCGGCATTCGTTTGCCTCACCGTGCTTGGAAAAGCCTCGCTCTGGGCTGCGATTGCGGCGGACACCGGTGTTTCATTGCTCGTCGTCTTGAATGCCCTCCGTCTCCTTCGGACGACGGAGATACCAAGGATACCTGACCATGCTTGAAAAAGTCCTACAGTTTTCCATCCGACACCGCTTTCTCATCGTCTTGCTGACGTTGGCTGCGGCAGCGGGCGGCGTCTATTCGCTGATACATCTGCCCATCGACGCCGTGCCGGACATCACCAACAACCAGGTGCAGATCAACATCGTTTTTCCGGCCCTGTCGCCCGTGGAGATTGAGAAGCAGGTGACGTTTCCCATCGAGACGGCGCTCGCCGGCATTCCGGGACTTCAGTCCACACGATCACTTTCACGCAATGGCTTTTCGCAGGTGACCGCGATCTTCGAGGACGACGTGAATATCTATTTCGCCCGCCAACAGGTGAATGAGCGACTCTTGGAGGCGAGAGAGAACATACCGCCGGGGGCCGAACCCAAGATGGGTGCTATATCCACGGGGCTTGGCGAGGTTTACATGTGGACCGTGGAGTACGAGCACCCCGATGGGAAGGGGGTAAAGGTGGTTGACGGTGAACAGGGTTGGCAGAATGACGGCTCCTATTTAACACCGGAAGGCGAAAGGCTCGCGACACCGCTTGAGAAGGCTGCCTACCTCCGAACCGTGCAGGACTGGATCATCCGCCCGCAGCTAAAAGGTGTGAAAGACGTGGCAGGGGTCGATGCCATCGGCGGCTACGTCAAGCAGTACCACGTCCAGCCCGACCCTATGAAACTCGTCGCTTACGGACTCACCTTTGCTGACGTGATTGAGGCGCTCGAAAGGAACAACGTCAGCGTCGGCGCCGGTTACATCGAGCACAAAGGCGAGGCATATCTGGTGAGAGCCGCCGGCAGGATTCGAAACGAGGACGAGATCGGCAACATCGTCCTCGGCGTGAAGGATGGCACGCCCATTTATGTCCGCCATGTTGCCGTCGTACGAGTCGGAAAGGAACTTCGAAGCGGGAGCGCCAGTGAAAACGGACATGAAGTCGTCGTCGGAACGGCGCTCATGCTAATCGGCGCGAACAGCCGAACCGTCTCGGTCGGCGTCGATGAAAAGCTCCAGGAAATAAACAAGGCTTTGCCGCCTGACATTCGCGCAAAGACCGTTCTCAACCGAACGAAACTCGTAGATGCAACGATTCATACCGTCGCCAAAAACCTGACCGAAGGGGCGATCCTCGTTATTGTGATTCTGTTCTTGATGCTCGGAAACATCCGTGCGGCTTTCATTACAGCGTTAGCCATTCCGCTCTCGATGCTGCTGACCGCCATCGGCATGGTTCAAACCCGTGTCAGCGGCAATCTAATGAGTCTCGGCGCTATTGATTTTGGCCTCATCGTCGATGGGGCCGTCATCATCGTTGAAAACTGTCTGAGAATGCTGGCTGAGAAGCAACACGAACTTGGCCGAAAGCTCACGCTCGCGGAGCGGCTTGAAGTTGTTTTTGTCGCCAGTAAGCAGGTCCGAAGCGCCACCGCATTCGGTGAAGCGATCATCATCACGGTCTATATTCCAATCCTCGCTCTTACGGGGATCGAAGGCAAGATGTTTCATCCAATGGCTCTGACGGTCATCTTTGCTCTGGCTGCGGCATTCGTCCTCTCGCTCACGTTTGTTCCCGCGATGGTGGCGCTGGGAATCACCGGCAAGGTTAGTGAGAAAGAGAATGTTCTCATCCGCGCCTCCAAGTGGCTGTATGAGCCGACCGTTCGGCTAGCTATTCATCACCGTAAGGCGGTGGTCTTCGCCGCCGTGGCAGCGTTCGCGGCCTCTTTGCTCTTGTTCATGACTCTTGGACAAGAATTTGTTCCCACGCTCGACGAAAAGGACATCGCGATGCACGCGATGCGCATTCCAAGCACCTCGCTCACTCAATCATCCGACATGCAGTTTGAAGTCGAAAAAATAGTCAGTCAGATTCCCGAAGTCGCTTTTGCATTCTCTAAGACGGGCACGGCCGAGATGGCATCGGACCCCATGCCCCCAAACGTCTCCGACACTTTCATCATTCTAAAGCCAGAGGCAGAGTGGCGCACTGAGGCCGAGCTTGAAAAGCTCATTTCCGAAAAAACTGAGGAAAAGGAGAAGGCGGGCGGGCACGAGAACGAGAGTAAAGGTCATGAGGAGGGAGCGCACGAGCACGAGGAAATTAAGATCGAAGGTCACAAGGGCAAGCTCCTAAAGCTAATCGAGCTGACCGTCAAGACTCTGCCGGGCAACAATTACGAGTTTACGCAGCCGATACAGATGCGCTTCAATGAACTGATCGCGGGTGTTCGCGGCGACGTGGCCGTGAAAGTCTTTGGAGATGAGTTTGAGCTGATGGAGCCGTCCGCGCAGAAGATTGCCAATGTTCTCCGAAGCGTGAAGGGCTCCGCTGACGTAAAAGTTGAACAGACCAAGGGCCTTCCGGTCATGAACATTGAGATCGACCGGGCCGCCCTTGCTCGGTACGGATTGAATGTCGCCGACGTGCAGGACGTAGTCGCCATCGCTGTTGGCGGGCGCGATTCCGGGTTGGTATTCCAGGGCGACCGTCGATTCGACCTTGTGGTGCGCCTCCCGGAGCATCTGCGGCGCGACATCGAAGCCATCCAGAGCCTCCCCATTCCATTGCCGCAGCACGAATCCGCGCGCTCGACTGTGCGCGTCGCTGCAATCTCCGATCCCAATCCTCGCGTCATGCCAGGCGGGTTTGTTCCGCTCGGGGCCGTCGCCAATATTGACATCGCCGAAGGCCCGAATCAGATCAGTCGCGAAAACGGGAAACGCCGCGTTGTCGTGCAGTGCAATGTCAGAGGCCGCGACATCGGCTCCTTCGTCGTCGAAGCGCAAAGTAAGATTAACGAGCAGATTAAACTCGCCGCTGGGACGTGGCTCTCTTGGGGTGGTCAATTCGAGAACCTGATCGCTGCCCGCCAGCGGCTCATGATCGTCGTGCCGATCTGTTTCTTTCTGATCTTCATTTTGCTATTTAGCACATTCAACTCGGTTAAGTACGCCGCACTCGTCTTTAGTGGCGTCCCGCTTGCCCTAACGGGCGGAATCGTCTCTCTCTGGCTGCGGGACATGCCTTTTTCCATTTCGGCTGCGGTCGGCTTCATAGCACTTTCGGGCGTTGCCGTGCTTAACGGTCTTGTCATGATCACATTCATCAACCAACTTCGTGCCGAGGGTCAGGATCTCGAACAGGCGGTGATCCACGGCTCAATGACCAGGTTGCGGCCGGTCTTAATGACGGCGCTTGTCGCAGCACTCGGTTTCGTCCCGATGGCGCTCGCTACGGGGACCGGCGCGGAAGTGCAGCGTCCGCTCGCAACCGTTGTTGTCGGCGGCATTGTTTCATCGACGTTGCTAACTCTCGTCGTGCTCCCCGCGCTCTACCGCATGTGGCATCGCCCTGTCCCGGAAATGACGCAGACAAGCGAAGGGAATCGGTTTGACCAGGAGAAGGCAAAGTCGTAATCGGCGCCAAGGACGATTCTGCCGCAGGCGTGAGAAGCCACTAAGCCTGCGACGGCTCATCATAGCTTGGGCTCCAATCGCCGCACTGGCGGTGCTAGTCGACTGGATGCTGTACCGCTCGGCGATAGCGCATCGCGAGCGGTACGGTCACCTACACCTACCCCAAAACCAGTTGGTGTTTGCAATTCTCCTTTCAGGAGTGTCGCTCTGTGTCCCCATCGTTTGGTTTGTGCTTCGACGAACGGGCAAGCCCTAACACGTGCCGGCCAACCCCAGAAAAACGCCGGTAATCTTCGTCTGGGGCAGGGGCTACTCACGTGGACCGAAGAGGAAGAAAATGATCTGCTACACGTTCCTCGAAACAGCCCCATGCCGGAACTAGAGAAACGGCGGTTGATCGCCGATATTCAGAGTTTGGTTCGATCCGGAGCCTGACATTGGGCTCATCGTCCGCTTGATCTAGACCTTTCAATCTTCATCGCGATGGGTCCCATAGGCCGACGAACGCAAGGCGGCGCTCGCCCGTGGCCTCGCCATCACCGGAGCGGTCAGCGTTCTCGAAGCCGCTTCCGCCAAGGGCCTTCTCGACCTTTCCGAAGCCTTCAAGCGACTCCGGACCACCGACTTCATCGTCGCTGAAAGCATTCTTGCCGAATCGCTGCGGCGCGATGCCGCTCGAAAAGGCACTGCTTGAGCCGACTCCCGTCGGCGCCGGTTAAAGGACCTCCATTCGACTGTTGACGGGCTTGCTCACTTTCTGATCGCTCCGCCTCCGGTCCGCTCCCGGCTATCGCCGCCGGTCCGGGCTTGCATCAGTCGCGCCAGGCACACTTCGCTCTCCGCCTTCGGCCTGTCACGCCCGCTGCCATCAGCCCGCCCCTGGAGCGGCCCGGCCGCGTCGCTCGTGTCCGTCCGGTTCGGGATTTTGGTTTCCCACGGTTTGTGAGGAAACACAAAACCCCAAACACGGAGGACAAGACCATGAAAGTAGAGCAAGCCAAACAACTCGCCGAAGAGGCCCTCAACCAACTCATCGCCGACGTGGAGCGCGGCGGAAGCGACGCCTTCAAGGCATATCTCGCCACCATGGCCCGCTTTCACCGCTACAGCTTTGGCAACTGCATGCTGATTGCGATGCAGCGACCCGATGCGACGCACGTGGCTGGATTCAATCGCTGGAAGGAGATCGGTCGGTACGTGAAGGCCGGCGAGAAGGGCATCGTCATTATCGCGCCGATGCTGCTCCGGAAGCAAGCCGATGACGTAAGGGACGAGCCGGCCACAGACGAGGCCGCCGAGAAGCTCTTGCGGTTCAAGGCGGTGTACGTCTTCGATGTCAGCCAGACCGACGGCAAGCCGCTGCCCGAGCTTCACCGCGTCGGCGGGAATCCCAACGGCCACACCGAGCGGCTCAGGGATTTCATCGCCAAGAGTTCCATCGCCGTCGAATACTCCGACGACATCGGTTCTGCCGACGGCGTCTCCAAGGGCGGGACCATCGTGGTTCGCACCACACTCAGCCCGGCCGAGGAGTTCTCGGTGCTGGTGCATGAGCTGGCCCACGAGATGCTGCACAAGACTGACCGGCGCAAGGAAACTACCAAGACTATCCGAGAGACTGAAGCCGAGGCTGTCGCGTTCGTCGTCTCTCAGGCCATCGGCCTCGACACCAATGGCGCCGCCGCGGACTACATCAAGCTCTACAACGGCGACAAGGAGACGCTCACCGAGTCGCTCGACCACATCCAGAAGACCGCCACGAGCATCATCGAGGCCATCAGCGAGGCGCCATGATGCGACGCCTCCTATGCGGCATGGTTGCCCGCCATGCCGCACGCCATCCGCATCACGAACCATGAGCATACTCGCATAACAGGCATATCCGATATGAGCCGGCACACGCAGCAACTCTTTGAATGGGCGCGGGAATCGCGAGAAAACCCGAGGATTCCGCAGCCGACTACACCCGAGATGCCAGCGCCGGAGCACGTGCAACTGGAACCCGACCCCAAGCTCGAACAACTCCAAGCCCCCGATTGGTCGGCAGTTCCCTGTCCGAAGCCTCTGCCAGAGGCCGTCGCCGAGGGAGTCTTTGGCACCACGACCGAGGGACCCATTGAACCCGATGATGAAGAGATTCGCGGCATGACCGAGGAACATGGCCGCGAGCTGGTCGCCATCCTCGCCGACATTCAGGCCGTCCAAGATGCACGGCGTACCGGAGAAGACCCAAGGACTGGCAAGCAGCCGCGAATGCCCGAGGCCGAAATCAAGCTTCGCGAATTTCTTGACCAGGAGGAGCCGAGGCTTCGCTCCGCCTATGCAGCGGCACTCGAAGCCTACGCGAGGGGATTCGGTCCGCAGGCAACAGCGGCGCTCGATAGTTGGACGCGGAAGACCGTCGCCGATTGCACTATTGAACCCAAAGACCGCTACGACCCCGGCCATCCGTGGCACTATCTGCCGGAAGGTGATAACGCCGCTCCGGTCCCCGTCGATTCAATTGAGCCTGACATCGACGTAGGGAAGTTCCTCGAACGTGAACTTCCCAAGAACCCCATTAAGCGCAAGGAAAAACTCCGAGCGATGTTGGAGCAGGAAAAGCAGCGCGTCGCCCACGACAAGCGACGTTATCAGGAGATCGTCGAGCTAGGCGCAGAGGCCCTTTCGCGGTACGACCGCGAAATCGCCCACACCACTGACGAAATGGCGAGAGCGACGGCCCTGGCTCTCAAATACAACCACCTGCGCTACGGACTCGGCCGTGTGGCATGGCTTGAAGTGCGGCTTGGCGTCACCTCATAGTTCCAAGACCTCCACAGCAAGCAGTCGGCATCCAAGCCGTTGAAGGCGAGGCCGCATCACGGCATGTAAACCATTGAAAATGTGACAGTTGCAAGAAGCAACAATTTTTTTCGAAATCCGCCTTGACCTTAAAGTTAAGTGCAGGGCTTATACTTTCTGTGAGGTAACGTGATGGCAGGAAAAAAAGCGCTACTTACGGTAGGGCAGGTTGCCGAGGCCGTCGGTGTCCCCTCCAGTACGCTTCGCTACTACGAGCGAGAGGGGATCTTCACGCCCTCGAACCGAAACGGAGCGGGCTACCGGCTCTACGAACCGCAGGCCGTGGAGCGGCTCCAGTTTATCCGCTCCGCCCAAGCCGTCGGCTTTACCCTTGAAGACATCCGCGCGCTCCTCGATCTCGACCAACACGACCCAAAGTCTTGTAAGACTGGAGTGCAACGGTTGCTCCACGAGCGGCTTGGGGAAGTCGAGGCAAAGATGAAAGAACTCAAACGCGTCCGGGAAGCTCTGAGGCGTGCCCTGGACAAGTGCCGAGACTCGACAGGCGAGTGCCCGGTCTTAATCGAGCTTAGCACGCCCAAGAAGCGAAGGAGATGAACGATGACACGAAGAACTTTACTCACCACGGCCGTGGCCGCGGGTCTTATCGGCTTGGCTGGCTTCGCTGCGCTCGCCGCAGCCGCCGCGGGCCGGCCGGATTGTCCGGGCAAGATCGTCTGTCCACAGACAGGCCAGCTCATCTGCCGCGACAAATGCCCGACGGTTGATCCCAACCGGCCCGATTGTCCGGCTCGAATCACGTGCCCACAGACGGGCGAGCTTGTTTGCCGTGATCGGTGTCCGCTGAACGGGAGCGAGGCGACCGCGGCCAAAGACACGCCGCCGTGCTGCCGAGGCCGCAAATGAGTGGCACGCCACCAGTTCGGCAAACACGGAAGGTCTCCGTCCTCTATTTCGACGGTTGTCCGAACCACCAGCCGACGGCCGACCTTGTGCGGGCGCTCATCAAGGATTTCGACCTCGACGCTGATGTGGAAGAGGTCGAGCTGGCAAGCCCGGAGGATGTGGAGCGGCTCCACTTCCTTGGCTCGCCGACGGTTCAAGTTAACGGCTTGGACATCGAGCCCGCAGCGCGAAGCCGTACGGACTATGCGATGTCCTGCCGCCTTTACAAAACGCCGGACGGTCTCCCGTCCCGAGACATGTTGGTTTTGGCCCTCGGCGCTCCTGGTGATGGGTCGAAAGTTGAACCAACGGGACGGCACAAGTCCGGGGGAGCCGCTTGCTGCTGCGAGGCGAGCGACAGGCCGTTGCCCCCCGCGGCGATGCGTCGATTGCCGAGCGTTCGAGGCGGTCTGATCGCTACCGGCGGCTCAGTCGTTGCCGCCGTGCTGTCGAGCGCCTGCTGCTTGGCACCCCTGCTTCTCGTTGCATTCGGGGCGTCGGCAGCGGGCGTGTCGAATCTCTTTGGCCCATGGCGCCCGTTTTTCATCGCGGCTGCCGTGACGATGCTGGCGCTTAGTTTTTATCAAACGTTCATTCGCAAGCCGGCTGCCGAGTGCTGTTCAGGCGAAGGGTCCTCGCGCCGCAAGCTCGGCCGCGCAACGTGGTGGGTGTCGGCCGTGGTCGTGGCCGCATTCGTCTTCTTCCCCAAGTACGTCGGACTCGGCGTGGTTGGCTCGCCTTCGCGTGCCTCCCCCGGCAATCCGGCGGGGCAAGTTCCGTCGCTTGAGTTCGCTTTCCGGGTCGATGGCATGCACTGCGAGGCTTGCGCGACTTCGCTTACCGCAACGCTGTCCAAGGTTGAGGGAGTCACCCGAGCGAATGTAGAGTTCGGCTCCAAGGTGGCCCAAGTGGACGTAACCGATGAGCACGTGATTCGGCGCGTCCTTGACGCGACTCGCCGCGCCGGTTTTTCTGTAGCGTCGAAGTCAGGGAACAGCGATACACCATGAGGCCAGCCACGTCGCAACCAGGAGGCAAGGTAGGCAAGGGCTGGCCTAACAGGCGGAAGCAACCTCTAAAGGTGTCGAAGTAGGCTACTAAACGACGCTGCGCCCCGCCGGAGCATCGGCCGTGCTCCGCGTCTCGCAGATTCATCCGTCAAATCCTGAGGCCCCTCCGAATCTGCACCGATCCGGCAGAAGGCGCGGGGAGGGAGTATCGTGTTTCAACCGATGCCGCTTCAGCCCTCCTCGTCGGGGACCCTGTCTTGCGAGCCCCGACGATGACGGCCGAAGACGGCAGAATCAGGTGAACGTAATTGAGTAGCCGAGGTGCTCATGCTATGGATCTTAAATGAGGCGAAGGCGAGTGGCGGCGCTACAAAAGGGGAGAGGCGGATCGTGGAGGCCGTTCCGACGGCGTCGACGTTTCGCAGCGACGCGGTGCCGAGAGGCACTCCCTTATGAAGGCCGCGGAACGCTCCTCACTAAGGGCGAGGCCGCATTTTTTAGTCCTCTCCAGGAGGCCGTCGGCGCTGAGTTTCAAATCATGTGTAAGGTCCGCGTCGCCGACGTGCTCACCTGCTCGGATGCCGATTGGCGCCGTGGGTTCGGCGGGGCGATTTCCCAGAAACACCTCGACTTCGTGCTCTGCGAACCGAGGACGACGCGAATCATCCTCGCGGTCGAACTGGACGACCGCTCGCACGAGGCGCCCCACCGTCAGCGTCGCGACCGGTTCCTGAATGAGAGCCTCCAAGCCGCCGGCATTCGGCTTCTTCGCATCAAGGCCCGTGCCCGCTATTCGGCCGACATCATCCGGCGACTTGTGTTCGCCCGACTTCACCGGGAGTCCCCGCGACTCCCAACAACGCCGCTCGCGTCACATTACCCGCCGCTCGCACCATAACCATCCTTAACAGGTGGATTGTCCGACCTCCGGAAAGGATGGTGCTTTATGCCGAAGAACGAGAAGAATCGACCGGCCCGAGAGATCCGTTACGGAAGTTGCAAGGTCCTGGTCTGGGAGAACGAGACCCAGAACGGCTCGATGCACAACGTAACCGTCTCACGGCTCTACAAGGACGGCGACGAGTGGAAGGAGACCTCCGGCTTTCACGCCGAGGACCTCCCCATTCTCGCCAAGGCCCTCAATGACGCCCACACGTGGATTCACGGACAGGCGACGCGAAAGGCTTCCTGAACCGCCAACGTCTCGAAGGGTTTTTTTCAAGAAAGACAACTCGAACAGGTTTCATGTGAGGTCCGGGCACCCACCTGCCCATTTCGGCCACTTGTAGCCGTCAATCAAATCGCCCGGCTTCGCCGGACTCAATTCTCGCCAGGGATCGTCTCGGCTCCGGTTGCGGGGTCGCAAGGACCGCGCCGGCCTTCGGCCGCCCGCTACGCGGGCCGCTCCGCGGTCACGGTCCTTGCCATGCCCCCGCCGTCCTCCGCCTTCGACTCACCCCGCGTTCATCCAAGCGGAATCGAGCAGTAGCTCGATGCAGTGTTTTTTCGCTTTTCCCTGGGCCCGGTTTTTTCCGGCAAGAACAGTGACCGAAAAAAACCGACCCCGACGGGAAAAGCTGGTTTGGCTGGCGATAACCCGCGGACAACGTGCCGGCGCGCTCGGGGTAGTGCCGGCTGAATTGGAGATGAACCATATGAACGGTGAATTGAAACCCACACCACTGCCCGAGGACCTTCGCAGGTCTCTGTACGTCGTACTGGAACGCATCCGGTTTGCCGAGTACTTCGACCTCTTCGTGCCTGACGATTGGCTGCGCGATGCCTTAGAGGTTATCCGCTGTCACCTTGTCGGCATCGATAACACCACCGAGGACGACGTTACAGAGCCACAAGTCCGCGGGGAGGGCTGGAGCCTATGAAATCCAACGACAACAAGATTCAAGGCGGCAGCCTGACAAAGCTAGGCAGCGGCGCATTCCAAGGTCATTTCGGGGGATGCCCACAATGCGGATACAGCGATGGACCCTACAACGTCGGCCGTGCCCATTGGCTGGTATGTCCTGAGCACCGCGTGCGGTGGTGGATTGGCGAGAACCTCTTTGGAGCATGGCGAAGCGAAAGCCCGGTGGAGTGGGAAGCCACCCGGCAATGGCTGAGCGGCTTCCAGATTGTCGACCCTGTCTATGGGGAAGACTCGAAGCCGGGCGGGGAGGCCGACAGCGATGGCCGCTAGGTTCAAACTGGGAAGGACCGTCATCACGACTTCAGCCCTGGAACTCCTGCACCCTGGAGACATGCATGCTGCTTTGCAGCGGCATGCCGGCGGCGACTGGGGCGACGTGTGCCAAGAGGATTGGGCGGAAAACGAGCTTTCGCTGGAGCAGGGCTTCCGGCTCCTGTCGGTCTATCGGGACCGAAATGAGCAGAAGTTCTGGATTATCACCGAGGCCGACCGCTCGGCGACCACCATCTTGATGCCGGACGACTACTGAAATATTCAGGCCGACGGGAATGTCCGTCGGCCCTATCACCACGAACGCCAAATTTCTACACGAAGGCCGATGAATGCACCACATGGATGTGTTTAAGAGAATCTCGCCAACGGTCGCGAATTCGCAGCCGGCCTGACGGGACAGACCGCCAGCGACTTTCACGGTCCTTCCTTACCGTTTCGAACTCCGATTCGATTACACTAGTACCATCAGTTGAATCGGACAAATTCAGATTCATAACGTGCTTCTGCAAAGCAAATTACAAACGCTGTCTCGCCCGAATTCCGCCCCATCCAAGATGGCCGGAGAATGTACCCACAATGGTGCCAAGCCACCTCCATTTGAGCGAACGAGACCGGGACTTGCTTGACGCCCTAACGCTCCGCGTCCGCGTCCTTTCCGTCCCGCAGATCGCCCGGTATTGGTTCGGAAAAGTCGGTGACCCAATCCGGCAGGCAGCCCGCCGAATCTCGGCCCTGAAGAGGGCTGGCCTTGTCGAACAGGCAGCGGTGCCGGCGCGGCCGGAGCTGGCACTCCACCGGCCGCTGGTGACTTGGATTCCGGGCGAGGCGGAGCCGGATTTTCAGCGGTTCGCCACCATCTTGGATGCCAGGTGGAGGGAACCCGCGACACCCACGAGAATCGTCATCGCCACCCGCAAGGCTGGCAACGCCCGCGGAGGCAGCGGCGGTCGATGGCCGCGGCGTAGCGAGGTCAGTCATGACCTGACGCTGGCCGGGTTATACTTAGCTTGGCGGCGACGAAGGCAGGGCAAGGAAGCGGCGGAGTGGATCTTCGAGGCACGGCTTCGACAAGAGGGATTCGGCGACGAGGACCGACTGCCCGACGCCATGATCCAAGAATCAGGCCGTCGCCGTGTCATCGAACTGGGCGGAGCGTATGGCGCCGCCAAGCTGAGGGACTTTCATCGGTTCTGCGCGGAGCGGGGACTGCCCTATGAGCTTTGGTAAACTGACTGACCGCGACCGCCAAGTGCTTGGCCACATCGCCCGCTATCGCTTCACCTTCAAGGAGGTCCTAAGCAGCCTCTACTTTGATGGAGCCGACCCCCAAAAGAGCCTGGACCGACTCCGGGACGATGGTTACGTCGTCGCCCGAAAACTCTTCAAGGGAAACCGTAGTGCGTACCAGTTGGAGTCGAAGGGAGCTGCCGCCCTCGGCGTGAGCCGACGACGCGCGGAGGGTTTGGGCTCCGAGGCCCTGCCGACACATCTCGCGATCTTCTCATTCTGCCACCTGCAAGGCCGTCCTCGAATTCGACTCGAAGACGACGAGGTCGCCTCCGTATTTGAAGACAATGCCCCGCCCGGCCGTTATCACTGCCTTGAACGCAGCACACGGGCGGTACGAGTGCATCACGTGTATGTACCCGGTGACGCCACCAAGCCCGCTGATGTCGTGGCGATGACCCGATCCCATATCGCCGAAGTAATCCAGACACCGGGGATGCTCCCTTGGCTCGCCAATCAGGTTTATTCGCACGCCATTCTGGTCGAGTCGAATGAGCGGAGGGAATTGCTGACCAAGGCGATTAACGGCACGAAATTTGATGACCGAATCCAGCTTCGCGAGGTTGCCCACGTCCGCGTCGAGTGTGTACCGGGGTTTGCCAATTTGGAAGAGGGGTTGCATGCGTTGGCTTAAGAAACCCAGGACCATCGACCTCAAGCCGTTCGAGAACTATCTCGCCGCGCAGCCGCAATTGAGTTTGCCGGCGACGCTGGACCCCACCGGCCCGGCACTCCTATGGACGAAGCCATTGGATATCCGACTCAGCCGGATCGACCTGGAAGCAGTGTGGCGACGGCTTGGCGACAGGGCGTGGGAGATTCTGCAGCGACGCCGGATGAAGGAGATTTTCCATCGTGAGCCACCGAGTGAATTCG